>SMWT01000089.1 GCA_004356615.1 Deltaproteobacteria bacterium | reverse complement strand
CTGTTTTTGTCGGGGCCTTTTTTCGGGCCTTGGGAGGTCCTGCGGCCTTTTTTGGCCTTGGTTTTCTGGTTACAACCTTTTTAGGCATTTTCACCTTGGCCTTTTTTGGTGCGGCCTTTTTAGGTGGTGCTTTTTTTGCCACCTTTTTTGGCGCTTTGATCTTTTTTACCCGGGTCTTTTTTGCTTTGGAAGGAGTGGGGGTCGCCGCCCGCTTTTTCGCCGGGGTTTTTGCCCTGGCCACTTTCTTTGGTTTTGGTTTGTGTAAAATTCTAGCGATCCGCTTGGCCGCTTTTTCTTCTTCTTGCTCCTTGTCCACCTCTACAAAAAACTGCATCCAGATTAAAAAGAGTGCCAATATTAAATATACTATAGTTAATGTTTTAGAAAAGGTCCCATCTTTTGGAAAAATAGGAGCGCTTTTAACTCTAGGAGGTGAAGAGCTCTGGCGGACAAATAGCTGAATATCGTTTTTATAAAACCTTAAAATGTCATCTTCGCCAAGGGTAATGGGCCCCTCGTTTTCTCTGGTCGCCCCTCCCACATCTGCTAGCACCAATGACTCATACCCTGGTATGGGATTAACTTGTATTTTTCCACCAGAGATCGTTACTAGTTCAAATTTATCTTTTTTAGGTAAAACGGGGAATTCTACTTCATTTGAAGAGGGAGATCTTCCCACTAGACGAAGTTTTCCATCTTTTACCGGTAAATAATCGACTGAAAATATTTTTTCTCCAAACATGATGGTCACTTCAACTGAAGATTTTTCGTCATAGGTAAAAATAGGAATTAAATCTTCCGTATCTTCAAATATATATTCGCTATAATCGGCCTTAGGATCTTCTGCTAAAGGGTAGGCCACCTTGACCACATAGGGTTTTCTTATTGGAACGTGGGCCGGTTTACCGGTGGGGGTAGGTAGTTCTGTGGGTATACTTGGCGGTAGTTTGGGAACCGCTCCTGTTAGTGGGGGAATCCCTCGAGGTGGAAGAGTGGGATCAAGCATATCAAGAACTGGCGGTAGTACTTCTTCTTTAACAAATTTTTTGAATTCAAATTCATGAGATCCAAACTTTAATTTATCACCCTCATTATAACTACCATCAATGGCCTTCTCACCATTTATAAAACAACCAGACCTGGTATTCATGTCATAGAGTTTTTTGCCATCTTTGGTTATCTCTAAAATGGCATGAATTGGGCCTATGTCGGGATAATCTAAGACAATGTCACACTGCTCACTTCTGCCAATGATCATTCTCCTCTTATCAACTAAGATCCCCTCTTTTTCCTTACCGGTGGGCCTTAGTTCAAAAAGCTGTCGTCTTTCGTTTCCTTCATATTCCATTATCTAATCCTTTCAATGGCCTTGCGAATTTGCGGTTTAAAATCCCAGCGAATGGGAAGAGGATTTTTAAATCTTCTTTGATACCTGGGGGCGATGGATAGGTCTCCTGGAGAACCCATATCTCCTTCGATCACCATATCTTCAAAATCAAATTTCTCGTATTTCCTGTATTTGTACGTTACTTTTCCCTTTCTGCCCTGAGTGATCCCAATCATGGGCATAGTAATTAAAAGAAGAAACACTAATTTTTTCACCTTCTCCCCCTTGAAATATAGTTTTTAACCATTTGGTGATACCTTTTTAAATTTCCAAGTTTTCCTGAATCGATATCATCTATAATATCTTCGGCCTCACTTCTTTTCCCGGAAAGTTGCAAGGCGAGCGCATAGTTGATGCCAATATAGGGTGTTTCAAAATGATCCCGATCTAGCTCAGCGAATTTGATAGCGGCAGATTTATATCTCCCCTTTAAAAGGTTACAAACTCCAAGAGCATTCACCACATCTGGATCCCCAGGCGCCTCTTTATCAAGTCCTAAAAAAAGTGGACAGGCCTTTTGATGAAGGCCGTATTTTAGATAGAGATTTGCTTGGTTGAATCTGGGAGTATTAGCAGCGTAGTTGAGTCTCATGGCCTTTTTAAATTTGATCAAGGCCTGTTCATCCTCTCCTCTCCTCTCATAAATGACTCCCAGGTTATTTATGGCCGGTGCATATCTAGGATTAAGAGACCTGGCGGTATTATAATAAATCAAGGCCTTTTTTTGCTCACCCCTTAAAAGGTAACAACTCCCAATTTGATTCCAATAGGCCGGATTTTTCTTATATGATTCATAGTATTTATCTGCTACTTCAAAGGCCTCATTAAAATCCTTCTTATAGCAATTCCCGATTAACCTCGAAATTGGATCATCATCGCCCGCCACCCTTCTTAAAATTTTACTCTGGGCCCGGGCCATGGATTCCTGAATTAGTGCATCCTTATTACCTTTACTGTAAGCATATCTATCATTAAGGGCATTATATCTTTTAGAAACCTTGGGTTTTTCCTTGTAATCAAAGTCCATACTCTTTTTTTTCTTGGTAGGCGCTCCACCGCAAGAAAAAAGCAGTACCGCCACCATAAAGTAGAGGAAAACTCTCATTTGCCACCCCCTCGATCCATGAGTATGGCCCCATCAGGATAAAAATATTGGGTACTGATCCCTTTAGGGTTTTTGCTTAAGAAAAAGTTATTATCTCTTGAAAAAATATTATTTTTTAAGATCTCATTTTTAGCAAGTCTAATCTGTTTCCCTATATTTTGTTTAAGGGGACCTATTATCTGCATCCTCATATCTTTTTTAAATGCGGCAATATTCTTTTTTTCTTTAAAGGGAGGGCGCAGCCTTTCAACTTCTTTAATAAAGGCCTCATGGGTTTCCACTAAAACTCTTCTTCCGCCTATAATCCCCTTTGATGACCCTATGGCAAAAACAGATGCTGCCTTTTTTCTGACCCGTTCTAGCGCCTTAAATTTTCTTTGCATGGAGGCGGGGAAAACTTTCATAGGAAATTTTAACCGGGCCCGTTTGAATCTAGCGGCCTCGCGATTAAGGTTGGCCATTTCATAGTTGGCAACGATGTCTAAGGCACTGGCCGGAACATTCTTTTTTGGAGATTTTCTATAGAGATAAAGAATCTTTGCCTTAATGGAATTGGCCTTTTTCATTAGCCCTAAATCAATGTAGTAGGCACGGAGTTTATCTAGCGGTTCGATCAGCCTAGGTTTAAGTGCGGGTATCTTTTCTAAAATTATTAAATAGCTATTGAAATCTCGCCATCTCTTAATCCGTGACATCTCTAATAAGACATCTAAGCGGGAATTATTAACCGTTCTGAGTGGAATACCGCATTTTTTAAGGCCTTCTACGCTAGATCTCGCAGATATCACAAATTTTTGGGCCAACTCAATGGTATAAATATTTTGGTAAAGACTTTTACGGTACTTGGACTTGGTTCGGCATATACCATTTAGTAACTTTTTATAAATGGTGAGTGCCTTGGAAAATTCCCGACGATTTAAAAAATCATTTCCAAAGGCCATATATGAACTAGCGAATTTTAATTTTTCCTTTGTACTTCTCATGGCCAGTGATTTAAGCGCCCAAATATTTGCATTATTCACATCACCCATTTCAAAGAAAATAGTGGCGATATTATAGCTGGCATTTACTCTTGCTTTTCTTCCAGCAAGTTTATTGCCATAAATTTCCATATACCCTTCTAAAGCTTCTTTTTTGGCCCCTTTACCCTCGGCCCTTTGTATCTTTTCAATTTTAGTGGAAACATAGGCAAGTCTAACTTTTTTAGTATAAGTATCACTTACATTAAACTCCCCTTTGGTCACTCTTTCAGTCCATCTTTCAACTTCTTTATAATTTTTTCGTTTTTTATAATAATCAATGACCTGAGCGATCATGGCCTCTTGCTTGCCTCTGGCCTGGGGAAAATTCTTGCTAAAATTCATCAGTATTCTTTCAGCATCTTTCATCTGTCTTTTTTTAAAGTGTAGATTAAAGGTCCTTTGATAGATTGAGTACGATCTTTTAGATTTAGGATAGTTTTCTAAATAATAGTTAAAGGCGGGAAGGGTATATCTGGTTTTAGTGTTCCGCTTGATCTTAGGCTTTCCTAGGGCCGCTAAGAGAGCGTTGATGGCCCTGTCTGCCATTTTCCGATCTCCCTTATCTAGCGCCTGCTTGTTGGCCTTATCATAATAGGGTATGGCCGATTCAAAGTATCCAATGGCGTAATAAGTTTCAGCGGTGAAGAAATTCCACTTGGCCTTCTCATCTGGTTCAAGCACGGTTAACATCTTAAAATATTTCACCGCCATCAAGGCCTTGCCTTGGCGAATTTTAGGTCTTCCTTTGTAGGTTTTACTGGCCACTTGTTTTTGCAATTTGGCGGAGAGGCGCTTAACTTGATAAATTAGAACTTCTTTGGAATCCCTCGATAAATCCCTATTTCTATCTAGAGCAAATAACCTCTGGCAGGCCTTGAGATGAGCCGTATATTTCCCATACCTTTCATAGAGTTCTAAAAGCGTGGTATATATGGTGGCCTCTTGCTTTTTAGTAGCGCCATATTTAAGCGCTTGCTTAAGAATCTCTGCCGCATCTGAATATTTTTGTTCCTTTGCCAGATATTTGGCCAAGGCAATAAACTTATCCGGAATGTTGGCCCTAATACTTTTATAAAAAGCTATGGCATCGTCCACTCTGCGGGCCTTGACATAAAAATAGGCCAGGTCTCTCTCCACACTGGCCTTCATATTAATATAATTACCCTTGCCACTGAGTCTGTGAACTTCCTTCATTGTAGAGATGGCCCTAGAGTAATTTTTCACCCGAAAATAACACCAGGAAAGATTGTAAGCATCCTTGGTATACCAGCGATCTCTCGTGCCTTTTAAGGCCCTTTCATATAAAGGGATGGCCTGGCGATATTTCTTTTTATTATATTTATCTTCGGCCATGGAAATACTGGTTTGTTTTTGAAGTTTCTTATTTCCTTTAGAGGCCCTGTTAGCGAGTTTAAAATATTTATTGGCGGTTTTAGTTTTCTGAAATTCCTGCGCATTTTTAGCTAAAATATTGTAAACCTCTCCTTTGTCAGGATGGCCAGGATGTCTTTTTAAAAAAAACTTGGCCGCTTTTTGGGCATTATTAAAGCTTCTCTGAGACTTGGCAAAAAATTGCTTTTTATTTGTTTTTTGTCTTTTTTTGATGGGTAATTTTAAATACTTGGCATTTTCCCGATCTCTAAGTTGTCTGGCCAGTTCAAAATGAAGTTCTGCCATCCTTATTATAAATTCAGCATTTCGACCGTTTGTCATTTTCACAATTCGCACAACTTCATTTAATTCTTGTCTAATAATGCCAATGACTTTGTCTCTTCTTCTTTCTAGGTTAGCAAAAAGAGTAAGCGGGATTAAAAATAAAATTAAAAATACTTTCTTCATTCTTTACACTCAGATTTTAAGGCGAATACATAATCCCCAAGCTCATCGGCCCAGAATTCTCCATTAAAGTTCCAAAAATACTGCTTAGATGTTCGCGTTAGATATTTTACTGAACCACGATCTCTCCCCATCTCTAATGTAGCGGTCATAAGCTCTTTTTTCTGTCTACCTAGAATTTCAAGTTTGATATAGGTCATTTGTTCAAAAGTTTTAGTTATTTGATAACTGTATTGATTTAGATTTTGTCTAACATAAGCGCCGATCAAATCCCTTTGCAAGGTAAGGGCGGTAAAAAGGTTTCTGGCCATGGTGGTTTTAAAAAAGGAGTTGGGTAAGGCCTTAACCTTTTTTAGCTCCTCACTTCCTTTTAAAAATGTCTGATAGAGCTCCGCATATGCGGGGTCCCTAATAATAGCATTCATTAAATCATTTAAGAGGGGATTTCCTCCCACCTTTCCACTCTGGCGATCTTTGGCCACTATATAGTAAAATTTATGATTCCTTCCATGATCGGCCAAAAACTTATCAACAACTCTTACGTTCTCGGAATAATCTTTATAAAAGCGATCAACCACAATTTGAGCGTCTTCATAAAGGCAAAGATATACGTAAGTCAGGGCATTTAAAACTTCAATTTCGGGATTAAATATATAAGAGAAAATAGGTGCCTTATAGGTAACTAATTTACCCAGTGTTCTATTAAAGTTTTTTAAATGCCAGCTATTCCACGCTTCTTCAAAAAGTATTTCAGGCCATATATAGCTATCTTTTGATAAATCCATATAATGTGATTTTGCCTGGGAGAAATTACCCATGGCATATTCGGTCCTAGGAATACCGATGACACAATAATCCCGGGTCATCGCCAGCTGCCTTTTCCTCCAGTCCCGATCAAATTGCCCAATCCAGTAATTAGAAAAATCTATACATCTTTTAAAACTAACCAGTGATTCTGTGTGCTTTTTAAGAATTGATTCGATACTACCCTTAAGCATAAGGGCAAAAGGAGAAATACTATTACTCCTGGGTATTTCTTTTTTTAAAAGGTTTAAAGCGCTATCGTATTTTTTCTGCCGAAAAAGTTTTTTTGCTAGGATATATCTGACTGAGGGAGCATCACTTTTTTCCAATATACGCCTATCAAGAACTTCAAACTGTCTGGTTCCTACCTCTGCAATTATGGTTTCAAGCAGGTCATTGATTTCTTTTCCGTAAATTCTTCTGGAGCTTAAAAGGAACTCTTTCATGTAGGGAACGGCCGAGAAATACAACCCTTCCCTTACTAGTTCTCTCGCCAGCATCGGATAGTACTTT
>SMWT01000088.1 GCA_004356615.1 Deltaproteobacteria bacterium | reverse complement strand
TTTATCTTCAAGAAAATAAATTCTAGTTGGAAAATCCATCGATATATTTTTACAAGCACAGTTCCTAGAAACAATTAACCTTGTTTTTGAGTTGGAAACCTTCCTGGTCTCCAATCCTTCGGACGCCTAAGGCGCTCCAAATTGCTCCTGCAATTTGTGAACTAGATTTCTGAAAACTGAGGCGGTACGGAAACTGCTTGAATTAGCATCCAGCTAATTCACCCGAAGGGTGCCGTAGGCAAGCCAAAAGTAGCTTCCTCAAAGTTCACTTCTGAACTTTGCTCCACTTGGAAACGGCCAGCTTACCTCCTTAAAGTTCAATCCTGAACTTTATTGCACTTGCAAGCGGCCTGCTTAGCTCCTGCACGCAGGTCTGCACGCAGGAATGGAAGACAGCGGTTTAGAGAAGAAAAAAAATAGGCCCCTCGAGCTCCACCACCAGTTAAAACAAGACCTAATTTTTTATTCATAGGAGTCTATTTTTTCAGATTTTGAATTTTTTTAAAAGAGGGAAAAAGATCCTTTAAAATTATTAATTATCCAATTGATCAAATAAATCTTTTAAATATTTATATCCATCTTTGAAGATGGGCCACCCATCACCCACCAATACGGCCTCTATTCCCTTGAAGTCCAAAAGATAACAAAGTGAATTTTTGGCCTTTTTAAAATCCGTCAGTTTCTCCCGTGGGAGAATCATGAGATTATCGGGCCGGTGGGCCCTGATGAGGTCACCAGTGATTAATGTTGTATCTTCCAGAACAAGAGCAAGCTCCCCTGGGGTCTTGGATCCATGGAGTTCAAGCGTCTTTAGTCCAGGAACTAATTCATCCCCATCTGAAAGATAGTGGTCACATTGAATGGGAAGGGTCTCTTTTTCTTCCAGTGGCCCGGCCAATTTGGCGCCAGTCATTTCCCTGATTTTTTTAGCGTCCCTGATATGGTCGGAGTTGGTAATAATAATCCATTTGGCCCCACCAAGTTCTTTTATGTGGTCCTGGTCATGGGGGTTAAGGGGGACCGGGTCGATAATAATATTTCCATCCTTTCGGGCCCATAAAACACTGTTAAAATCTATGTTCCTTTCAGGATTAAATTCAGACCAGGTAAACAGGTCCTCACGATGCAAATACTTCATGACCATACCTTTTGTAAACGTATCACTTGTTTATAAATTCTTTGACTGCTTCCTTTGTTTCATCAATGGTACTTTCCGGATTCACCTTTCTCCAGATCTTTCGGATAATTCCCTCTGGATCGATAAGAAAGGTATCTCTGGAGAGGCCCTTAAATTTTTTCCCATTCCATTCCTGTTCTCCATAGGCCTTGAGAGCGTCGGCCAATTCATGATTTGTATCGGCAATAAGGGGAAAATTAAGGGAAAATTTATTTATAAATTTTTTGTGGGAAGTAAGATCATCAAGACTTACACCAAAGACAGAAACCCCCAACTCTTTAAAGGATTCCAACCCATCCCTATACCCACAAGCTTGTTTGGTACATCCTGGAGTGTCATCTTTAGGATAAAAGTAAAGCAAAGACCATTTTCCTTTGAGGTCATCGGGAATGGATAATTCACTACCAGATGTGGATGGCAACTTAAAATTGGGAAGTGCCGTACCCTCTAATGCTTGACTCATTTTTTTACTCCTTTACTAATAGTATGGATTTTTCCCTGACCTATGCTCAGTCATATCTTCAATTTTATTGATAAAATAAAATTTTAAGAGGCGTTCTATTCCCGGCCTTAGGGTTGCGCTGGCCTGGGAGCAACCTTGACAACCACCACTAAATTGCAAAAAAAGGCTCCCCCATTTATACCAAGTAAACAGTATATTACGGAATATCTTCCCTATTCGTCAATGGAAATAGTCCCTTTATGAAGATTGCTAGTTTGAAAACGGGGAATTAACTATAGGTCTTGTTTATTCTGGATCCTATTCTTACAACCCATCTTTGGCACCAAAAAATTAATTTATAAGGAGAACTTTTCGTTTTCAGAATTTTTAGAACAGGTAAAAATCATTTTTGTTACTGGGAAAGTCTTCTACGTTTTCTATTTTCTCTTCAGAAATGAATTCATCTCTTTAGTATTCTTTTAAGCTTGGCTTTTTTTTCTACAAATGAGATAATTGGATTGTTGCCAATCATTAGCTGTAGTGAAACTTAAGATATAGAATGAAGAAATCCATTTATTAACAGAGATAAAAGCAGGGCCGTAAATTTTGGGTATTGAACAAAAGAAAAATTACGTTATCCATTATCATAACCAAACCAAGCATTATCCCAATCGGTTTGCCAGTGCTCCTGGATTTTTGGAGTGGGACACCCAGCCTAATCCTTTTCGTTTTTACCGCGGAGCTGAGAAAATTGGTCTACCTTTTAGAAAGGATGTGAAAGAAATTCCTTATCTCAACATTTATAAAAATAAAATTAACCCAACAAAGGATTTTAACTTACAAAATTTAGGAATATTTTTGGAATATGCCTTAGGACTTTCGGCCTGGAAATCAATCCCTGGTGCCACCTGGTCCCTTCGAATAAACCCCTCAAGTGGAAATCTTCACCCTACGGAAGGGTATCTTGTCCTTCCCGATTTACCAGATTTGAAATCAGGCATCTACCATTATTCCCCCTACTTACATTCCCTCGAGAGAAGGGCACTTTTGACATCCTCTCTCAAGGAAAAGCTATTTGAATTCTTTCAAGGGGAAGGATTTGTAGTTGGGCTCTCCAGTATTTATTGGCGGGAATCCTGGAAATATGGGGAGAGGGCATATCGCTATTGTCACCTCGATTTAGGCCATGCCCTGGCCTGTATAAGAATGAGCGCCAACCTTTTAGGTTGGAATGTGACGTGCCTCAATCAGTTTTCCCATGAGGATGTGGATGAAATTCTTGGCCTTCGTCAGATGCAACAAATTCCCGCTGAAATTGAAGAGGGCGATATTCTTTGTCTTGTTCATCATTCGAAGGACTTCCATTCCTTTGACAGTTTTTCCTATGAAATTTTGGAAGAATTCAGGAAACTTGATTTTAGTGGAGTTCCCAATCAATTAAGTGGGGAGCATGTGGATTGGGAGATTATAAATATTGTGGCATCAAATTGCAAAAAAGATAGAACTGCCAGTACTCCCCAGGTTTCCCCTGATTATCCTCCCATGAAGGATTACCCAAAAAATTCATCCTCTGCCCATATTATTATTAAAGGTAGGAGGAGTGCTTTGGCCATGGACGGGGAGACTTCCATAACAAAAGATCAGTTTTTATCTATGTTGGATAAAACTTTACCTCGGTCGGATGCAATCCCCTTTGATTTGGAACTCTGTGAACCCAAGATACACCTTGTCCTTTTCGTTCATCGAGTAGAGGGGTTGGATCAGGGGGTTTATATTTTTGTTCGAAACCCTGATGATTTTAAATTATTAAGGACAAAGCTAAATCCTGAATATAGTTGGGGCCAAGTGGAGGAGGATTTTCCCCTTTATCAGCTCGCTAAGGCCGATGTAAGAAGTGTCGCAGCCGCCATTAGCTGTGGCCAGGCCATTGCAGGAGACAGTGCCTTTTCTCTGGCCATGTTGGCCAATTTTGAAAAATCGGTCCATGTGGACCCAACATGTTACCCTGTCCTTTACTGGGAATCTGGAATAATTGGGCAGGTTCTCTATTTGGAGGCTGAGGCCCATGGTGTAAGGTCCACAGGTATTGGCTGTTTCTTTGATGATCCCGTTCACGAATACATTGGATTGAAGGATAATTCCTTCCAGTCTATGTACCATTTTACAGTTGGTGGAGCTGTCGATGATGTTCGCCTTCAAACCCTCAGGCCCTATCACCATTTGAAATGAGAAAAATAAATGTTGAAATTTATGAATCCGGCGAAGGTCAATTACCTAAGTTGGAAAAAGCGCTATGAGGATATAAAAAATGTCAAATAAATCAAATGAAAATAAACTTAAATATGAAAAAAGCCCTTATCTCCTTCAACACAGGGATAACCCCATATGGTGGAATGGGTGGAACCGAGAGGCCTTAGATCGTGCCAAATCAGAGAATAAGCCAATTTTTCTATCTATTGGTTATTCAACTTGTCATTGGTGCCACATGATGGAGCGAGAAACTTTCGAACACAAGGATGTCGCTGAAATTATCAATAAGTATTTTGTCTCCATCAAGGTAGATCGGGAAGAAAGACCCGATTTGGATAGTATTTACATGAGGGCCATTCAATTAATGGGACATCGGGGAGGATGGCCCCTTTCCATGTTTTTGACCCCGGATCTCGAACCTTTCTGGGGAGGTACCTATGTCCCAAAGGAGCATTTCAAAAACCTTCTAAAAACCATAGGATCTGATTGGAAAGATAATTATAACAAATTAAAATCAACTGCTGAAAAATTCCGGGATCATTTAAAAATGAATGTACTCGAAGAAGTCGAAAACCATAATATTATCGGCGATTCACTCCTTCAATCAGTTTACAGTGAAATGAAGAATTCATTTGAACCCTATTATGGTGGGTTTGGAGGGGCGCCAAAGTTTCCACCTTCCATGAGCATTCGCCTTCTCCTTAGATTACAAAAGAGGGCCTCAATCGAATCTGAAAAAAAAGTAATTCTTGATATGATTGATAAAACACTGGAAGGCATGTTTAAAGGGGGCCTTTACGATCATATCGGATTTGGCTTTTCCAGATATTCAACAGACGATAAATGGCTCATCCCTCATTTTGAGAAAATGCTCTATGATAATGCCAATCTTTCCTTGTGTTATTTAGAGGCCTTTTCGGCCACTCAGAATCCCCTTTACGCAGAAATTGTCAAGGAGACACTTGATTATGTCATGAATCGAATGACAGATCCGAAGGGAGGATTTTACTCGGCAGAAGATGCTGACTCGGAAGGAGAAGAGGGAAAATACTATGTTTGGACTCAAAAAGAGCTTGAAGATCTTTTAAATGGAGAAGAGTTTAAAAAGGTAAAAGAAATTTACGGTGTCACCGAATATGGCAATTTTGAAAATGAAACCAATCACCTTAACCTCTTAACGTGCGACAATGAATCCATCGTTTTTTCAGATGAACTAAAAAAAATGAGAAAGAAATTATTTAATCACAGGGAAAAACGTATCCACCCCCATTTGGATGACAAAATCATCACTTCCTGGAATGGGCTTATGCTAACTTCATTTGCCAAGGCCTATCAGATTTTTGGGAACACCATCTATTTGAAATACGCTCAAAATTGCGCATTATTTATCAAGGATAACCTAGATAAAAATCAAAGACTCATGCGCAGATACCGTGATGGTGAGGCAAGATTCAGTGCCTATTTAGATGATTATTCCTATTTGATCCAAGGTCTTTTGGATCTTTATGAAAGCGATTTTGATGAATTGTGGATGGATTGGGCCAAGCAATTGCAAATTAGACAGGATAATCTTTTATGGTCCAAAAGCTCAAAGGCCTATTTCTATGCGGAGCAATCGGATGAATTGTTGTGCCCAATCGTCAATTTCACAGACACCGCAGAACCGAGTCCCAACGGGGTCAGCTTGCTCAACCTCCTTAGGCTTTATTCCTTCACTTACAATGCCTCTTATATGGAAAAGGCCAAGGATCTCTTATCTGCATTTTCAACTCAGATGAAAGAATATCCGTCAGCTTTCATTCAAGCATCGATTGCCCTTGACTACTATTTGGATACATCAACAGAAATTGCAGTAATAGGAAATGATAAAGATTCTGAAACTCGAGAGGTCATCAAGTATTTGCAACAGCAATTTATTCCCAATAAAGTGCTGGCATTTTCGGCCCATCCGTCCGATTCTTCAATTGAACTTCTAAGAGGAAAGGCCGATTCTGGGGAAAAAATTCCAGCAATATATGTTTGTAGTAATAAAACATGTTCTTCACCGATATATTCTCTAAATGAATTAAAAAAGATGATAAAAGCCTAATTAGAACTAATAGTGCCCATATTTTGAAAAATACTGCATTTCAAAATGCAATTGAGGATTTTATAGTAAAAGAAAAAGTCCTACTGAGGAAACTAACACTGTAGTCGATTTTTCTTTTATCCTCAAAGGTACAGGCGCAGTAGATGGTAGAACGATTTTCAGGGTCGCTGTAGATTTGATCGGTGAGAGTACGCCTGGTTGAATAGGAGTATTTTGCAATATTTGTGGGGGAGGTAATTTGTGGCGATTCTCCGTTGTCTTGAGGCGTGCGGGTGGTGGCGCAAGATATTAGAAGAACAGATAAAATTAACCATTTCATTTGTGGCCCTCTCGAATTAGAATTTGGTAAATAATAATGTAGTTTGGCATTTTTGGTTAAAGGGTTTTTCAGGGGGAGAAGATGGCGCAGGCCAAATCGATAAAAGATCTGCATAGGATTCGCGCTTACCACAGAAAAACATTGGATAAATTTAACTCCAATCTAGGTACGGCCTTGGGGTTTAAAAAATATAGCGGGAAAAAAAGGGTTTCCAAGGATCCGGCCATATTGGTTTTTGTGGAGGAAAAGATAAATCCCAAATGGTTACCTGATGCTCAAGAAATCCCCAAAAAATTAGAAATTCCAGGAGGCCCTTGGTGTCATGTTGATGTGGTTCAAGGAGGAGTGGCAGGTGTTGTGAGTGGAGGTGAGCTTTACGGTGAAGTTTTGGAGCGCCTGCGGGGTTGGGACGAGTTTATTTATCCCGGCTCGCAAATTGCGGTTACCAATAAGAAAGATGACATAGTTGCATTTGGCACCATCACTGCATTTGTAAAAAAGAAAAAGGGAAAGGCAGTTGGCCTTTTAACCAATGAGCATGTGGCCTTGAGTAAGGGGACGGATATTTATTTTCCCTCAGATAGTGGGATTCACCTTGCCACCACCATTGAATCTTATGAATACATTTATGATGAGTACTGGTTTCAGGGTGTGGATGA
>SMWT01000087.1 GCA_004356615.1 Deltaproteobacteria bacterium | reverse complement strand
GGGTACAGCTTTAAGAACGGCCCAGGCTATCGAGACTTTAACCACTTCTTCATCAGAAGATTTAAAAAAGATAAGCGTTCCTTTCCCAGCACCATGGCACACCTTGGGGCCCCTGCCGAGGCCAGATATTTCGCCTATAAAAAAATAGATGAGCATGAAAAGGTTCCCGTTAAAGGAAAATTTCTAACCCCAAGAGCATTAATTGATAATCCAAAATGGAACAAAATATTTTTAGATGGGCCACTACTGCTCGCGCGGCTTTGCCCGGTGGACTATCACCGCTTTCATTTTCCCGATGATGGAGTAATTTTAGATACCTTTACCAACCATGGAGGCCTTCATTCGGTAAACCCCATCGCCCTGAAAAAAAGGCCTGGTATTTTTATTAATAATGAAAGGCAGGTAACAATTATTGAGACCAGGTGCTTTGGAAAAATGGCCTATATTGAAGTTGGCGCCACCATGGTGGGAAAAATTGTTCAAACTCATAAAAGAAAAGAATTTAAAAGAGGGCAGGAAAAAGGGTATTTTCTCTTTGGTGGTTCAACTATCGTGGTAATTGGAGAAAAGGGAAAATGGCTTCCAGATGCTGATCTACTTGCTTACACTAAAAAAGGGATGGAAACTTACCTTAAACTTGGCGCCCACTTGGGGCACCTGAGCTAAACCATTTTGGGATCCATCGCATCTCTAACACCCTCACCAATTAAATTCATAAAGGTCAAAGTGAAAAATAGCGACAGGGAAGGAAAGACCGCCAGCCACCAAGCAATGGTGAAGTTTTTGTGGGCCTGAGATAAAAGCTCTCCCCAAGAAGGGGTTGGAATCTCCAGCCCAAAACCCAGGAAATCCAGAGATGCCAGACCGACAATATTGGCGGTAATGGCAAAGGGAGCAAAAGTGATAACCGGAGTTAGCGAGTTTGGTAGAATATGCCTACCGATAATCCTGGTAGTACTCGCTCCCATAGCTCTCGCCGCTTCCACAAATTCACGTTTTCTATTTTTAAGAAACTCTCCTCGCACGTAATAACTGATGGGAATCCAGGAAAAAACCGAGGAGATCACCACCAGCATGGCCAGAGTAGGCGTAAAAATAGAGATAAGAATAATTAAAAGAAAAAATTGTGGTACCGTGGAAAGAATTTCCACCAACCGCTGGCCGAAAAAATCGATCTTGCCACCAAAGTAGCCCATGATTCCACCCAGGATAATTCCCACCACGGTAGTGATGGACCAAACCAAGACAGCATAGAGAATAGAGTATTTAAAGCCATAGAGAATACGGGTGAAGACATCTCGGCCCCGATCATCTGTTCCCATAAGGTTGGTGGTGGTTGGAGGAGAGGGATATGAGTCAACTTCAATGTTTGATTCAAAGGGATCCCACTTAATGATCGGCCAAACGGCAAAGTCATCCTCTCCTAGCTCAAGATTTCTATAATCGATTACCAAGGTATCGGTGATACCAAAATCTACTGGGTTATAAGTCACAAGAACCGGAAAATAGCTATTTCCCTGGTAAGATAAATAAATTGGTTTTGAGTTGGCGAGCATGGGGGCAATAAAAGTAGTCACAATCATCGCTAAAATAGCAATACTAGAGATCACCGCTAGCTTTCTGTTTTTAAATCTACGCCACCTCTTACGGGTAAGCTCATTTTGAATAAAATGTTCTATCATTTGAAATCAATCCTTGGATCAACAACCACGTAGGCCAAATCTGATATTAATTGTCCCACCAGCATGACAACTGCTTGAATAAAGATCGACCCCATAATGAGGTTGTAATCTCTTTCCAGCACTGCTTGATAAGACATAAGTCCAATACCGTCTAGATTAAAAATCATCTCCAGCAGCATTGAGCCGGCAAAAAAGACGGAAAGAAATCCACCCAGGCCTGTGACAATGGGAATTAGCGAATTTCTAAGCGCATGTTTTAAATAAACGACTCGCTCCGAAAGGCCCTTGGCCCTCGCGGTTCTAATATAGTCTTTGCCAATTTCATCTAGCAGAGAGTTTTTCATTAGCATGGTTAAAACGGTAAAAGATCCGATCATGTAACAGATAAGGGGTAAGACAAAGTGCTGTATCCGATCCCAAATTTGCTCCCAAAAGGGCAAGTCCTCGTACATATCTGAATAGAGTTCGCCTACGGGGAACCATTCAAAGAAGCTTCCCCCAGCGAAGTAGACGATGAGTAAAATCCCCAACATAAACCCAGGAATTGAATACATTACAAAGAGGGCAAAACTAGAAATGATATCAAAGGGTGCTCCATTTTTAACCGCCTTCAATACTCCCAGGGGTATGCAGATTAAATAGGAGAGAAAAAGCGATATTACCCCGAATTGCAGCGAGACGGGAAATTTGGAGATGATGATATCTGTTACCGGCTCTTCGTAGGTAAAGCTTTCACCAAAATCTAGTTTAAAAAGGTTCTTAAGCCAGATGAGGTATCTGATATGGACTGGTTTATCAAAACCATATTGTTTTTTAAGCGCTTCAAGCACTTCATTAGAAATCCCAGAGGAGTCTCTTCCGGGGCCATCCATTCCCATTTGCGTTTGGCCCATGCCACCAAATCGCATCTCTTGTAACTTTCTCTCAACGGGGCTTCCTGGGGCCAAATTAATGATGGCAAAAACCACCAGGGTAATCCCAAAAATAGTTGGGATCATGATTAATAGCCTACGGATGATATAGGAAAACAAATTCTGCTCCTCTTACTTTTCAATCCACCAATAATCAGTACCAATACCAAATTTATAGGTATCTTTCTCTCTCTTCATTCTTTTTGTATGAGCATAGAATCTATACTTCGCGTTAAAGAAAAAAGCATATGGTACATCTTCAGCAATTATCTTATAGACCTTCCCCAAAAGTTCAATCCTTTTTTCCTTATTAAAAGTGAGTCTGGCCTCATCGATTAATTTATCAACCTCAGGATTTGAGTAGCCGATGAAGTTAGAACCTCCGCCGGCGATTGAATCGGTATGCCAAATCTGTTTTGGATCCCAATCAACAGAGCCTCCGCCCCAGCCAAGTCTTACCGCCTCAAATTTTCTTTCATCGAGAAGTTTTATAAAGGTAGTCCATTCAATATATTTTATTTTAATTTCAACCCCGGCCCGGAGAGCATCTTGTTTATAAATAGTTAGATATTTAACAAATTCTTTATTGGGTTCTAGGATGGTAAAGCTGAGTCTTTTTTCAATCCCCTCAAAAGTTTTTCTAAGAATATTGTCAGGTCCAGGCCTCCAACCATCCTCTTTAAGTATTTTAAGAGCAAGCTTTGGATCATATTTAACTGGTTTTACTTTGTGGTTGGCGTAAATACTTTGTTGATACAAAGGCCCCGTGGCCGGAAGGTTCATACCAAAATCGAACTTTTCAATCATAAGGTCTCTATTTAATAGATGATAGAGCGCCATTCTTGTTTTTTTAGATCTAAAGAGATCATTTCTAAGATTCCAGCCTACAAAACCATACCCTGAAGGTGATTTATTTTTGGTCTTAACTTTTAAAACTTCTTTTTTATCCCATTTTTTACCACTTGTTTTTTTAATAAACTCCTCTGCGCTTAGACCCAGAAAATCTACATCGCCCTTGGTGAGCCGAGTAATAGCGATAGTTCCATCTTTGATAAATCTCATGAGGATTTTATCAAAATTGTAGACCCCCTTTTGAAGTGGGTCATTGTTACCCCACCAGCTTTTATTCTTTTTAAGCAAGAGACTTTTACCACGCCTAAATTTAGAGAGGATATAAGGGCCGGTACCTACAAGGGTTTTATTTAATTTTTTCTTGTTCTTTTTTGAAAGATCTGAATAGAGGTGTTTGGGAACGATTGAAAGTCCTGCCACCATATCAAAGTTTTTAAAATAAGGGGCCTTGACAAAAAATTGGATTCTATGTTTATCCAGAATTCTCGCCTCTGATATGTTTTCGTAATAAGACTTGAGGTGGGCCGTTTTATATCTATTTTCCTTATCCATAATGGCATCAAAAGAAAATTTAACATCTTCTACGGTAAAAGGTTTTCCATCGTGCCATTTAACTCCCTCTCTTAAAGTGAAGGTATATGACTTGCCATCTTTTGCTGTTTCCCAACTGGTCGCAAGTGCTGGCCCAAACTCGTAAGAGTCAATATCTCTAGTGGCCAAGGATTCTATAATATAGCCCTGTACAGTAGACGCGTAGGCATCTGATGAAGAGAGAGCATTGAGGGTGGTTGGTTGCTGCCCAAGATTATATTGCCAGGTTCCGCCTTTAGGCGCTTTAGGATTACCTACAACGGCAAATGCTTGCGATGTTAAAAGAGTAAATACGGTTAAAATTCGAACTAACACAGAGCTTCCTCCTTTCCGGTTAGGAAGAGGCATCATAGGATATATTGGACTATTTTAAAAGGTATTAGGGCGATTATTTTCTAGTAGTGTCAAAATGGGACCTATTTTTTGAAATAGAACTTAGGATCAAGACTCCAACGGTCTAATTTTAGGTTTTCATCAGCAATGCGATAGATTTCTAACTTGTGGTCCACTTCATCGAGGCGAACCTCTAGATCTTTAAAATATCTCAAGGTGTTGGTTTTATCTTCTTCGAGATAGGTAAGCTGGTTACTCCATTCCTGCTCTAGTTTTTGTCTAAGAATATCGTAGCGCCGGTTCACTCCCTCTAGTTTTTCCACATGCCCCTTAAGATTTTTCTCTGCCTTTTCCAGCTGTCCCTTAATCCCCAGTCTTTTCTTTAACAGAATTTTAACTAACTCTCTTCCGGTCTTAATATTTTTTACCAAATCGGGAGAATAAAATTTCAGGTAGTGGCCTCTTCCTAGGGCAACTTTTCGCGAGCAGATATCGTATTTAGGAATTTTTACTAAAAGATACTGAGTGCTTTTGCCAAGAATATACCCGCGACATTTTGTGGAAGGAGCGTCACTTTTCCAAAACTCTATTTTGTTTTTACGGTTTAGATATTTTAAATTATCAAACTCCACAAAAACACGAATTAGTTTAGCATCAGGATTATTTTTAGATATTCGGCCGGAAAATATTCCCTCTTTAATTATCCCGCCATGAGCTAGAGGGATGATAACCAAGACCAGAAGTAGATATTTCATCCCTCTTGCCCTGTTATTTCGGCCCTTAAAAAAGAACTAAAGATATCATAGGAACCTTGAATATCAAAGATTGTCTTCGAGCAATGATCCTCGGCCGCCACTCCCATGTCTTCGGTCTGCATGAAATACCAATAAAGCGTTTCTGCCTTATTATAGAAATTATCCGCACTAACGATGACTTCCTCACTTAAGTCTTTCAATACATCAATGCTCATCTTGGCGTAGCGGTTATCAAATATTTCTTTGAAGTGAAATCTCGTGCGAGAGAGATTAAACCGATGAAGGTATTCCTTTTCTCTGTGGATAATTCGATCCATCAACGCCTGGGCGTCTAATTGGAGGAGAACGAGAATTCTTTGGACTGCTTCTGAGTGCTTTGGCTTCACTCCCTAATTCTAATTGTGGCAAAAGATCTTTTAGAGTGGGGGCAATTTTTTCCTGAGATAATAGGCATTTAAATCATCAATTTCATCAATATCCGACCATTCCTTTAGGAGGATTACCTCAAGCCCCATAGACTGGGCCTGATGAATGATTTTTTCTAGGACGTTATCCGCCCCGCTCTCAAGCTCTAGGGAGAAGAGATCTCGGTGAGAGCTGTGGGCCCCTAGGTAATAAAAGCCACCACCTTGATCAGGCCCTATATAGACCTTTCCAGAAACTGCGTTTACCTCATCTATGATCTCAAAGGGAAAATCCGGTATATCGGTTCCTGTGAGATGAACAAAGGTGTCATCAAAGGTTTTAAACACTTCTCTAAGTCTTTCAAAAAAAGGAAGCTCACTTTGGAAATAAAAATTAAAGGGCCTTTTAATTAGCTTTTTAAAATAAATTTCGGTCTGAGCTTCTCTTGGTGTTCCGAATAGATGAATTTCCATATCAAGATTCAAAGATGCGAAAAATTCCTTCATAAAAACATGGTAGAGTTCCTGGGTCTTTTTTGATCCAAGGCTTTTTTCCAGCCTGGTCTTGGCAAATCCTGGGATCGGTCTTTTTCCAAATATGGCAAATATTTCTTTCATGATAAAAAAAAGGGGGACCAAACGCTCCCCCTATAAAATTTGATTTAGATGTTATTACATCATTGGCATGCCGCCCATTCCGCCGCCCATTGGTGGCATTGCAGCGCCATCTTCTTTTGGAAGATCAGCAATCATGGTTTCAGTAGTCAACATAAGTCCTGCAACAGATGCTGCATTTTGCAGAGCAGATCTAACAACTTTAGTTGGATCGATGATTCCGGCCTTAACTAAGTCTTCGTATCTGTTATCATAAGCATTGAATCCCCAATTAACGTCTTTTGATTTTAAAATTTCATTGGCAACAACAGAAGCTTCAAAGCCTGCATTAGTAGCAATTTGTCTTAGAGGCTCTTGCACAGCTCTTTTAACAATTTTGATACCATGAGTTTCCTCAGGAGTTGAACCTTCCATACCTTCAAGGCAAGCTGCTGCTCTAATTAGAGCACAACCACCACCAACGACGATTCCTTCTTCAACCGCAGCACGAGTTGCATTAAGAGCATCTTCTACTCGGTCTTTTTTCTCTTTCATTTCAGTTTCGGTTGGAGCACCAACATTAATTACAGCAACTCCACCAACTAGTTTTGCCAGTCTTTCTTGCAGTTTTTCTTTGTCGTAGTCTGAGCTTGTATCTTCAATTTGTTTTCTAATTATACCTACTCTGGCCTTAACTGCAGCTTTTTCACCAGAACCATCAATGATAGTGGTGTTTTCCTTATCAACAATAACCTTAGTAGCAGTACCAAGATCTGTCAGCTCTACAGCTTCAAGCGTTTTTCCCAGTTCTTCAGAGATCAAAGTGGCCCCCGTTAAAGTGGCAATGTCTTGAAGCATTTCTTTTCTTCTGTCACCAAAACCAGGAGCTTTAATAGCTGCTACGTTTAGTGTCCCTCTAAGTTTGTTTACAACCAGAGTTGTAAGCGCTTCACCTTCTACGTCTTCAGCGATGATAAGTAGCGGTTTTGAGGTTTGCATATTTTTTTCAAGGATTGGCAGCAGGTCTTTCATGGCAGAAATTTTTGTATCAGTGATTAAAATATTTGGATTATCAAAAGATACTAGCATTTTTTCTGGGTTGGTTACAAAATATGGAGATAAATAACCTCTATCAAATTGCATCCCTTCAACAACATCAAGAGTTGTTACACCAGTTTTAGCCTCTTCGATGGTGATAACACCGTCGTTGCCAACTTTTTCCATCGCTTCAGCAAGAAGATTTCCAATTTCTATATCGTTGTTAGCTGAAATGATTCCAACTTGAGCAATTTCTTCTTTAGACTCAACAGTCTTAGTAGTTGCTTTAAGCCCTTCCAGCACTTTAGCAACAGCTTTATCGATTCCTCTTTTTAGTCCCATTGGGTCGTGACCTGCCGCTACCAGCTTCACACCTTCACGATAAATAGCTTGAGCTAAAACAGTAGCGGTTGTTGTTCCGTCCCCTGCATCGTCATTGGTTTTTTGAGCGACTTCTTTAACCATCTGAGCGCCCATATTTTCAAAGTTGTTTTCCAGTTCAATTTCTCTTGCCACGGTAACACCGTCTTTAGTGATGCTTGGCGCGCCAAAAGATTTTTGAATAATAACGTTTCTTCCCTTAGGTCCAAGGGTAACTTTTACAGCGTTAGCTAGAGCGTTTACTCCGTGAAGGATTAAACTTCTTGCATCTTCGCTATATCTTAATTCTTTAGCCATTTTTAAACTCCTTATAATATTTTTTTATTAATTTTCAAGAACACCAAGAAGATCGTCTTCTTTCATGATTAAGTATTCAGCGCCTTCAACTTTGATTTCAGATCCGGCATACTTACCAAAAATGACCGTGTCACCTTCTTTAACGTCTAGAGCACGAATGCTACCATCGGTATTTCTATATCCAGTACCTACGGCGACTACCTTGCCTTGGGCAGGTTTTTCAGTGTGGCTATCTGGAATAATGATTCCACCAGCGGTGGTTGTTTCTTCTTCTAACCTTTGAACAAGAACTCTATCTTGTAGTGGTCTAACTTGCATACGATTCTCCTGTACTATTAAACGGTTATGTTGTTTGATATTTTTTCAACAGACACAAGTTAATAGCAAAATAATCACTGTCAAGGGAAGGACTTTTAATTTTTTTAAAAAAAATAGTAACTTGCAGCGTCAATGAATGGACTCGCCGTGGGCATAAGGCCCTAAATAATTGAAATCAGATAGTTTAGAGAATTACTTCTGCCCGAAAATTCTGCATTTTTTCGTCGTAGTAATCTTTTAAATCCGTGGTGGCGGCCCTTTCTCGACCTACCAGAAATATTAGGAAGTCCCGTTCCCTAGGATTTAGGGAGAAGAATTGGCATATTTTTATCGCCTGATCCAGGGAGAAGTCACGGTCGCCAGAGAGGATTGCAGAGATCAGGGAGGTTTTACACCTTAGAAATTCCGCTAGATTTTTCTTAGTGCCCCTTCCTCTTTTGGGCCTATTTTGAATTATCTCGTTTAAATACTTTTTGTAGCATTCATATTCAAAAATGGTCTTCATACTAATTGGCTAACAAAGCTAATATGCATATGCAATTGATTGGAAGTACATTGGGAGCTTTTTTGGTTCAAAAGACATATTTGCCAATTAACTGTCCCGTAGGTATACCTCCTGACGCAAAATAAATTTAAATTGGAGTCAAAATGATACTGAAGATTTTAGTTCTCTTTTCCTTAACTTTTTCTTTTAACACAATCGCTAGTCTTGCTCTAACTCCTCCTATGGGTTGGAACTCTTGGAATACTTTCGCTTGTGATATCGATGAAAAACTAATTAAAGAACACGCTGACATCATGGCCTCAAACGGTATGAAAGAAACAGGATACGAATACATAAATATTGATGATTGCTGGCAAACTACCAGAGATAAGGATGGAATGATTGTAGTTGATAAAAAAAGATTTCCCAG
>SMWT01000086.1 GCA_004356615.1 Deltaproteobacteria bacterium | reverse complement strand
TTGTATCAAAGGCGGACTTTAGGGTGTAGAGAGTTCCATCATTATTTAACGCCTGAAAATAAGCTCCCCCGACTGCTATACTGATGGGGTTTTTAGGCCCGTTTTTCGCTTCGATTTTTTTCCAGTTAGATGGATCTGATCCCAGGGGTTTTTGAAAAATTTCACCATCCTTTAAAAAAAATTCATTAAAATTATTTCTGGTTTGGGTGGGAGTTTTTAAAAAAACTTCATTTGGAAGATCACCCGCGAAAAGGGGAAAACTCAAAAAAATAAGGAAAATTATTTTATCCATAGGCCTATTTTAGAATAGGATTGAGGCATTAAACAATTTTAAAAGAAGTCTTGTCGGAAAATAATCTCGGATCTTTCAGGCCCATAGGCGAGAATGCCAATTTTAATCCCTGTTTCACTTTCGATGAGGTCTAAAAACTCTTTTAATTCTGGACTAACTTTGTTGTCTATAAAGTCATCGTGAAATGGTTTGAGATCTTTATAAACTGGTTTGACCTTCGAAAGATCAAGTCCTGGGTAGGCCATATCAAGAGTTTTCCCCTCGTATTCATAGCTGATGCAGACTTTTAAAGTCTCAATGTCAGATAGGACATCAAGCTTGGTGAGAGCAAAGGAGGTGATATTGGCACATTTTGCAGAATACTTTAAAAGTGGAATATCAAGCCAACCACATCTTCTTACTCTTCCAGTGGTGGCACCAAATTCGCCACCTTTTTTCTGGATATGCTCACCAAGCTCATCATGAAGCTCTGTTGGAAATGGGCCGGCCCCAACTCGGGTGCAATAGGCCTTAGTGATTCCAAGAACATCATTTAATCTACCGCCGGGAAGTCCGGCACCATTGTAAATACCACCGGAAGAAGTATTGGAGGAAGTTACAAAAGGGTATGAGCCGTAATCAATATCTAGCAGGACTCCCTGAGCTCCCTCAAATAGAATCTTTTTATTATTTGCTATGGCGGTATCTAAGAGACCAAAGGTATTGGCCATAAGAGGTTTTATTTCCTGGCCTAGAGAGTAGAGTCTTTCAACTTCCTCTTCAACAGATGGGTAGTCACAATGATAGAGATTTTTGAAAAGAGACTCTTTTTCAACCAAGTTTTCTCTAAGCTTTTGCTCAAGGACTTCTTTATTTAAAAGGTCTTTCACCTTTATGGCCCTTCTGCCAATCTTATCTTCGTAAGCTGGGCCAATTCCTCGTCCAGTGGTTCCGATTTTGGTTTTAGAAGAGCTCTCTCTTTGTCCATCAAGGATTTTATTGTAGCTGGTAATAACAGTGCAGTTTTCAGAAATCTTAAGATTTTTCGGAGAGACCTTAACACCTAGACCTTCGATCTCATTAAGCTCTGCTTTAAAGGCCACGGGGTCAAAGACCACTCCATGTCCGATCAGAGAAACAGTATTGGGATGAAGAATACCGGAGGGAATTAAGTGTAGAATGATTTTTTTATCACCCACGATAATGGTGTGACCGGCGTTGTTTCCGCCTTGATATCTGACAACGAAATCACACTTTTCTCCTAGGAGATCAGTGATTTTTCCTTTTCCTTCATCGCCCCACTGGGCACCAACTATGGCCAAGATTTGCATTAGGCCCTCACTTCATTTTCTAAATTGTTATTAATGAAGAATTCTTTCAATTGATTTATTACCATTTCCCCAACTCTTTTTTGCGCTTCCTCGGTACTTGCCCCAAGATGTGGAGTCAGAACAATATTATCTAGCTTTCTAAGCTCGCTACCTTCATTTAGAGGTTCGCTAGCAAATACATCAAATCCTGCTCCTCTAATTAGTCCTTCATTTAAAACATGAAAGAGGTCATCTTCATTTACGATGCCGCCTCTGGCACAGTTAATTAAAATACTGTAAGCAGGCATTAGAGAGAGTAGTTTCTCGTTTACCAAGTTTCTGGTCGGGTCGATTAGTGGAACATGGATAGTTACCACATCACAAGTTTTAAAAATCTCTTCAATTTCCTCTACTTTTTTGGCGTAGGGAAGATCGATGCTATCAACCATAGGATCAAAAAATAAAACTTGTGGGTCAAAACCCGCTAGTCTTTTGGCCACAATCTGACCAATGTTTCCCGCTCCTACAATACCTATTTTTTTATTACTGAGTTCACTTCCTAGAAACTTTGATTTTTCCCACTTGCCTGCTTTCATTGAGGCATCGGCCGCAGCTGTATGCCTCAGTACTGTCATCATAAGGGCGATGGCGTGTTCCGCGGCAGAGTTATTGTTTGCTCCAGGAGTATTGGAGACTCTGACGTCTCGATTTTGGCATTCTAGCTTATCAATATTGTCCGTTCCCGCACCAGCTCGAATGACGTATTTAAGGCCTGAAGCTTTATCCAAAAGTTCTTTGGTTACCTTTGTGGTGGATCTAATGACCAATCCATTAATTTTAGGAAGCAAATCTTGAAGTATACTTTGGTTTATTTTTGGTTCTGGAAAAACTTCAAAATCACTTAGGTCACAAAGTTGTTTAAAAAGAGTTTTGTCAAAACCGTCCGCGACGACAATCATTGGTTTCATAAGACTCCTGGGAAAGGAATAATCCCAGGCACCAGGCCTGGGAAATTATTTTATAAAAGTGGAGCGATAACCAGGGCCACAATAGACATCAACTTTATTAGGATGTTCATAGCAGGTCCTGAAGTATCTTTAAACGGGTCACCAACAGTGTCACCAGTAACGGCAGCAGCATGGGCCTCTCCGCCTTTTGATTCGCCTGCAATATGGCCTTGCTCGATAGCTTTTTTAGCATTGTCCCAAGCACCACCAGCGTTGGCCATAAAAAGGGCCATTAAAACACCGGTTACGGTGGCACCAGCAAGCATTCCCCCAAGAGATTCTTTTCCTAAAAAGAAGCCAACGGCAATGGGAGATAAGATAGCAACAAATCCTGGTAGAATCATCTCTTTTAAAGAGGCGTTAGTAGCAATATCAATACATCTTTCAGTATCTGGCTGAGCTTTACCTTCCATTAGTCCCGGGATCTCTCTAAATTGTCTTCTAACTTCTTGAACCATGGAAAAAGCTGCTTTACCAACAGCGTTCATGGTATTGGCGCCAATGAAGAAAGGAAGAGAGCCTCCGATGAAAAGACCAATAACAACTTTAGTATCCATAATGTTGATCGTATCGAGTCCAACTGCAGTAGCAAAAGCGGAAAACATAGCAAGCGCCGTTAGCGCAGCTGAACCAATGGCAAAACCTTTTCCAATGGCAGCAGTAGTATTGCCGATTGAATCAAGTCCATCGGTGATTTTTCTAACATCACTTCCAAGATTACTCATTTCAGCGATCCCACCAGCATTATCTGAGATAGGCCCGTAAGCATCAACAGACATGGTGATGCCAGTAGTGGCCAGCATACCAACAGCGGCAATACCGATTCCGTAAAGGCCTGCAAAGTAGTGAGCAAAATAAATTGTTACACAAATAATTAAAACGGGAACCAAACAAGAGTACATGCCAACGGCGAGCCCTTGAATGATATTGGTAGCAGCACCTGTTTTGGAGGCCTCTACAATTTGCTTAACGGGTTTGAAATCTGCAGAAGTATAATATTCAGTTACAAGCCCTATAGACAGCCCAGAAAGTGCTCCGATTACCATGGCGTAGAAAGGGCCTAGGGCAAAAGGAAAGGCCGTAAAGGCCATGGTCTTAATTAAAAAGTAGGAACCAACAAAAAGGGCACCTAATGAAATAATAGGGGTAACCCTTAAGGCCATTGCCGGATTAGCATTTTTTAGCATGTTCATGGCCATGATTCCTAGAATAGATGCCAGAAGACCAATGGTGATGATCAGTAGCGGAAGCATCACAGGACCGATACCAGCTCCAAGAGTTGAACCGATAAACATAGTAGCGATAACCGAACCACAATATGATTCAAAAATATCGGCACCCATACCGGCAGTGTCACCTACGTTATCCCCAACGTTATCAGCAATAGTGGCGGGATTTCGTGGATCATCCTCAGGAATTCCCGCTTCAAGTTTGCCAACCAGGTCAGCACCAACATCGGCGGCCTTAGTAAAAATACCACCACCAACACGGGCAAAAAGCGCAATTGATGAGGCGCCCATGGCAAAACCATTCAACGCTTCAATAGAGACAGAATCAGTTAAATATTTAAAGACTAGCGCGATACCAATAAGTCCCAGAGAGGCAACTGTCATCCCCATAACGGAACCACCAAAGAAGGCAATTGCAAGGGCCTTCCCCTGTCCGCTACTAGCAGCAGCTTGGGTTGTTCTAACGTTTGCCTTAGTTGCTGCTTTCATGCCGATGAATCCACAAAGCATGGAAGCAAAAGCACCAATGAGATAAGACATGGCAGTGTTAAGTCCCAATTTGTAGTTTAACAGGAGCGCGACAACAATGAGAAAAACTAGCAGGATAGAATATTCTTTCCTTAAAAAGGTCATTGCTCCCTTTTCAATGAGTCCTGCTATATCGGTCATTTTTTTATTTCCAGCAGGCTGTTTAATAACCCAGACGTAGGTAATGAGAGCAAAGATAAACCCAGCTACTCCAACGAAGGGGCTGTAGGTCAAAAAGTGTGTTACCGATTCCATGATTGGCGTGCTCCTTAAATTTAAAAAAAGGTTATAATTTAATATGTAATTTTAACTCGGAAGAATTACCATAAGAGATGGTTGTGCGCAAAACAATAATTGATTTAATTCAAAGTGACGCAGCAAACCAAAGGATGCCATTTGTCGCTTGCAAAATATACCGTTCTCTTGTCCTCTTTCAAAATGGCCTCGGCCACTTTTGTAAGCCGAATTTTAGGCCTAGTAAGAGAACAAGTAATGGCCGCCATTTTTGGCGCCTCGGGATTTACCGATGCCTACCTAGTAGCATTTCGAATTCCCAACATCCTAAGAGACCTTTTTGCTGAAGGATCCTTCTCCCCGGCCTTTGTCCCCATATTTATTGAAGAGCGAATCAAAGACCCCGCCAGGGCCCGTTCCCTTTTGTGGTCTCTGTTTGTCCTCTTGTTTTTTTTAACGGGAACCCTATCTCTTTTAATAATGTATTTCGCACCAGAGCTAACGGGACTATTCGCTCCAACGTTTGTGGAAATGCCGGAAAAATATGAACTTACAGTGGTGCTGATAAGGATTATGGCGCCCTTTTTAGTCCTGGTCTCCTTGGCCGCATTGTTCATGGGAGCGCTGAATTCTTTAAAAATCTTTTTTATGCCCTCCATTGCTCCGGCCTTTTTTAACGTGATCATGATTTTGGCCATCTTATTTTTTCCGCCCCTTTTTCAAGCTCGTGGTCTTCCTCCTATTTTATCTCTGGGAGTAGGGGTTATCCTGGGTGGATTCTTGCAGATGATAGTGCAATTCCCCCTATTAATTAGGAAGGGCTATGGCCCTAAAGGGCCTATTCAACCGATTTCTAAGTTAACGAGTAGGATTATCAAAAGAATTGGTATTGGGACTGTGGGAATGGCCGCCACTCAAATAAATGTTTTAGTAACCACCATTTTGGCCACTGGCACCGTGGTCGGTGCAGTTTCTTGGTTATCCTACGCCTTTAGATTATTTCAATTTCCAGTAGGGGTATTTGGGGTTTCCATAGCGGGGTCTAACCTGGTGCACTTTAGTGACAACTGGACTGCAGGGAAAAAGGAAGAGGCGATAGATTTGCTGCAGGGAAGTTATATTCTCTGCCTGTTAGTACTCTGTCCTGCCATGGCCCTACTCTTAGGTCTTTCCTCTCCCACGGTGCACTTAATTTTTGAAAGAGGGCTCTTTAATTTTGAAGACACGCAAATGACTGCCATGGCGCTTGATTTCTATCTTGTAGGACTTCCTTTTTATGGCCTCTATAAGGTTTTTGTGCCGATTTTTTATACCCTAAATAAACCTAAAACCCCTGTTGTCATCTCAGTGATCTCTATTTTGCTAAATATTCTTTTTTGCATATTAACTGTTCCCCATTATGGATTCAAGGTTTTGGCCCTTGGCACCAGTCTTTCCATGCTGGTAAATTCTATTTTGCAGGCGACATTTTTGAAAAAAGAATTAGGCCTTTCGCTTAGTTTTTTCTTTAATTTAACAGTGTTAAAGATTCTTTTTGCCTCAGTCGTGGCCTTCACTTGCTGCTACTATCTAGGAGACAATTTCTTTATTTTTTCCGAGAATTTTTTCTTAAAAGTCATAAAATTTTGTCTTTTGGGATTGGCCGGTGCCCTTACCTATTTAATTCTGCTTTTAATACTTGGAGAGTATCCAAGGATTAAGAAAATATTAAAATAACGCAAGCAGTTATACGTGAAAAAATATTGAGTTATTTAATAAGGTTATTCTTGTATGATGCTCTTAAACTAAGGTATGCTCCACGAATCTTGATGTTAGGAATTAAATGATTATGAGAACAGATTTTGAAACATTGAAGCAACTAGCTGCTTATACATTGAACCATCTTACAGAAAATAAGATGATTGAATATAATGTAACTGTACGACTCGATTTAGTCGATGCGATGGCCACTGAATTTGGTGTGAGCTTTGCCACAGATGAAGACATAAAAGACCAGGCCATTGAAGAAGTTGAAGACAAAATGGGCCAGGATAATCTTCCTGAAGATATCACAGAATCAGAAATTTATAATCATGCGAGAAAAGAAATCATCAAATCTTTTAACGGTGAAAATATTGGTGGACTCTATTTAGTTGAACCACTTTTTCAAACGGCCAAAAGAATGACCGCCTTTTTACTAGATTCTCCACTTGTAGAAGATGTTTTTGGAACAGATGAAGAATTGATCTCTTTTATGGTGGGAAAAATAAGATTTTTCACTACTCAAAGGGCCTAGA
This sequence comes from Deltaproteobacteria bacterium, assembly GCA_004356615.1. GTDB lineage: Bacteria > Bdellovibrionota > Bacteriovoracia > Bacteriovoracales > Bacteriovoracaceae > SMWT01. The sequence continues at coordinate 1,906 of SMWT01000086.1, read as the reverse complement.
CGGAAATCTGTTTTATTACCTCTTCAAAATAAGGCCCTTCCACTCCTCCGTTTAATACGGAACTTTTGCTTTCACAGAGAAGCACCAAATCTCTTTTTTTATTTCTCATAATTGCCAAATCCAAATAGAGCCTATCAAACTCATCTGTTGTGGCGGTTCCCTCAACCCTGGCAATTTCAAAATCCTTATTTGATCCAAGGTTAAACTCTCTCTCAATCCGCTCGGGACTGGGAATCTCTGAGGATTCCTCATCAAATAAAACCTTTTTTTCTTTAATCTTTTTAACCAACAATTCTTCGATTGATAGATCATCATCATTGCTGGTGATGGAAAACTTCGCTACCCAATCATAGCTGGTATCAGTTCTTTTAAAGACCAATTCATTTTCACCGGACTCCACTTGAGACCACCAACTAGGAGTGGCAATTTTAAATCCCCTCAATACATATTTTTTAAGGTTTTGAAGAAAGACCTTCTTCTCTTTTTTGATGGTAATAGCAGTGTAGGCCATTCCTAAAAGGACAAGCAGTAAAATCAACCATTCCCAAATGTGCTGTTTAAAACCAAGCAAAATCATCTCCTAAGACACCAAACTATATAAAACTTCGAAAATCCGTCAATTCTATTCTTCAAAGCCTAATAAATCTCAAGTTTTAACCCCCTTAAGACGATGTTGTTTAGGTAATAGGAGTAAAAATATGGGTCTAACTAAAATTAATTTATGGATTTTCATCGGACTATTCTTTCATACAAGCTTTGCTTACTCTCAGGACCAATGTGCTTATATTGATCAAGCGCTTTATTCTAATGAATACAGAGCATGTCTTAGAATGCAGATAGCGAGCTCAGCTAATGTTGACTGTGTTTCTTGTCTCTTTGCTGAACAAGAGAAATCCAACCCATGGGTTGAGGCGCTAGGAATTGTCGCCCAACCCCTGGCCATGTTTGGATCGGTCGCGATCTCATCTTATTTTGGTTACAAGGGCCAAAAGAAATGGGCCGATGCTTATGAGCAGGGACATATTCAATGTACCAACAGATATAATAGCTATCTAGATTATGCCATTGAACGGGGTGCGGCCCCTATCCTTCCCGAGCAGGCCACAGACTTAAACAATAGTTGTAATGGGAGCTCACTTGGAGGCTTCCCCGGATTTGGTGGAGGTATCGGCGGAGGCGGAATTGGTCTTATTGGAAATCCCTACATAGGTGGCGGATTCTCTCCCGGTTTCATGGGTGGAATCATGGGCCCTAACTTCGGACCAGGTTACGGCCCCGGCGGAATCGGCGGTGGAATTAATATTGGAATCGGCATGCCCGGCTTTGGCGGCGGCATAGGCGGCCCTGGAATGGGCGGAGGCTACCCAGGATTTGGCGGCGGCGGTTTTGGCGGTGGTATCGGGATTGGTATCGGTGGCGGAATGCCCGGATTTGGCGGCGGAGGCTTTGGTGGCGGAATGCCCGGTGGAGGTTTCGGCGGTGGAATCAGTATTGGAATGCCTGGAATGGGCGGTGGTTTTGGTGGCGGAATGCCTGGCATGGGCGGAGGTTATCCTGGAATGGGCGGCGGTTTCAACGGTGGAATAGGAATAGGAATGCCTGGAGTTGGAATGCCTGGAATGGGTAACCCTTTCGGCGGCGGAATTGGAATCGGTTATCCTGGAATGGGAATGGGACTTCCCGGTGGTGGAATGTATGGCGGATATCCCGGAGTTGGCGGCGGCGGACTTGGCGGTGGCGGCTTTGGATTTAATATTGGCATCGGACTCGGCGGTGGAATGCCCGGTGGAGGTTTCGGTGGTGGAATCAGTATTGGAATGCCTGGAATGGGCGGTGGTTTTGGTGGCGGAATGCCTGGCATGGGCGGAGGTTATCCTGGAATGGGCGGCGGTTTCAACGGTGGAAT
>SMWT01000085.1 GCA_004356615.1 Deltaproteobacteria bacterium | reverse complement strand
CCGATTAAAGGATATCACCAGCACCTCCCCTGACAGATACGATACTGATGGTGAGGTGATTGAGGATTATTGTAACGTCTATTTCGAAATCGATAAGGACCAAAATGTCCTAAATTACACCTATCGCGGCACTTACTGCTGGGAAGAGTAAACAAGCTCTATTTGACGCCCTAAATAAGGTTCCTTAATAGGTCGATAAGATCTGTGATGAAAATAATCCTGCTGATTTCTGCCCTCCTCTTTATATCCTGTGATGTGGAAAACAAATTCGAAAAGACTCTCGATGGCTTTGTGGGCAAAGATTACAATAGCATCATCGACTATTGGGGACACCCTACTGATAGCTACGAACTTCCAAACGGCAATGAGGTTCTCTACTACCTTCGAATAAAAGATTTAACCAGTCCATTTCCCGATTACTTTGATGAAGACGGCAATGAAATCCCCAGCAGCTGCCGGATTTATTTTGAGGTGGGAAAAGATCTGATCATTATCAAGTACACCTATGATGGGACCTATTGCTGGGAAGACTAATATTTTTTCTGCCGCATTTTTTTAAGATCGCTTTTTCCCTTTTTTGCTTTAAGCCTCTTTTCAATCGATGACCTGGTAGGTTTTGTCGCCTTCCTTTTCTTAGGTGGGACTCTCACCGATTCAATCATCTCCTCCAGTTTTTCTATACAATCGGCAATATTCCTATCCTGCGATCTAAACCTCTGACTTACGATTAGCACCGTTCCATCTTCTAAAATGCGCCTTGAATACTTCTTTAAAAAGCGTTCTTTAACGTCCTCTCTAAGGGCCTTAGACTCCACGATATTCCACCTCATGGTTACCTTGGTATTGGTCTTGTTGACCTTCTGTCCCCCAGGCCCTGAGCTTCTAGAATAGGAAAATGTAAACTCTCCACGTGAAATCATAAATTCATTATAACAAATTTTATTTACATCTAAACAACCCTTATTTGAAAATTCGTGATTTCGCCAAGTAGTGATAAAATCAACCTTAGGAGATACTTATGAAGATTCTATCTGTTTTTATGATTTTAGGACTACTTATTGGCTGTGCCTCTTCTAGTAGTAGCAGAAAACCTGCATCTGAGGGAAAATGTGTGGTGGTACAACATTCCGATAACGAATGGTTTAGAGTAGAGCTTGATGGAAAACCTGCTTATCCTTCTTGGTACACGCAAGAACAAGTAGACCGACATCTAGTTATTTTAAACTCAAAAGGAGAATGTGATTAAGCTCTATGAAATTGCTCCTTCTTTTATTTTTTATACCACTGAGTCTCTTTGCTTACAACGACCATGATGTGAGTGGAGCTGTTGAGGCAGAGGGATTTTATGTGGGTGATGATAAAGATCTCGGTGGGAGCTTTTTCTACATTGTTGATAGAACCAACAAGCTCTGCTTTGCCGGTACCAGGAGACCTCAATATGGAACAGGAACTCTAATAAAAATCCCCTGCAAAGCTTTAAAAAGAACCCCAGAAATTAATACCTACATGGAAACCGGGGAGATCATTGAAAAAAAGAAAGTGAAAAAAAGGTACAAAACACAGTAATATCGGCCCCTCAGACTTTTTCCTTACCATTCCCCCTAATTGACCTTAGTCCTAATCGCCTTTAAAATTTAGTTATAACCACCCTTTTGGATAAACTTTGAAGGTAATCCTTTTAATAATGCTTTTATCTCCAGCTGTCTGGTCCCAAGAGATGACCCCCAACATAGACGGAACTCCATACAGGAAACCTTCTTCAGAGAAAGTAGAGGCCAGCGAAGAAATAGTGATAGTTGTAAAGCAAGAGGAAAAAGCTAAGAAGAAAAAAAATGGTGATGATATCGATAAAGATGTCACCAACCCCCGTCTTAGGGCCCTTTCCGGTTCTAAGTCCAAGTGGAGTTTATCTTTTGGATTCGCTTATAATGGGGGTGCCATTAATAACCCCTTTGGACTTAAAAGGCCTGATATCTATGGAAATCCTGAAAATGAAACGCTAACTTCTATTGGGGGATCAATCTCTGGAAGATTTAGACTCGATAAGAAAAACAGTTTTACCTTGGGATTTGGCTTTGGCTACCTGGCCCCTTTCAGAGATGATGGGGACCCCGATAGGAAACAATTTAATATAAGTAATCCAGGTGTAAGTTATAACAGAGTAGAAGGACTTGGAATGTTTCAATTAGTTTCAAGCCTGGATTATGTCTTTGGCACATCAGTGGCCTTTAGAGAGCAAAATATCTCAGGATTTTTAAGTCTTGGGATAACCGTTCTTACCAATTTTAATGAGTCCCGATTTAACTTAGGACTGGCCTTCAGCTATACTCCATTGTTTTATGAGGACGATCCCAAACCAGAAGATTTAAGAACCACCTATAGTATAGGACTGTATCCCTTCTTTGAATTTGAATTCACCAAAGTCTGGTTTTTTAGAACGGTGCTAGGATTTATGAACTATGAGCATGTAAGATCGGATGAAAATGGCAGTCCCTTTAGTATGAGCACTGCCCCTCACTATATTTCAGTAGGGATTGGGATTGCCATCACTCGTGATATCTACCTCTATCCCAACGTCCAATTTCTTCCTAAGGATTTCTCAGTAGATAATACCAACTTTGCCTTCTCCGCCACCATCAACGTTTTATAGTAACAGACTTAATCAATTTTCTAGCTGAGATTTTCCACAATTAAGAAATTTTATCCTAAATCGTATTAATTAACGGGAGAAAAAATATGAAAAATTTTATTTTCATCTTAATGTTACTACCGCAAATAGTTCTTGCGGCCAATGAGTGTGAGGGTGAAGTATTCTCTTTTGAAAACCCTGGTGGAACATGAGAGAGCTTAAGGTGTTCTGGTACCTGGACTGATAAATTTGGGCGTGAAAGAAAATGCAGGGTTAAAGTAGAGGTTGTGGCCCATCAAGAAACCCGGGAATATTGTGTCTGCAGCGATACATCCAGTGGGCCTGAGGATTGTCATATCGTCATAGGCCGCACCCATGGAAGAGATAGGGATAATCGAACCTTTTGTGCCGGCCCATGTCCTAACCCCTCGAGCAATTCCAGATACCAATCCCCCACTTACCCGTATTAAGTGTATTTGTCAGGGCCGTTAGAAAACTACTTAGAAGCTCCCTAAATAGGGAGCTTACCCGTTTTGTTCCTCACCTACCAATATATCCTCCCCTTCCACCTTTACTTTAAAGGATTTGACCTTAAGGCCGGGATTGGTTTGGCAATTTCCTGTTAAAATATCATATTTCCATCCATGCCAGGGACAGGTAACAATATTTTTTTCAACTTCCCCATCTCCCAAGGGGCCTTTTCTGTGGAGGCAGGTGTTGTCAATGGCATAAAAAGTCCCATCCACATTAAATAAGGCCAAGGGAGTGCCATTTAGATCTACCTTCTTCCCGGTTCCGGGTTTTATATCATCCTTGATTGCAACTTTAATGAATTCGCCCATAAAAACTCCTTTTTAGCTGATAATGGCCCAAATTAAATCCAAATTCAAAAAGAAGATTTTATGCAATATGACATTAGGCCACTTATCAAATCTGGACTAGGCCGGAACTGTAAAAAAAGGTCTTGGCGAGATGATGAGGACAATTTAATATTTTGGCAGGGAGTATTTAAGCAAGATTAAAAAAAACGATTATGGAAAAAGTTCCATCCAATTGGAAATTTTATATAGATAAAGGTGGAACTTTTACCGATATCCTGGGGATAAATGGGCAAGGTGAAATTTTCGTCCATAAAATTTTATCCCAATTAGAAAAAAAAGAAGATCCCACCATCGTAGGTATAAAGGATATTTTATCTTTTATACCTAGCAAAAAAAATAACATTAAAGAAATTAGGATAGGGACCACAATTGGTACTAATGCGCTGCTAGAAAGAAAAGGGGCGAAAACCGCCTTTTTAGTTACCGAGGGTTTTGCAGATCTGCTCGAAATAGGTTACCAGCAAAGACCAGATATTTTTGACCTCCATATTAAAAAACACGAACAATTATATGATCAAGTTGTGGAAGTAAAAGAGAGAATATACGCCGACGGTTCCATCCATATCCCTTTAAATAAAGAAGATATCTTAAATAAGTTATCTGCCCTTGAAAAAATGGGAATTGAATCCCTATCGGTGGCACTCTTGCACTCACTCAAAAATCCCAAACATGAACTGGAAGTGGCCGAATTGGCCAAGACCTTTAACTTTAAAAATATTTCTCTGTCCCATTTCTTTCCTGTTCCTAAAATTGTCCCTCGAGGGGATACCACCACGGTAGATGCCTACCTTTCACCCATTATAAAAAAGTATGGACAATCACTGGAAAAATATTTTCAGGGAACCTCTCTTTTTTTTATGCAATCAAACGGGGGCCTTGTAAAAACCGATAGTTCTAGTGGGGCAGGAAGTGTCCTTTCCGGCCCGGTTGGTGGCATTGTGGGGGCAGTATCAATAGGAAAAAAACTTGGGCTAAATAAAATAATTGGTTTTGACATGGGGGGAACCTCTACTGATGTTTTTCATTTTGCAGGCGAGTTTGAAAACAGCTACGAAAAAATACTTTCAGGTATTAGGATTTGTACCCCCATGTTGGATATCAATACCCTGGCCGCAGGTGGAGGCTCTATCATTCGTTTTGCCGATAGGAGGCTGCAGGTTGGCCCGGAATCGGCCGGGGCCTTTCCAGGGCCTTCAAGTTATGGATGGGAAGGCCCTCTGGCCATTACCGATTGCAACCTTTTATTAGGTAGAATAATTCCCGATTTTTTCCCCAAAACTTTCGGAAAAGATAGGAAAGGCGTTTTAAATAAAAAGGTTGTAAAAAATAATTTTGAAGACTTGGCGCAAAAGGTTAACAAATCTTTAGAAGATCCGACTTTAAAAAAAGATATTTTTAAGCTGGCGGAAGCTTATTTAGAAGTCGCCAACCAAAATATGGCCCTGGGACTAAAAAAAATCACCACCGAAAGGGGTATTGATTTAAAAGATCATGTGCTGGTTAGTTATGGAGGTGCCGGGGGGCAACATGCCTGCGATGTCGCCGACCTATTAAGCATAGGTAAGATTTTGGCCCATCCCCAATCCTCAGTACTATCCTCCTATGGGCTTTTACAGGCCTCCATTTCTAAAAAGACAAAAAAAGTTATCAACAAAATTTTTAATGATTTTGAGTCCTCTGCACTTGAAACCATCTACCGTGAATTAGAAAAAGATATCACAAATTTTATGGCCAATCAGGGGGTTCTAAAAGAGCGTATCAAATACATAAGGAAAATATTTTTGCGCTTTGAGGATACTTTTTCCGTAATGGAACTCCCCTATTCCCCTGATAAATCGATCCTTAAAGATTTTAACAAACTTCATCTTAAAGAATTTGGATTTTCTCCTGCTAATGCCTCCGTGGTAATTGACTCCCTGTTGGTTGAGGGCCTAGAAATAAAAGAAACTGGGGAAATGTCAGAATCTTTCACTTCCATAAAAGACCTTGATAGGTTTAAGGGAGAAATTGCCGGACACAAGGTGTTTTGGCGGGGAAAATGGTATCAGTGTCCCATCACCCCAATGGAAAAATTTTTAACTGGCAAAAAGGAAAACGGGCCTTTAATTCTTGCCAGCTCTACCACCATAATTTTTGTCACCCCGAATTGGGAAATCACCAAGCTATCTGGTGGCGAATTTTTGCTTGAAAAAAAAAGTAGGCAAATTAAAAAAATAATTTCCTCCCCTGAACATGCAGATCCACTGTATCTGGAACTCTTTAACAATAGATTTAGGTCCATTGCCGAGAGGATGGGAGTGGCCTTACAAAAAAACGCCCTTTCCATCAATATCAAGGAGAGACTTGATTATAGCTGCGCCATATTTGATGATAAGGGGGAATTAATATCAAACGCCCCCCATATCCCGGTTCATCTAGGGTCAATCGCTGAATGTATCAAATCAGTTATTACCAAATTTAGGGGAAAAATGAAGGAGGGGGATAGCTATCTTCATAACGATCCTTATACCGGTGGGACACATTTGCCTGATTTAACGGTGGTAACGCCACTTTTTCTAGATAATAAAAATAATCCAGCTTATTATCTGGCCTCAAGAGGGCATCATGCTGACATTGGGGGCAAGCATCCTGGTTCCATGCCCATGGATGCAAAATCCATATTAGAGGAAGGAGTATTATTTAAGGGATTTAAAATAGTGGGGGAGGGAATTTTTAAAGAGAGCAAGTTATTAAAGCTGTTACTAGAAGGCCCCTATCCCGCTAGAAATCCCAAGGCCAACATGGCAGATTTAAAGGCCCAAATTTCGGCCAACCACTTAGGTATTAAAGAGCTGAAACTATTGATTGAGGAATACGGAGAAAAAACAGTTGAAGCTTATTCACAACATATTCAAAAAAATGCTGCTGATTCGGTCAAATCGATCATTTCAACTATCAAAAAATCATCTGTGGAAGTCCCAATGGACAATGGTAGCAACATTAAATTGTCAATTTTCCAAGAGGATGAAAAACTTCACATTGATTTTTCAGGAACTTCTCCCGAACGCCAAGATATATACAATACCCCATTTGCCGTAACAAAAGCGGCAATTTTCTATGTGATAAGATGCCTAATAGGAAGAAATATTCCCCTTAATTCTGGATGTTTTCGCCACCTGGAGATAAATATCCCTGAGAAAAGCTTGTTGGCCCCAACCTTCCCACTTCCCGTTGCTGCGGGAAATGTGGAGACTTCCCAAATAATAGTAGATGCCCTTTTGGCAGCACTAGGCATCCAAGCGGCATCGCAAGGAAGCATGAATAATCTTTTAATGGGAAATAATAATTTTCAGTACTATGAAACCATCTGCGGTG
>SMWT01000084.1 GCA_004356615.1 Deltaproteobacteria bacterium | reverse complement strand
GGATTGCTAACTCTTTTTTTCTACTCAGTAACTCCAAGTTTATATCCTTATCTAAATTCCGACCCCGAAGTGGTTGCTCTGGGGACTAATTATCTACAAATAAGAATCTTGGGGATTATCTTTGTAGGAATAAATTTTTCCTTCCGAGGATTTTGGAATGCCATCAACAAACCTGGTATGTATATGGCAACCTTAGTAGTCATGCATGGTTTAAATATCTTTTTTAACTATGTTTTGATCTTTGGAAAACTTGGTTTCCCAAAGCTTGGGGTAGACGGTGCCGCCATAGGTTCCACCATTGCTACGGGTTTTGGATCTTTGATTTATTTTATTTTGGGATTTGTCTTTGCGAGAGAAAATGGTTTTTTAAAGCACCTTCCCTCAAAAGAGGGACTAAAAAGTTTAATTAAGATTTCTCTACCCAATGGTATCCAACAACTGTTCTTTGCCGCAGGCTTTACTGCCCTTTTTTATATCATTGGAAAAATTGGTACGGTGGAGTTGGCCGCTGCTCATATACTTATTAATGTTTTACTCATCTGCATTCTTCCCGGCATGGGACTGGGAATTACTGCTGCCAGCCTTATAGGTCAGGCCTTGGGCAGAAATAATCCAGATGATGCCAAGATGTGGGGTTGGGACGTATTAAAAGTGGGTATGGCCCTACTCGGCACCATGGGAATCCCCATGATTTTTTTTCCAGAATTTTTAATCTCAATTTTTATAAAAGATCCCCTGACTATTGCAGCGGCCGCTTGGCCCATGAGACTTTCGGGTATGTCTATGTGTTTTGAGGCGATGGGTTTAATTCTTATGAATTCCCTTTTAGGTGCTGGGGCAACTAAAAAGGTAATGTTTGTATCGATCCTATTGCAATGGTTTCTATTTCTCCCGCTGTGCTATTTTTTAGTCCCCATTTCAGGTGGTGGACTTTTAATGATATGGACTTTTTTCGTGGGCTACCGGGTGCTGCAAAGTTTTATTTTTTTGGGAATGTGGAGAAAAAGTGCCTGGGCAAATATTAATGTTTAGCGATATCCCGATGAAATAGTTTGGTTATTTTTATTCTCTGCTAGAAAGAGATACAATATACAGATGAAAAGCGTCCTTTTATTTCTTCTTTTCACCCCAGTGGTATTTGCCGGGCAAAATTATCTTACCCACTCACAATTTCAAACTGTGCTCGACCAGCATACCATTTTAAAAAAATATAAAAACAAGGCCGGCCTTTTTCGTTTTAGAAAAGAGGTGCCGGGTAAAATAAAATTTCAAAGTTATTATTTTTTTGACACCCGAGATCTGTTTTTGAAAAAGCAAGGTGCTATATTTTATTTGGTAAGTGAAGAAAACGGGCCAAAAGAATTAGTTTTTGAGACCTCCTCAAAAACCACCTATAAATGCCTTTTTAAAAAAAGTCCCGATTTAATAAAAAAGATCATTCAAGGAAAATACCCTCCCCATTTACTGACCGAAGATAATTGCTCATCGGACTGGTCACATCCAGTAACTGAACTTAAAAAGTTTATCACTAAAAAAATCCGCCGTTATCGTCCACGAAAAGGCGGAGAAACTTTGGGGGTTAATAAAGTAGGCTTAAAAGGAAAAAATACCATCATTCAAAGGGTTATCCCGACAAACGCCGGTGAGCTTTTTATCGAAAAAGTCTTATACCCTAGAGGTTTTTTTGGTTATCTGGCCTATTTCAAATCTCAAACTAGTGAACAAACCGGAGAAGTTTTGCTTGAAACATATAAGATCCAAGGCAATATATTTGCAAAAGATCCTATGGATATAACCTTAGATATTCTAGAAAATAATGAAAATATCATGAACGATTTAATAAAAAAAAGGATTATACTTAGAAAGGAGGTTAAAAGTGGCCCTGATTAAAGATTTTTCAAAAAAGGAAAAAGAGTTTCATAAAAACCCTTTGATCTCCTGGTTTCTATCCAGTGAAGGCCAAGATGATTTTCCCTTTAAAATGGCGATTAACTCCCTTTCAAGCTTAGAGGATTCAGTTATAGGAGAAGAAGAGCTGGCCAATTTTTTACTGGAAGACATTATCATCTTGTCTCTTAACGCCACTTACTTTGAAGAAATCATGTCCGGTATCCACAATGCCCCCCAGACCGCTACCGAAATGATTGCAGATTTTAAAACAGGTGAGTCCATCAGAGAAAAAGAAGTGAGCGGCCAGGCCTTAAATCACATCAACTACATAATAAATGAAGGCCTCTGCCAGGGTTGTGTGTCCTGCGAATTCCACCCCGATGTTTCTGAATTAATAGGCCCTTGGGGGGCGGGTAATATGGATTTCTTCTTAAACTTATATGTTGGAATGCAGACCATTAACCTGACCTTAAATGATCTATTGCTTAAAGAAATCCCTAATAGGCCTGAAATCTATCCTTTTTTAACCTCATCAAATATCCTCTCCCTTAGGAGGTTTATAATTGATTACACAGAGACGAGAATTTAACTAACTGATATTGTTAGGTTTACACATGCGTTGCAGTGTAAAGATATTCCCCGTTCAGGGGTATTTCATTGACTCAGGGGCGCAATCATTCTACAACCGGTTACTATGACAGAAAACACATTTGAGCAGTTTTCCCTTGATCCCAGTCTTGTTGAAAATCTATTAAAACATAATTTTAAAAACCCAACTCCTGTACAGGAAAATGCTATCCCCCTTATTTTAGAGGGAAAAGATATTTTGGCCCAAGCGGAAACAGGAAGTGGAAAGACCGGGGCCTTTGTTATCCCGATACTGCAAAAACTGATGGGTAAAGAGGCCCATAAAACAGAAGGTAGCTGTCTTGCTGCTCCTTATTTTGTTGTCATGAGCCCAACTAGAGAGCTGGCGCAACAAACCTATGAGGTCTGTCAAACCTTTGGAAAATCTATCGGTATTAACTCTGCCCTTATTATTGGCGGGGAGTCAGCGGATAAACAAAAAGATATTCTTAGAAAAGGTATTCATATTCTTATTGCCACTCCAGGAAGGCTTAAGGATTTATTCAAGCAAAGAGTTATAACCTTTAATAAATGTGAAGGTATTGTTCTTGATGAGGCCGACAGGCTTTTAGACATGGGCTTTAAAGAAGAAATCAACTTCATTTTAAAAGCTGTTCCAAAAACCAGACAATTTCTAATGTTTTCCGCCACCGTTCACCTCGATGTTTTAAACATTGCTTATAGATTTCATAGTGTTCCAGTGGAGATCAAACTCAACACGGAAAAAATGATTGTGGACAAGATCAATCACACCTTGGCCCACCTTGGTGACAATGAAAAAATGTCCATGTTGGTTTCCATATTAAAAAATAGCCCTGATGCCTATGCCATGGTTTTTTGCAATACCAAATCAGAGACCATGATTGTGGCCCAGTGGTTGCAAAACTTAAATATTAAGGCCCAGGGAATTACTGGAGATCTACCACAAAATAAAAGATCTAAGCTCCTTGAAGATTTTAAATCTAAAAAGACCCAAATACTTGTTTGTACCGATGTGGCGGCCAGAGGTCTCGATATTAAAGATATTAAACTTGTGGTTAACTACGATCTTCCACAAGATGCTTCCAACTACGTTCACCGAATTGGTAGAACAGGAAGAGCTGGTAAAGATGGTCGGGCCATCAGTTTTTGTGGCTACAAGGATTGTGATTTCCTCGATGCCATTGAGAGCTTCCTTGAGATGAAGATCCCAAGAGAAGATGTAACAGATGAAATGCTTGAAATTGAAGTAGGCCCTCGTCCTCGTCCTGCCGTTAAAGAAAGACGCGTGGAAGCTCCACGAAGAGCGAGAGAAGAAAGACCTAGAAGGCCACGTGAAATTAAACCAAGAGTTCAGACTCCACTTAAACTTAAAACTGAAAAAGTTAGCTCTTGGAGTCTATCTAAGGCCCGCAAACTAGCGCTGGGTCTCTTTCCTATTAAAAATATTGAAACCCTCGATCATAAGATTGTTAGCACTGGAAAGAGGAGCTTCTTTGGACTCGGCCCTAAGGTAAAAACTTTTGAGTTCTCCTTAAAGTCTAATTACCAGGAAATCTTAGAAACACTGGTTGATGGGATTATTAAAAGAACCGGCCTTGAGGTAACATTCATCACTAAAACAAAACCAAACTACCTTAGAGTCTCTTTTGCTGGAAAGGATGAAAAAACACTCCTTGAAAACAATGCTGAGCTTTTAATGGATATTTCTTTTCTATCTAAAAGAATCCTTTCAAAGTATGTAAAAATTGACGCCAAAGTTAGAATCGATTTCTCGACTAAAAACATGAAGAGATCAAGTGATAAAAGGCTTGAAAATCTAGCGAGGAAGATGCGAGATAAGGCGATAAAGACCAAGGCACCGGTAATCTTAAATGCCATGCCGGCCAAAGATCGCTTTATTATTCACCAATTCTTCAGCAAGGACCCTAAGTTTAAAACTCAATCTGTAGGCGAAGGAAATCTTAAAAAGATAAAAATTATGCCCAGAAGATCAAATAAGAGAAGACCTCAAATATCTACTCAACCTTAACCACTTCCAGCTCAAAGACTATGGCCTGACCGGCCAAGATATGGTTGCCATCTTTCAATGGACATATTTTCTCGCTAAGCTGCGAATGATTCTTTTAGAATCTCATCTGCCTTTTTTCTATCCACCTCTAAAACCAATCCGATTTCAAGCGATAGGGAGTTGCTAAGAGCTTCAAGAATTTGATTTTCAATTTTCCCTCGGTCTCCAATAGCTCTGAGTTCTAAAATTGTCTTAATTACGTTATTCAAATCTTGATCCAAAGCTCTTGCCTTAAAATGAAGAATACGATGTTTTTTTGATTCAAATTCTTCCACCACGATAGGTGCTTTTAGTTTTGCCAAGATGTTTCTAAGATTTTCAGGAGAGGATTTCTTCCTAAAATTATTGATTTCTTTTACCGGAATGAGGGACTTGAAATTTTTCTCCCTAGATTCGATGATGACAAAAGTTTCCTTTGAGCCATCAATTTTTTCAAATCCGATAACTTTGCCAATTCCGAAATTAGGAGAAAAGAGTATATCATTAACTTTTAAATCTTCCATGATGACCCCTCTTAGGTAGTGTTTTAAATAAGACAGTATTTTCAGAGTTTCACTTATGGGAATCACTGTCAAGAAGATTTAACTTCTCTCCAGTATAGCTGTGACTCCCATTCCACCTGCAGTACAGATAGAAATTAGTCCCCTGCCCGAACCTTTTTGATACAAGAGTTTAGAAAGTCCTGCGAGTATTCTTGTACCGGTAGCAGCAAAGGGATGTCCCATGGCCACTGAACCGCCAGTAACATTTAGTTTACTCATATCAATGGTGCCAAGGGGTTCACTTCTACCCAATTTTTCCTGACAAAACTTAGCATCATTCCATGCCGCCAAAGTGCAGAGTACCTGTGCAGCAAATGCCTCATGAATCTCGTAGAAATCAAAATCCTGCAAAGTTAAATTACTTCTCTCAAGCATTCTTGAAACAGCATAGGCCGGCGCCATTAAAAGGCCTTCTTTATTTTTATAATCTACTGCGGCCTCCTGAGAAAAAGTTAGATAACTTTGAATTTCATGCCCCTGCTTAAGGGCATATTCCTCAGTGCACAAAAGACAAGCGGAGGCACCATCTGTTGTGGCCGAGCTATTGGCGGCAGTTAGAGTGCCATTGTTCCGGTCAAAGGCGGGTTTAAATTTGGACATTTTTTCCAGTGAAGTTCCGGGCCGAACATTATTATCTTTTTTCACTCCATGGAAAGGAAATACCAAATCATCAAAGAATCCATTTTCGAAGGCCCTTGCGGTATTTTGATGACTTTTAAAGGCCAGTTTATCCTGATCTTCTCTGGTTATGCTCCATTCCTTGGCCATTAATTCACAGTGCTCACCCATGGAAAGTCCGGTCCGTGGTTCTTTAAGCGCCGGTAGCGTGGGGGCAATATCCTTGATCCGTAAATTGGCCAATGCTTTTAATTTTTTTCCAATAGTTTTTGCTTTGGCCAGGGTCTGTAATTTTGCGGAAAGCTTTGGCCCCATTTCAATTGGCACTACACTGGTGGAATCCACTCCACCGGCAATTCCCGAATCAATTTCACCCACCGCTATTTTGTGGGCCAGGATAATGGCCGCTTCAAGGGAGGTTCCACAGGCCATTTGAACATCTAGGGCCGGAGTTTCATAACTAATTCCCGCATCTATGGCACATTCTCGTGCCAGCCCAAAGTCCCGTGAGCTTTTGACTACGGCACCAATTGCCACTCCACCCAAGGTTTTTCCATTGAGGTTATATTTTATCACCAGCTCTTTTAAAGCACCGGTCATCATTTCTTTGTTTCCAAGACCAGAATAGTTTGTCATTGAACGGCAGAAGGGAATTCTTGCCCCTCCAATGATGGCCACTCTTTTTAATGATCCATTCATTATTTTTCCTTTGTTATGTATTTGAAGTAATTTCTTATAACACCTGATTTACGATAATTCTTTACGCCTCTCGAAAGTAAAACTAATGATCTTTCATAGGAAAGCATGACCCAGGGGACTTCTCTATCAAATAAATATATCAGTTCCCTAATTTTCAGCTTTTTGGCCTGGGTATCTTTAATTCTTTCCAACTCAGAAAATTTTTGATCAAAAACGACATTGCTCATTCCCGATTTATTGATGCCGGGAATGTTTGCTGAAATAAGCAGTTGAAAAATATTAGAGGCTTCGGGAAAATCGTAGATCCAGTTATCAGTCCACAGTTGCAGTTCTCCAGCTCTTCCTTTGGTTAGAAACTCGGAAAAGTCTAAGGGATAGATCTCTACTCTTATGCCAATTTTCGCCAATTGATCTCTAAAAAACTTTCCTTCTATAAGCCCTGTTTTAATTTTATTTCTGGTGTAATAAGTCAGCGCAGGTAGCCCCCGACCTCCAGGATACCCCGCCTGGGCCAAATACTCCCTGGCCTTTGTTACGTTGTAATCATAGGGTAGTTGATGTTCTGGACTATACCCCGGGATACCTGGAGTTAAGATGGAGTTTGCCTGCAAGGAAGAATTTCTCCTCACCAATTTATTATAGGCATTAATATTAATAGCGTGGGCGATAGCAAGTCTTAGATTTTTATTCATTCCGAGAATGGGATCTCGCATATTCATTCCAAGCCATCTATTTATGAGTACGGAAAAGCGTTTAATTTCAAATCCCTTATCCTCTAAATTGTCTACCAGGGTTCCATCTTTTTCAAGGATAGAGTCCAACCGATCAAATGGGATATCTTCTAGGATATCAATTTCACCGGCCATAAACTTATTCCAGATTTGATCTTGATTATCAAAACCTAGAAAAACGATTCCATCTAATAAAGGAAGTCTCTCATTGGCCGAACCAAGCAGTTTATTTACATTAGCAAAGCGATCACCACTTTCTGGGTAGAGCTCTTTTCTAAAACCATCAAATTTATTTAATACATAGCGAGTGCCCGGTTTAATTTCACTAAAATAAAAAGGCCCTGTTCCCACCACGGATTTTTCAAAGTCCATGTTCATCACTTCTTCTGGGATAGGAACTAAAAAATGCATGGTGAGGTAATAGATAAAATCGGGAAATGCTCTTTTCAGCCTAATTTTCAAGGTATAATCATCAACTGCTTGAACTCCGGAAATATTGCCATTTAAATTGGCCGTATTAGAAAATTCTTCAAAACCTTCGATGACATCGAAATAGTGAATACCTGGGCTTCCTAAGGGTTTATAGGCCACTCTTTTTAACTGATTGATAAAATCCTCTGCCTTAACAAAGCGAGGTTTTCCCTTAAAGGCCGGGTGATCATGATATCTAACACCCTTTTTAATTTTTATGGTTAGCTCAGTTCCGTTCCACTGAGGCATTCCCTCTGCCAGTAGGGGAATAACTTTAAAAGGCCTAATCTGATAATGATATTGATACAAAGGTTCATAACTTTGAGCGATTAGTTTTAAAGATTTTCCATCAAAGGACTTGGCCGGATCCAGTGAAGAAATTCCTTTAATCATTCCCAAGGTGAGTACGCCACCATCTTTTTCCCCCGAACAGGAAATCAATAAAAAAAGGATGAAAATGATCTTCATACAGACTTCATACCACCCAGGTAATACCTAGACAAATCAAGAACTTAAAGGGCCAAAATGCCACCACTGAAAAGTATTCAGGTGTAATTATTTTGTTATTGAACCAAAACTTCCCATAACGTATATTATGCAGTGAGAAAGAGGGGATATGACTACAATCTTAAGACTTTTAATCAGCACTACCCTACTCCTAGCTGTCCTAGGTCAGGCACACGCTCATTCAAAATCAGAGATCACTCAACTGATTACCAGAATCCGACACTTACCCATATCCCAAAAAGTCCAAGAAACCAGTGAGTTTTTTCTTGGAGACCGCACCCGCATAGGCCCGCTTGGGGAAGGTAAAAAAGGAAAGTTTGATCGCGACCCACTCTTTTCTTTTAAGGCCTTTGACTGTACCACCTATGTTGAAACGGTAATGGCGCTGGCCCTATCTCAAGATTTAAAAA
This sequence comes from Deltaproteobacteria bacterium, assembly GCA_004356615.1. Classification (GTDB taxonomy): domain Bacteria; phylum Bdellovibrionota; class Bacteriovoracia; order Bacteriovoracales; family Bacteriovoracaceae; genus SMWT01. Next base: position 11,917 of record SMWT01000084.1, on the reverse strand, counting down.
GCTTTTTTAGAAACATTCTCGATATAAGATACCGGGATGGAATTATCTCTCACCAAAGAAGAAATCATTTCACCAGTCTAGATTGGATCCCAAACAATGCAAAGTTCCTAAATGACATCACCGCTTCCATAGGGCCTATAAAATATGCCCATGCCATCATTGATAAAAAATCCTGGTACCAAAACATGGGCCCACAAAATATTAGACGTCCAGATGTTACCGAACAAAACTTCAGAGATCTTCTAAAAGAATTTAAAAATCTGGGAAAAGACTTCAAACCCCAAAAAGCAACTCTTCCCTATATTACGCTTAAAACCTTATTTAAAAATCCTGCCCACATAAGAAAGATCCCCCATGGTGCTATCATAAATATCGTAAGACCTAACTGGGATCTAACCAACTCCATCGGCACTCACTTAAACATCTCCCATCAAGGTATCGCCATCTGGAACCGAGGAAAACTCTACTACCGCCATGCCAGCTCATTCCCTCACAAAATCGTCAAAGACACGGCCTTTAAAGATTACTTCAGAAAGTACCTCGACTCTGAAACGTTAAAGGGAATCAATATTCAGGAACTATAATGTCTCAAATAACAAAAAAATCCATTTTTCTTGATATCCTCTTCACCATTTTAACTTTTGGTCTGTTTAATTTGTGGGTACAGCTAAGACAAATGATCGATGCCAATGAAATCTTAGGGAAAGATGATTTCTCGGCATTTAAAGTTTTGCTTTTTTCTCTTTTAACGTTGGGATTGTATTTTAGCTGGCACGAATATTCCATGACTAGAACTCTTCAATATAAAGTTTATGGAGATAATGACTGGGTAAAACCTCTGTGGACCGCCGTGGCCACTTTTTTTGGACTATGGTTTTTGGTAGATTCTTATCAGCAGAGTTTGCTTAATGCATATATAGATAGAGCTGGCCCTCGAAAGGGCCATTAAATTAATTATTGGTGTTTAAACGAATTGCTCTATCAAGACTCTTGGTTCGACAAAGATCAGCGGCCGCGTAGCCAAGCCTATATACCTTATCATTGTTAGGTCCATTATTGTGGCCCCAATCTTTTTTAACTCCAGCAGCATGTCCTGCTTCATGAATTAAAACATCTGCCAGAGTACAAAAAGCATCATCCTGAAGTAATGTTCTTATATTGTTATAACAAATTACCACAGCGGCATTAAATAGATGTCTGGATTTTCCACCTCTAGTTGCTTTCTTCTTACAAACCTGTTTGTGGTCCATACATTTAAAATTTATGTTGGCCAATTTATTTTTCAGCCGTTTTTTTTCACCATTTTTTAAATCGCCAGTATTATTAATAATCGTATTGATATTATTATCTAGAAACCTAAGGGCATCTTTCATAGTAGATTCAGCATTGGAACCACAATGTTTAATATTTCTGGCAGAAAATGCAGACGTTGAAAAAAGAAGACTCATAGTAAAAAGTAAAATTAATTTATTCATCAAAACCTCCAAAGGATGAAATTTAACCTCTTTTGGCCGATTTAAAGTATCATGGCAATAAATTCCTTAATATTTGGAAAAAAAATCATTTAGGGCCAAAAAGTATCTAGGTATTTATATATTTTGATAAATATTCATCAAAAGATATTTTATCGTCCTCTTCCAAATATTTTTGGACTTGGAGGGAGTTCTTGGCGACCTCAGTAAACTTAGAAAGTTTTTTTTCATCTAGGGGATTTTTGGTTATTTCATTTTTGAATTCTTTGGCCTTTTCCATGGAAAACTCAAAGAAAGACTGGTCGTTAAGTTTCAGCTCATTTAGAAGGAATCCTGAGATGGTGTAGTTGGGATCAATAATAGAGGATCTGAATTTTTCTACCACGTCGGTGTAGTCAGTAATACCTTCCGCACTATCTAAAAGCTCTGCCACAATTTTAAGTTCTTCATAAATGGAAAGGCCCCAAAGTTTTAAGCTTATTTCCTTCTCACCATCTTTTAATTTAAGATTAGCTTCTCGACCTTTAGTGGCAACTAGCTGCCAATTATTCTTGTAAGCTTGAGTTGTATTAAAGGTGCAAGGCGGACTCTCTTTTAAAAGACAATAAGTTAAAAAGGCATCGATAAATCTCATCTGATCAAGATTTATTCCAATGGGAGAAAATGGATTATTATCCATTATTCTAAGTTCAACATATTCTACTCCCTCGTCACGAAGCAGATGATTGGCCCTTCTATTATCACCTAAAGGCGATCTCTTAGGTCTAATTTGGCCGTAGTACTCATTTTCTATTTGCAAAACATTACAATTGAGCTGCTTGTACTGGCCGTCTTCTTTGATGCCAATTTTTATGTAATCTGCGTCTTCTGTCCTAATCGATCGCTCTAGCCCCATCAGATAACTTTCCATAGAGTTAAAACAAAACTCCAATTCCTTTTGTTTTTTATTGTGATAACCGAGATCACTCATACGAAGCGAGGTGGCATGGGGAAGAAATAAAGTTCCCTTATTATCAAATTCATCTAGTTGGTGATTTTTATCATCACTAGTGAAAAAGGATTTATCTAAAACCGGAGATCCGCCAAAGAAGTAGAGAAGAACCCAACCGTAGCGGTGAAAGTTTCTTATAAGTGAGAAGTAGGCATGAGAGATAAAATCTTTATCATTGCCTTCATAACCTTCTTCTTTTTTCAGTATATCCCAAAGTGCTTGCGGGAAAGATAAATTATAGTGAATTCCCGAAATGGCCTGCATATAGGTTCCATAGCGGTTTTTAAGTCCATGTCTGTAGACGTTTTTAAATTTGGCCAAGTTTGAGCTTCCATACTCGGCGATGGGGATGCCCACTTTTTCATCAAGAAGACAAGGCATGCTCGAAGGCCATAAAAGCTCATCTGAAATCTGAGCATAACTAAAACTGTGTATATCTCTTAGAAAATCTAAGGCCTTATTTGGATCATCAAACGTCGGAGTGACAAACTCTATTTGAGATTCTGAAAAGTCGGTAGTTATATTGGGGTTACTTAGAGCAGATCCAAGACCTTGGGGATGGGACTTGGTGGAAAGATATCCTTCCAAATTGGCCCTAAGGGTTTCCCTTTCAATTCCCCTGGTGAGACCTTTGAGAGGGGCACCATTTAGGGCCTTAAGGGCCCTAATATTTTTGTTCAATTCCATACCGGCCTGGTGCTATTTTTCAAAGTGATTATAGGTACTTACCGTAGTTAGAGCGGTAAAATATTTCACTTCTCATTGCATTATTTCCTCATTTCCACTATAAGAAACCGAGTACCTGTTTATACAGCATAGGAATTTATAAGTGAAACTTCTTTTTGCCCTGATGGCCATATTCAGTTTTTTATCGCAAATGGCCCAAGCTGAGTTGCAACTCGAGGTTCTATACGGCCCAGATAACCGTCACCATATAGAGGAGTCACCAGCTCCAAATTTCAAAATTCTCTCCCTTTCAACTGCGATGATGATTCATGAAGACAAAATTGAATCTGCTTTTGATGGAGTTCTCACTAAAATTTATACTGAAAAATTAGGCCCTGCATATTATCTCTGCTCGGAAGAAAGATATCATAATGAAATTATCGCGGGAAAATGCTCAGGATTTTTAGTAGGCCCAGATCTTTTAGTAACTGCTGGTCACTGCATAACAGGTGAATCTAGTTGCAAGAATAATAAATGGGTCTTTGATTTTAGAAACGATCTTATACTAGACTCGGGAGAAAAAGATTCTGTTTATGTTGGTAGCAATAATGTTTATGGCTGCAAGGAAGTCATAAATAGAAAATATTCAACCGAGTCTAAAAATGACTTTGCACTTATTAGACTTGATAGACCTGTTCTTGACAGGTCTCCTTTAAGATTTAGAACTGAGGGTAAGATAGAAGTTGACGCTCAACTGGTGATGATTGGGCATCCTCTAGGTCTAAGTTCTAAAATCTCTTATAAAGCAAATATCTTAAAAAATGATAATCCCTTTTTCTTTAAAACCAACCTTGATTCATTTCTTGGTAACTCTGGCTCTGCAGTTTTTAACAAGATTACTGGAATCGTTGAAGGGATCCTCGTGCGCGGAGAGCTAGACTTTGAACAACACGATGAAATGGATTGTGAGGTGGTTAAGGTGTGCTCGGAAGATGGAGAAGATTGCAAGGGCGAAGATGTAACTCGAATCACGGTTATCCCTGAACTTGTTCCTGGCATGACACCAAATGAGCCCGAGATTGATCCCTTCCTTTGGGATGATGATCTAGATACTGATGATATTATTTCTGAAGATGATGAGAGCATTGACTGGGATTGTTATTTTAGCGACGACGAAGATTGCGATATAGACTAACCTTCATTCCAAATGTCTTGAATTTCATGAGATAGCGTGTCTGGATTAACCGGCTTTAAAATAAGACCGATCGGCCCCATTGCCAAAAGCTCTTCTAACTCTGTTATTTTTTCTTTGGCGGTAAAAAAAATGACCGGTATATTTTTCGTTTCCTTTTGTCCTCTTAACTTTTTTAAAATCTCCGTCCCTGATAGCTCTGGCATAATTACATCTAAAATAATCAAGTCTGGATCAAACCACGGAAGCTTTTCAAGCGCCTCATGCCCCGAGGAACAAATCAAAGATTCAATATTGTAAATAGATTTCAGCCCCTTTTGAATTAACGGATGTAGATCTTTATCATCATCGACGAAAAGAACTTTTCTAAGTCTTCCCCTTGGCGACAAGGAAAAACCAGTAGTTACTTTTTCTTTTACTTCCCCGCTTAAAAAGAGTTCAAATAAATTTTTAAGCTCATCCATTTCATTTTTCGAGTAGGAGTAGCAATCCTCTGGCGCCTCTCCCTCGCCTATAAAAATGACTATCGAGTCTTTATTGGGGGATTTAACTACCTTTAAGGCAGAAATCAAGGAAGCTCCATCTAGGCCCTCTGCCTTTTCAGGAATAATTATAAAGTCAAAATGCTCTTTTAAAAGTCGCGCAAAAGCGGTTAGGCCGTCTGTCTCTAGAGTGATTTCTACATCTTTTCCAGTAAAGAGCTCTGAAAGATCAAGGTCGATATTTAAGATGGAGAGGATTTTATGTGCCATTATAGATTATTATGGCAGATTATTAAAAATTAAGGAAGGGAGGAGTTAACTCTTCCCTTCCATTTTAAATTACTGGGCCAGATTCATTCCTACAATATCTAGGAATAGGTACGGCTCTTTTATTTCCAATTTATCAAGTCCGATTCTTCTGCTTCCAAGAGTGAAAAAAGGAACATCCATGGCCAGGCCATCTTCACCTTCGGTGAATAGATCAATAAGAATCTCCAAGGTTTCCTTTAGATCAGCAGACAGAAAAGTATCATTGGCCGGGGTATAACCAGCAGCGAATTCCCCGCCAACATCAAGTCTTGAAATGGCCGGAAAAAGCTTGAGTTTGCCGTCAGCTATTTCTCCTTTAACACTTAAATTAGTTCCAATGTTGATGAAGAAATAATCCATCCACTCTCCATCTTTTTTAACCATAATCTTTAATTGAACTCCATCCAGACTGGCCTCAAGACTATTTTCTTTAATGCCAAGAACTGGAGGATTTAGGAAAGTTAAAAACAATTTGATTTCATCTGTATCTGTTTCAAGTTCCTCTAAATCGGGAATGAAATTGGCAAACTCACTGGTTTTGAGAATCTCACCTAACATTTCATGAAAATCAGGAGTGATCTCGACAGGATTTGTACCCTCTTTAGGCATTACTACTGCGATCAACTTGTTAATAAACACAGGATTTAACCCAAGAGTTCCATACTTAATAAGTTCTGGTAGTTCTGTCTCTTCCACTGCCTTGTTGTTGTTTTTCTCTATCGCCACACCAAGAATGACTCTCATATTATTTTCGGTAATTATAAGATCATTAATTCTAAGTCCAAGCAGAATCTTTGTTTCTGGGATAATTAAGATATTGGGAACAGTTAAAGGAATTCTAACTTTATCGATTTGTGAGAAAAGTAAGTCTCCAATTTTAGATGATAAAACTTTAGTCCCAAGCTTTACCGCTGCGTTAATGGCCGGTCTGGCGGCCGCTAAAACATTTCTAACGAGAAACTCACTCATGGTATCGGTAATACCAAAGACACCCTTACAACTTGATGGGCCTGAGGTTACGTACTGGCGAGGATTTAGGTGAAACTTAATCCCTCTATCTCTAAAACTAAGAGTCCCATTTTTCATTTTCAGCCCGATTTTGGCCGTAATAGGGATTAGATTTCCGTTACCCATAGTTATTTTTGTATCAAAACAGCTGGTTCCAATACTTGGTACAAACCAATTAGAAATTCTGGCCTCTCCAACAGTAATGGAAAGGTCTCTGATTGCGAGCATTACCTCTAGGCCATCTTTTACTGGAACAATTTTTATTTTTTCAAACTTGGCGGAAAAGGAAATATTTTTAATGCTGAACTTGGCAATTAAAGGAAGGTCTACATTGATATCTTCCATAATCTGGTCTTGCAGGTTTCCCAGCAGCTGGTCTTGAGCTATATCCCCGAGGGCCTCAAAGCCCTTGTCATTAATGTCTAAAAATAGTGCCTCATCGGTAAAAGCAGTAGGGTTGCTGCCAAAAAAGGCAAATGTTGAAGTTGAAAAAATCGAACTAATCCCTAATAATAGGGCAAAAAGTTTTATCTTCATTCTGTTTCTCCTAAATTAATGTTGACTGAAAATAGGGAGGTATTTCACTATAGATTGATTCCTTTGTCTAGGATTAGCCTACGCTACGCATAATAATGAAATCTATTCATGTATAGGTTGGCAAGCGTCTAATTTTGGGATATTTCCAACCTATGACATTTAGAAAATTCAAGATTTTAAATATTGAAGATAACGCACCGATTAAAGAAAACGCTATTCCGATCGTTTTCAACCTCGATCATATCGTAAGCGTTAAACCTATTAATATTTTAGTTAGAGGAGATGTCATCAAGGGATATTGGATTCGTTTATCAAATGGGAAAAAATATAAGGCACTTGAAATTCCTATTGAGCTGAAAGAACTTTTGGCCAAAGAAAAATTGGACGACGTCCATAACCAACAATTTGATAATCCTCAACAAGAAATTATGCTAAACTAAGCTTTAGCGTCTCCATCACCTGTCCAAAATAAGACCTGCCGAAAAGATTTAAATGATTCATCAAATGATAGAGTTGATAAACCCTATTCCTGTGCTCCCAGCCCTCATTTAAAGGATATACTTCATTATATCCGGTAAAGAAACCTTGGTTAAAACCCCCAAAGAGAGTGATCATGCCAAACTCCGCCTCCCGATCTCCATAGTAAACTGCCGGATCAATCAACCAGGCATCGCCATTTATATCAATGATATAATTTCCACTCCAAAGATCTCCATGAAGTAGGGATGCTATATTTTGTTTTCCTAATATCTCTGGTATTTTTTTTTCTAACTTGGCAAAACCCTCGGCAAGTTCTTTCGTTGCCAGGTTGTTTTTTTCGGCAAGGTTAAGTTGATACAGAAGGCGGTTTTGCCAGTAGAACTCACACCAAGAATCCATACGAGTATTTATTTGGGGAGTGCTACCGATAAAATTGTTAGCATTAAATCCAAATTTGTCTCCATGATATTTATGGAGTTTTGCCAGATCCCGGCCAAAATTTCTAAAAGTATCTCTTTTAGCTTGCCCCGGAACAATATATTCCATCACAATAAAGTCATCTTCTGCGTAAAACACTTTAGGAACTCTTGTGGCCTGGGCCAATTCTTCAAGGCCCTCCTCTTCCCGGCGATACATCTCGGACTTACTTCCCACCTTGAGAAAGTAAGACTTTTCATCCTTTGTCTTAAAAACATAAGCATCACTAATACACCCCCCTGAACAAGGATAATACGATGCAATACTTAGGCCCATAAGACTTTCAATTTTTTCTTTGCGACTTTCCATATATTTATTCCTTTTTTATAGTTTCCCCTTATGAATTTTGCAATTGCTATCCATGGTGGCGCTGGAAACATTAACCGAAAAAATTATTCACCGGAACAAATCAGGGAGTATGAGGCCAAATTAGCAGAATCTCTCCAAGCAGGATTTGATATTTTAGAAAAGGGAGGCACCGCTATTGATGCAACGGTTGCTAGCGTCACGGTAATGGAAGACTCGCCTCTTTTTAATGCCGGAGTAGGAGGCGTTTTTGCCGATAACGCCATGGTTGAACTCGATGCCTGCATTATGGATGGTAAAACTTTAAATGCTGGTGGAATAACCACCGTTCATAAAATAAAAAATCCCATCGAAGGGGCCCTTAGAGTTATGGAAGACTCTCCTCATACGCTTTTATCAGGAAATGGAGCAGAGCTTTTTGTTTATCAGAAAGGCCTTAAGTTAGTTCCCAATAAATACTTCCACACTAAAAAAAGGTATGAACAATTTAAAAAGGCCCAGGAAAAACAAAAAATAATGGTGGATCACAGTATGGGTACAGTTGGAGCAGTAGCAATAGACCTCAGTGGTAATTTGGCCGCGGCCACTTCTACTGGAGGCATGACCAATAAGGCCTTTGGTAGAGTAAGTGACACCTCTATTGTGGGCGCAGGAAATTATGCCAACAATAATACCTGTGCAATTTCCGGAACCGGAACAGGAGATCAGTTTATCAAATCGGTCTTTGCCCATGATGTCTCCTCGCAAATGGAATACGGTCGCAAATCCCTTGAAGAGGCGGGAAAAAGCAGTTTAAAAAAGCTTGCAAGCTTAGGCGGCCATGGCGGGTTTGTGGCCATAGATCATAGGGGTAGTATCCATATAGATTTTAATTCAACCGGAATGTTTAGAGGATTTAAAAATAAATCAGAAACTTTTATCGCTATATTTTAAAGGAGAAAAAAATGAATTCTAAAGATTACATTAAAAATGCAGTTAAAACCGAATCAATCGATTTTAAGTCAATGGATGAAAGATTATCGAAGGACGGACTAAAAAGACTCTTGCATGCGGGAATGGGACTTTCCACGGAGGCAGGGGAATTTCTTGATGCCCTAAAAAAGCATATTTTCTATGGCAAAGAGCTTGACCGAGTAAATCTTGCCGAAGAAATGGGAGATGTATTTTGGTATTGTGCCATTGTCGCCTCAGAACTGGGTATAAATTTTGAAGATGTAATGGATAAAAACATCGAAAAACTTAAGGCCCGTTACGGAGAAAAATTCTCCGAGGAAAAGGCAGATTCCAGAGATCTTACTAAAGAGCGAGATATTTTAGAAAAGCAAAACTTCCAGTAAACTCAAAGGGGCCGGTTTTTCCGGCCCTATGGATTTACCAAGATCTTTTTAATTCCTATAAGTCTTCCAAGAAATCTTCGTGCAACAAGCTTTAAGGTATTTATTTTAATCTTTTCAGAAACTGTAAAGAGGGACCAATCATCTCCATCCCTTAAGAGCTCCATATTAAAATCACGATATTTTTTGGCCAGGCCATCGTAGAGATACCTTAAAGTTATCTCTCCCCCGTGGACACTGTCATAACCTGGACAGGTTAAGATAATAACATCCAGTCCTTCTTTATTTAGTAAAACGAATCCCTCAATAACCTCTTCAAGATTAATCCTCTGAATGGTTTCCTCCGTTTTCCTTACCAGTCCCCTAATATCAAAATTATCATCAACCTCCACCAAAAATTTATGAACCCGGTTATCTTCTGGTTCACTGATAACATCCGCTAGAGGTAAGTCTAACGAATAGGTCAATTGACTAAACAAAATAAATATCAGAGCGAAAAACTTTTTCATAATAAATCCTTGGTTATTTAGGTTTTACAACCAAGAGATAGAATAATCAAATCACCTAGCAAAAATGTTCATTATTGAAAATATTTTGAGGTATAATAGACTTACATTAAGAGAGGAAATTTTCATGTTTTTTAAATTTTTCATACCTATGCTGTTAATTTTAAATGCCCACGCAAACGATGCACAAAAGATTTCCAATCTTTGTAGGGAAAATCACTTACCCTACACTAGTACCACAGAAATTTTAAAAAATAACCGGCATATAAACCTTGAAGTTGCCGACGAGGAGCAGATGACTCCCCTTTTATGGTGTACCTTACAAGGTAATCATAGAGTTGTTGAACTGCTACTGCAACACGGTGCCAACTCCAATGCTGTAAATAATAATAAAAGATCAGCTCTAATTTTTGCTGCCAAAAATGGGTATACCAAAATTGTTAAGTCCCTTCTCGCAACCGGGGCCTTGAGGAATTTAAAAGACATAGATGGATATAGTGCTGCTGATTGGGCCAACCGTGCTGGATATTATAAAATAGTTATCATGATTGGAGAGCGCCCAGATAACATTATTCCTTTTAATAAAGCAGATGTCAGAGAATCATATCTCCTTATAAAACGAGTTGTAACAAAAAAAGTAAGTCTTGGTTTTTTCAAGGAACACTGGAAATATGGGGCCCTGATAGATGAACCGGTGAACAAGGGAAGGACTATTTTAATTATTGCCGCTCAAAACGGAAGAATGGATCTTTTAAATACGGTTTTAAACATGGGGGCCAAACCAGATATTGCTTCAAAAAGGGGTATAACAGCATTAATGGCAGCGGCCGGTTCCGGCCATTTAAAGGCGGCCGAGGCCTTAATTAATAGGGGGGCGGATCCCAATTTAAAAGATAAGAACGGAAAAACCGCCCTGGATTATGCCACTGGAGATGCCAACCTGGTGCTAATTGATTTCATTGATGCCAAAATGGTAAAAAATTATCGTACTAAAAGAACAGTGGTTAATTACTTAAAAACTTATAAAAGACCAGGTAAGATGGCCCTTTTAGTGAAAAAGCACATGAAAGTTCTGCAACAAGACGGCCAACAAAAAGCCCGGGAAAAAAATGCTTTAAAGGCGATTGAAAGCAAGAATTCCCAAGGACTTTCAGATATTTCTTATCCTGGGCGCAAGAAGGGGGGAAATAAAAAATCTCCCTATATGAGTTGGGCGGCCTTCAACGCCATCTGGAACAATGACTTTGGCCAATTTAAAAAATTAATCAATTTAGGACTTAGTTTAGAAGTTAGAGATGCTAAAGGAAATACACTTCTCACTCACGCCTCCTCAAAAGGCTATATGGCCATAGTGGACCTTTTAATCACCCGAGGTGCCAAGGTTAATCCCAAAAATGATTTTGGAAACACGCCCTTGATGATTGCTGCTCAATACAATAAGGTGCCAGTGGTTTTTTATCTACTAGAAAATGGTGCTAACAAAAAAATTAGAAATAAAAAGGGTTGGGTCGCCGCAAGATTTGCTCAGCAAGCGAGAAATAAAAGAACCTTTAACGCTCTTCGGTTCTAAACACTTTTTTCTGCCCAAATTCTACTACATAAAACTTTTTAGTAACCACTCTTCTAAAATGGTGAGTACTAAGAACGCTTAACTCTCCCTTCTCATTTATGGAGATACCTGTAGCGCCAGCAAAATTACAATTTCGCTTACAAGAAAAGTGTTTCTCGGCGATATGTTTTAATATTGGGGGATTGACCTTAATATCTATTGAGAAAAGTTGTCCCAGATCTTTAGCATTTCTAATAGGAGTCATCTTTCCCTTATTGGTAAAAGATGCGAGAAATAGTTTGCCATCACATTGCTCAATTATATTAACCGTTTGAGCACTACCCAGTTGATCAGTCTTCACACCTTTCGCCGACTCCCTTATATTTAATACCATGTCTGCTTTTTCAGGAAATCCATCATTAATATTTGGCGTTTTTGAAAAATAGATTTCAATATTTTTTTGATCGTGGGAGCCCACTATATATCTTCCATTAGATAATCTATGAAAAAACACCGCTCCAGTTTTAGTGTGAGGAATATCAATCCAGGTCTTTAGAGGTCTTGGGTTTTCAGGATCTTTAAAGTCGTAAAAATATATCTTTCCGACT
>SMWT01000083.1 GCA_004356615.1 Deltaproteobacteria bacterium | reverse complement strand
ATAAAATAAACAAAGGTCTGCTCATATTTAAATTTACTGGAATGATCGACATGAATAAATATTTCCCGATATACCGTGGGCCAAATCAAGATGCTTGGTTTATCTGGGGAAATAAAAAGGGAAAAGGAATCCTAAATAATTATTCGTATTCCAAACAGGGTAAATCTATCTATGACGTCCTACCAGAACTTCCAAAGATTGATACTCGCCTGGAAAAGCAAACACTATGGGATAAGTCAGGTGATTTATTAGTCTATAGAAATATTGTTTCTTATTATAAAAAAGAATTAAAAAAGATGGGAATTAATTTCATATCACAACCTGATTTAAATGCCTTGTATTTCTACCCTAATAGCATGCTCTCTGAAGAGATAAATGAATTTAGAAATGTAATTCTCACCATAATCTTTGGGCAGCTTTTAGTTTTTACTCCATTTCTTATCTTCTTTTTATTTAGATCAAAGGAAATAATTTTTGGTTTTTCACGAAATTTAAATCAAGCAAATAAAAACATAGCTGATTCATCCAGTTTTATACAAGGATTCACGGATAATTTGACCTCTGCCCAAAAACAAAACTTCACGAGGATTTCAAGATCAGTAGACTCTGTAAATCTAGTAACAGATAATTTTCAAAATTTTAAGACTACCTTTAGCGATGGCCAAAGATTAAATGAAGACAATATTAGTCTTTTGGACAACACTAATGAGACTTTTAAGGAACTTGAAAATGCTCTGGATGATCTGACTAAAAGTTCAAGTCAGATTGAGACCATCAACACCATCATGAAGGATATGGCCTTTAAGACTAATCTTTTGGCCTTAAATGCTTCAGTTGAGGCGGAGAGGGCGGGAGAGCATGGAAAGGGTTTTGCGGTAGTTGCCAAAGCAATTAGAGACCTGGCTGAAAACTCCAGTTCTTCAACCAAAAAGATTTCAAAAATTGTAATTGAAAACACCAAAAAGAGTAAGGAAGGTAGGGAGAAGGCCCGGAAGGGACATGAACTTTTAAATACCTTTTATAAAAACTTTAACCAGGGAAAAGATTGGATAACCAAAATCTTTAATGAGCTTGAAAGCAATGTGGGAAATATTGAACAGTTAAGGCAGGAATTATCTGAGATGAAAGTCAGTATGAATAAAACGGAAAAAGAAGCTATTGGGTTAGAAGAACTTGTTCCAAAGCTAAGGGAAGAGAGTAACAATCTTAATAAGGTCACTAGTAATATGAACAAAATTATTAAGGGGGAAGTGGCCTAGGCCTTCTTATTTTTTCCCACCTCAATTAATGCATTACCAAGGAAATTCAGGCCATTAACACAAACTGAGATCGCTGTAAGTCCAATATTTGGATCCTCCATGACTCTATCAAGGGTATCAAAAAAGGAATTAAAGGAAATCTCATAGTCTTTTATAATAGGAGCTAGGATTTGATCAGGTGTTAGGACCTTTAAGTCTTCCATTCTGTGATAAGCGAGAACCAGCTCCACTAATCTGTACTTAGCTGATTCCAAATTTAAAATTAAAATATCTTGTAGGCCATATTCCCAGTCATTCGTGACATTGCATGCTCTGATCTTTCTGAAAAACCACCAGATTTTAAATTTATTATTAAGGAGCCGACTGAGCTTCCAGGCCAATTCGATAGGAATGCCTTTTTCATCATGATAAAGTAAAATATCAGGGCCCTCAAAGAGCTGTTGGTAAAGGGCCAGTTTATTGGAAACTATTTCTGAAAACCCTTTATCCTTCCATTTAGTGGTAAGGTTAGTAAAGCTTTCGCCCTCACCGGAGATCATGTGCTCAACTTTAGTTAAAAGCTCTTTATAATAATCAATTTTATCAAATGAAGGTAGCTTAGTTCCTCTAAGCCCAAAATGGGTCAAAATTCGCAGGAGATCTTCTAGCTCTATTAATGCCTCATATTTAATTTCCTCATTTAAAGGCTCATTGAATATTTCGTGACGAAACTGGGCGCTATCCAGGCACTCTTCCATAATCAGATAGACTTGAGATATTTCCCCCACCCCCTTTCCAATAAATTTAGTAAAGCGATCAAAAAAGAAAGACCCTACCTGGTTAACAATTTTATTGGTTAGGACGGTGGCGATTATTTGTTTTTTCAGAGGATGATTTGCCAGTTCCTGTTCAAACTCATTAGTTATTTGTTCAGGAAAGTAACTTTTATAAAATTTATCAAAGAATGGATCGTCTAAAAGGCTTGACTCTTGTAAGGCATCAGAGACGCCCATTTTAACGAAGGCCTGAATTTGCGCCAATACAGGTCTTGGAAGGGACTTTTTAGCATTTTCCCACTGCTTTAACTCTTTTGTAGAGGGAATATTTTCACTTTTAGCGTCCATTCCCGCCTTAATCAGATTTTTAATTAAGTCGCGATAAAACCTGAAGGTGGTTTTAGATCTGATCATATCCATAGAAAGAAGTCGGTGTTGCCATCTATTATTTCTTAGGACTAATTCTGATACCTGGTCAGTAGCATCTCCAAGCGCCTTATTTCGCTCTTCCATGCTTTTTAATTTTTTCTCATTTAATAGATTTTGCAGGAGGATTTTAATATTGACCTCATAATCGGACATGTTAACCCCGGCAGAGTTATCAATAGCATCAGTATTTAGTTGAATGCCCCTTTGATTGAGTCCAATCCGTGCCAATTGTGTCATTCCTAAATTTGCCCCTTCTCCAACAACCTGGGCATTCATCTCTTCTGAGGTTATCCTTACGGCATCGTTGGCCCTGTCACCAACTCTTAAATCCGTTTCCTCTGGGGATCTGATATAAGTTCCAATACCTCCAAACCAAAATAATTCAATATTCATTTTTAAAATGGCGGTGATTAACTCATCACCGGTCATTTTATCGCTTTTAACTCCAAGTATTTCCTTTATTTGAGGGGAGAGAGCAATTGATTTGGCGGCCCGATCAAAAACTCCACCACCTTCACTAATAAGTTGGGGATTGTAATCCATCCAACTTGATCTAGGTAAGTCAAAGAGTCTTTTTCGCTCATCCCAGGATTCTTCTGGGTCTGGATGAGGATCTAAAAAAATATGTATATGATTGAAAGCTGCCTTAAGTTCGATGGTCTTAGAAAGAAGAAGTCCATTTCCAAAAACATCTCCGGACATATCTCCGATACCGGCCACGGAAAGTCTTTCTTTTTGAATATCTTTACCACGTTCTTTAAAGTGAAGTTTTACACATTCCCAGGCACCCCTTGCGGTAATCCCTTCTTTTTTATGATCGTAGCCAACAGAGCCACCAGAGGCAAAAGCATCTCCAAGCCAAAAATCATAGTCGGCCGAAACGGAGTTTGCTAAATCAGAATTAGCAGCAGTTCCCTTATCAGCCGCCACAACCAAATAGGGATCAGATTCATCGTAAAACATCACTTTTGAAGGATGAAAGACCTTCCGGTGAGCATCCATATTGTCTGTAATATCGAGAATGCCCTGAATAAATATTTTGTACTGCTTTCTAGATTCCGCTACAGAATCCTCATAGGTTTTAGGAAGTTTTTTTACATAAAACCCACCTTTAGATCCCACGGGAACAATAACCACATTCTTTTTTTGCTGAGTTTTAACAAGATCTAGAACTTCATTCCTAAAATCAAAACCTCTATCGGACCATCTAAGTCCCCCTCTAGCGATGGGGCCAAACCTTAAATGAGTCCCTTCCACGTTCACATCATGAACATAGATCTCCCTGAAAGGAACAGGCTTTGGCATGAAAGGTATTTTCCCTGAATCAATTTTAATAGAGATAAAGGTTTCTTGATTTTTCTTGGGAATAAAAAAGTTTGTCCTTAAAGTGGCCTCTATTATATAAAGTAGATTTCTTAAAATATTATCTTCAGCAATTCCCTTAACCACGTGCAGTTCATCAATAAATTTGTTTTTCAGATCAGGAAGAACGCTTTTTATTCTAAATTCCTTATCTCCCCAACTTGGGTCAAAGGAAAATTTGGCATTAAAATATTCCACCAAGATCTTGGCAATTTTTGGATAGGTTAAAAGGGTTTGATTTACTGTTTCTTTGTCATATTTATTTTTAACTTGGAGGTATAAGTTTCTGTAACATTGTAAAACATTGACTTCTCTCCAATCCAACTGGGATTTCAGAACTAGTCCATTTAAATGGTCATCCTCTGTTCGACCTTTAAAAATTTCAGATAGTATGTCTCCCAATAATTTTTTATAAATGGTGGGATCTATTTTATTCTTTTTAGCATCCACCACCCTAAAAGACCCAACGTAGGCAGCGGTAAAATTGGCATCTCCAATCCGGGAAACTATTTGATCGTAAACATAGATCCCAAGATTTTTCATGACCGGCATAATGGAAATTAGATCAATCCTATCTTTACTGTAAATATGAATTAAAGAGCAGTTATCGTGAAATTTGGAACCCGGCTTCAAGAACGGTTCAAGCTCAAAGTTTATCCCTTCCTGATGTCTAAGTTTTTCTATATAGCCAATATCTCTTACCGCCTCTTCAGGAGATGACCTATCAATATAATGATGAGGCATCAAAGGGAAATAATAATCGGCAAGCTGATTACCAAGGTTTCCGGAAAACTCTTCCACCATGGCCACGCGAAATTTCTGCTCCCATGGTTTGATGAGGTTTTCCAAGCTCTTTTCTAGCTCTTTGTTGTCAAAAGTCCAGTCTTCCTCACCCAGTAGATCAAAATAAAAATTTAAAAAAGAGAATTTATATCCATGGATTTCGATGTATTCATAACTGGAATGAGGAATCTTTTTTTCCAAGTAACTTTCTATCTTATCGATTGTTGTTCTGGTAAAAAGGTCTTTGGGGATGGCAATAATCATCACCATTTGGTTAAATAGTTCTCGATAAAAACTAACCGTCATCATATTTTGAGGTTTATATTTGGAAAGGATGCTTTTTACCATATAATCCAACTCATCCAAAGGAAACCTGAATAATTCATATTTAGGAAAGGCCGATAGTCCCCGTATAGTCTGATTATAGCCGTAACTTTCTTTTATTAAATTTCGTCTTTTTATGATCTTTTTGATCTTAACCCTTATAAGCGGGATTTCGAGAATATTTTCTATACGAGCATTACTTCTTAAAAACCCTATGAAGTTATGCTCGATTAGTTTCCCCTTTCCTTTATTCACCCTTAAACAAATCCTCATAAGATTTTCCAATCTTCTGATGGGGCTTTTAGTTCCTAGGCTGCCGATAAAATATTGATCTGGAAGTTTTAAATATTTAAGGGACTGATTGGTTAAGTTTTCAAAGATCCCAAAGGAATCCAGCTTTTTAAATTCTGATGAACAAAGTCCTAGACCAAGTTCAAAAACGGGGTCTGGTAATTCTTCATTATTTTTATACTCGAAAGGAATATAACCTACAAAATAAAAATTTTCTTCCATCCATGATAAAAAATCATTCCATTCGCTTTCTTCTTCATTTAATTTTTTATCTTTAAAAAGTTCTAACTGAAGAGTATTAACTGTTTTTCTAATGGCCCCTTGATGTTTATTAGACAGTCTAAGGGCCATACTGTGGATTTTGAGTCTTTCTCTTAATTGATCAATCTGTGTGTCGCTGGCAAAAGGTCTTAGTTCTATATAAATTACGACCATTCTTTTATCTTCAATGCAAGGAGGATATATTTTTTGAATATCTCCCTTATCATTTACCTCAACTCCCACGCTCTTAAAAATTTCAAAGGTTGAAGTGGCCCCAATTTCCTCTAAGATTCCAAGAATTGTGTCCATAGAGTAAACCGCGTCCCAAAACGCCCACTCTACGATAACCTTTCCTTCTGTTTTGAATTTATAGACCTTTAATTGCCCATCACTTTTAACGCTATCCTGAAAAAAGTTGTAGCGATCTTCAACAAATTTGGCACATTTTCTTAGTGTTAGTTCATTTAAGGTGTAGGAGGAAATGCCTGTAAGAAATAACTTTGAATATTCTTTAAGTGGGGCCACATCTGGAAGCAACGGCCAAAGGTTATTTAAATATTCCTTGGCCCGTTTCTCTTCCGGAAGTAAAAATTTTTTCTTTTTATCGTCCACTAATCCCCCATGTGGGTAACCGTATTCTTCTAATTATCGACATTTATGGAGTTAAATTTTAGAGTTTATAGACTTTAAGTAGGCATTTTTAAACATATTTTTTTGGATTTTTTAGTGGTTTTTTCGATTAAATAAAAATCTGCCTCCTCAAACTCGATGTTTGAGGTCGGT
>SMWT01000082.1 GCA_004356615.1 Deltaproteobacteria bacterium | reverse complement strand
TTTTTCTGGCCCCTGGTGGACTTCCATTGGCAATATTTATGGTTGTCCTACACGGTTTCTTGGCCCATTGTTACTGGTCTTATTACAAGGGTGCTCTCACCTGTAAGGCCGAAGTTAAATAAATAAACTTTGAAATAACCTAATGTTTTAGTCAGGTAAGCCGAAATGCTCTTTAATGAAAGAGAATCGGCTTATTTTTTACATTGTTTTGCCCTTGGTAATGGTGCTTGGAATTCATATCACCCAAGGCCCTAGGTGGCTGAATAACCTTATGGGAGAAAAAAAGGCCTACCGGGGTCTAGCATCTGTAGATCTTATGGAGGCCTTTAATATAGATGAAGGAGGCCTTAGAGAACTTGATTTTACAAAAAATCGGGCCTTTAAAGTCCCCTCTCTTTTCATGTATCCTAATTATTTTTTTGATGATGTTTTAACCGTCTCCACGGATCCCAGGTCAGTTTGTTTAAGCTGTCAGGGAGGAATTCAACTGGGCGAGGTAATAGCTTTTTATTTTCCTGGAAAAAATAAAAAGATAGGCTTTGGCAGAGTTATGGGACTTCCTGGTGATGAAATTGAAATAAAAAACAAAGATGTTTTTATCAACGGAAAAATGGAAATCTTGGAGCCCCTACAAAATGGAAACTCCAAGCTAAACCTTATAAACTTTGAATATTTTAAGAGCAATATAAAAGGGATCATCTACGTAATCGTTAAAGATCCTGCTAAAATAGAAAAAGAATCCTATCGGTTACAATCTATTCCCGCTGGCCATATCTACGTTTTGGCCGATAACAGAGATCATTCTCTCGACTCTAGAACTTTTGGGGCCATATCGATTACCAAAATTATTGGAGTAGAGATTGGCATGAGCAATCAAACCCGGGTGGAAAAAACCCTTTCCAGGTTGAAACCCCGACAATAGTAATGTTAAAAGCAATCACCATTTTTTTTATTGTTCAATTTGCCTGGGCGCAAAACCTCGGCGTGGTGGATATAGGCCAGGCAAAAGATCTTTTAAACGATTCCTTTGGCAAAATGGGTAATACCTTTTTTTGCAGATGTCCCTACAAGAGAAAGAGAATCAGAAAGTGTGATTTTACTTTTGACTATTATCCCAGGAGACAGAAAAGAATCGAATGGTCTCATGTCGTCTCCCCTAAAGTCTTTGGCCCCAAATTTATTTCCTGGAATGAAGGGCATCCAAAATGTGTAAGAGTGGCCGATTTTCCAAGCAGGTCGAGAATGCGGTCCATGAATTATAGTCGCAGTTATTATGAAAATCTTTTGGAGAAAAAACCTTTTAAGGGAATTGAATGCGCCAGAAAAGTAGATGAGCTTTTTCGCAGGATGGAGGGTGATTTATATAATATCGTCCCCGCAATTGGGGCGGTAAATGCGATTAAAAAGGGACAAGTACCCGCTGAAGTTCACACCTTTGTTCCTCAATTTGGATCATGTGATTTAAAAATTATTGGAAATCACTTCGATCCGCCTAATTATGTCAAAGGAGATGTGGCCCGTATTTATTTTTATATGGAGAGTGCCTATCCGGGAAAAATACAACTTCCCCCTAACACCAAAAAGCTTCTTGAGAGATGGTCTAGATTAGATCCTGTTTCTAAAGAAGAATGTATGAGGGCGCAAAAAATTTCAAAACGACAAGGTAACATCAATCCCTTTGTTCAAAAAAAATGTCATTAGGCGACCCCATCTAATTTCTTTGTTAGTCGTTTAATCTTTCTGCCAATTTTGGGTTTGTACTTTTCCTTACCGCTAAGTTTTAACCCTTGAAGCTCTTTGCTGTATCTCTCAAGCATGAGTTTTCTTAGAATCTTGTCGTTATTCTTATTTCTTTTAGACATCTTCCCTCCTAGAAAATTGTTCATTGTTATTATACCTCAGAATTTAAAAATTATTCTAAACTGCATAGGAGAATTGAAGTAAGAAGATGTAAGTGGAATTGCCTCGAGTCATTCTAGACACCAGGAAAATTATGCTGTTATAAAGCTGCATTACTTGAAAATGCCTAGCAATAATCTTTATGCAAATGGGAGGATAAACCATGGAAAAGAAGAGAACAATTAAGAAGTATGCTAACAGAAAACTGTATGACACGCAGCAAAGTTGTTACATAACTCTTGATGAAATTTCTGAGTTAATTAGAGCAGGACAGGACATTGTTGTTATTGACAACAAGACCAAAGACGACATTACTTACAGGACATTAATCCAACTTCTATCTCTTCTAGAGACCAAGAAGGCCAAAAATGGTATGGAAGAATCTCTGTATAGAATCATCAGATCTACTGAGGGAACCTTCTCTGGCTACATCAAGGAACTAGAGGCAGAAACCATGCCTTTTGCTGACCTTGGGCCTGCAGCAGGTGATCAACCAGTAGCTCAGGTGTCCTCTGAAGAGTCTATGGACCAAGAACAGACTTCAACCTCTGGTCTTAGCTTCTAATTTTTGCCCCCCCTCCCCAGGGGGGGGATTGTTTTTCGATTCTTTGTTATAATGAATCTTTATGGAAGAAGAGATTGAAGAAAGCATTATAATAAAGAAAGAACCGGTTAACTTAACCGGTAAAAACTTTTTTTTGTATTTGTTTTTATTTTTTAACACCTTAGCAGGCCTTTATATTCTTTCGGCCCAATTAACTCACAAAACTAAATCAACCCATTTCACAGAAGGCCCTCATAGGTCCCAGGCATTTAAAAGTAAAGATAGGGCCCATTTTGTTAAATTTGAATTGATCGTAACCAACCTAGCAGAGTACGACGGACCTCGCAGATATGTACGAGTCAGACCGGTGATTGAGGTAAAAGAAGGCAGGCAATACGAGGAGATTTCGCTAAAGAAAAATACCCTTAGAAACCAGATCATTGCCTACTTAAATATTTTAAAACCAGATGAGATCCTAGGTGAAACAGGGATGGCCAATCTCAAAGCTGAGATAAAAAAGATTTTCAAAAAGACCTTGACCCACACCCAAATAGACATGCTATATTTCTCCGAATTCCGAGTAAATTAATTGATCCAGTCCTTTAGAATTCTGGAAAAAGTTCGATATGTTCGTTATGTATAAATGGTTATTATTTTTAATTTTTCCCGCCCTTGTCTTCGGTCAAAACAAAGAATTTAATCGAATAAAAATTATTGGAGAGTGGCATAAGGTATTTTCCCGCGATGGCTTTGAAATACTCATCGCAGAGGTGCCAAATAGCAATTTTAAGGCCTTTAGAGCTCGCGGTGTATTAGAGGGTAACATTACTAAATATTTGACCCTATACAGAAATATAGAAGATATGAAGGAATGGTCACCAAAGCTTATTGATAAATACGTTATAAAAGATATCTCTGATACTGAGGCCATAACCTATCAGGCAGATGATATTCCCTGGCCTGCGCAAGATCGAGATATGGTTCTTCGCAATAAGCTATATTTAGATAGAAAAAATAAGGTATTAAAGGTTTTGACTTATTCAGTTAAGATGAAAGGTTATCCACCTAATAAGGATTATATAAGGGCAATAATAAATTGGGGTGAGTTCTCCCTAAGGCCAATTAATCCCAATCAGACTTATATAGATTTTAAGATCCATGCAGAGCCTGGTGGGACCATTCCCGCCTGGGTTGTTAATCAAATCCAAAGGAAATGGCCGTATAAGTTTCTCAAAAAATCCGAGCGGGCCGCCAGAAATACGATTCCTAAGGTAAAACCAGGAGTTATGAAGCTTTATACTGATCTACTTAAGCTTATGAAGAAATAATTTCCCGCAATCAATCTTTCCCCTCTTAAATGATAAAATTTTAGGAAATGTTAAAACTTTTAATATTCCTACTACTTATTCCTCCCCTGGCAAGTGCCGGAGAATTTATCGTAAAATTTGATCAAGACACCAGCATTGAAGAGTTTAATGAGTTTATTGATGGTGACTTTTTTGAGTCGGTTTGGGGCAAAGAAATAGATGATGAGAATTTTTTTAAAAGTCCTGTTTTTATAAAAACTGACAGGAAATTGAGCAAATACCCATTAATACAATCTGTGCAGGAAAATTTCACCTATGAGGTTCAGTTCCCCGATGATCCAAAACTGGAAAAGCACTGGGCACTTAATAATGATTCTATGAAAAAAATTTGGGCCGAAGTGACCGAGTGCCAGCGTATTCCAGTGGCCATTTTAGATACAGGGGTGAACTTCGATCATGAGGATTTAAGAGATACATTTTGGCAAAAAAGAGAATGTAAATATATAAATGGTGAAATCAAGGAGAGCTGCGCTTTTGGTTTTAACTTTATCGATCAATCCCAAAGACCTGTGGATTTTAATGGCCATGGAACTTATATGGCCTCCTTGATTGGGGCCGTGGGAGATAACTCGAGAGGGATTTCTGGTATTTGCCAGCGGGCCACGATAATGGCGCTTAAAGTTTTGGATAATTTTGGTAAGGGTTCTACTTTGCAAATTGTTCGAGGAATAAGGTTTGCCACTGATAATGGGGCCAGAATATTAAACCTAAGCTTTGGAAGATTTGGCCCTGAGGATCTTCTTTTAAAAGAAGAGCTCGCTCGTGCCACAAGACTTGGCTCCTTGGTTGTAACTCCTGCCGGTAATTATGGAGTAGATTTAAATGAGAAAAAATTTTGGCCCTGTTCCTTTGAGATGAGCGGTCTTTTATGTGTGGCCTCTTTAAATAGGGATTCAGAGCTTTCGAGCTTTTCCAACTTTGGCAGTGAGGTGGTGGATTTGGCGGCACCTGGAGCTGATATTTTAGGGGCAGGAATAGGTGAGTTTTTTGAAGATGATTTAGACTTCGGGATGTTTGGCCCAGGATGGAAAGTTTTAAAAGATAATGAGAATTGTCTGGATATACCCTCCCCCACCTTGGTATATCCCTCAAACTTTTGTGAGTTAAAAGAGAGAGAAATGGATTTGCCCAAAGTTAAATGGGCCGGTGGTAAATATTCTTTACTAGAATTTAAGACCAATCAAAAAAAGACAATGTCAAAAATTGAACTGATAGATTGTGGGGGCGATTGTCTGGTTTCCTTTTCCGAAAAGGGTCCTCTGGCCATTTGGGATATAAAAATAAAAACGATGATTCCTTCTAATAAACACTATGAGGAGTTATCAGGAACCTCCATTTCTGCTGGGTATGTAAGCGGGGTGGCCGCCTTGTTGTGGTCTTACAACCGAAGGTTTTCTTTAATAGATCTTAAAATTGCGATTATCAGGGGCGGTAGATCGTTTGAACACTTGGTGGATGGAGTAAAGCAAGGCCTGGTAATCTGGCCGAGTGACAACTTAATTTATCTTAATAAACCAGGAGAAATGAAAGCAGAAATTAGTCCTTAAAATATTCCTTCATAAGCATTCTTAGATCATCATATTCGATATCATCAGTGGGGAGGAACCCTTCGACATTATAGGCGGTAGAAAAAATATTTTTGCCTTCAGGAGTTTCTAAAAAACTTGAAAAAGTGCTTAGAAATTCCTCTCCTATTTTCTCAGGAAACTCTTTGCGAAACACTAAAGGGTCATTGGGGATCTTTCCTGATACATATAAAACTTTAATTTGATCGGCGACATCGGGATACTTGTCTTTAATTAAAAATCTACCATCCCGAAGTTCTCCCCCTGGGCCTGGATCTTGATAAAAAGTCACACCTGCTTCTACTTCTTTTTTGTAAACCAAGTTGACGACATTTTTGTGGGAAAAGGCAAATAAAATATCTTTAGGAACAATCTTTCTTATATATAAAATTTCATGGGGAATGATATATCCCGAGGCGGAATCGTGATGAGTGAAGGCGATAGTTTTTCCCTTAAGATCTGAAAGGTCTTTAATTTCATCTTCAAATTCTTTGTTAATAATAAACATACTTTGATAGTAATCTTTATTGTATCTTAAAATCTTTAGTTTGGCCGTGACACCATAGTCTTTGCTTAAATCCAAATATTTGAGGGGAGGAACAAGGGCAATATCAATTATTTTATTATAAAATCCATCATCCATTCCAGTCATGGACTTTGGGATGGTAATTTTAAAATAAAGTCCTGTTTGTTGTTCTAAATATTTAACTAAAGGTGAAAAATCAGGGGCCATATCGCCACTAATTGGCCGGGGAAAAAAGATTGATATGGGGTTGTCCTCTCCCCCTATCTTTGGCCCAAATAAAGAGGTTATTTTGTTACAACCAAGTAATAAAATCAGAATGTTTAAATAACCGATATATTTCATTTATCCTTGCCTAGTTAAGTTGTATTCAAGATTATTATACGGCAAGGTTATAGAGAGTTCACCTAAAATCTAATAAAGGAAGGTTTAGTGAAAATAATGATCTTATTTCTTTTAATGTTTGTTTGTGCTTGTCATGGAGAAGCGCCAAAAAAGATTATGTCCTACCCTGGTACTACATCAAAGGGAGAGATGAGTGCTCTTGAGCATCTCCAGAAGGCCAAAGATATCCTGAGAAATGAGGAAGGACATCTTATGATAATGGGCCGTTCTCATACAGATGAAGAACAGAAACGTTATGAAGTTCTTTTATCTTCCGGAAAGGCCTTAGCGGAAATCATAGATATTTTGCAGAATTCAGGGCCCAACTGAGAGATTAATTTAATTAATTTCGCTTAGGAATCTCCGAATCTTATTTATTCTTTTCGAAATAACATTGATGATATTCCTCTGCCTCATAAAAATCCTTAACTAACATCACCTCAGTTACCACCGGGGTGTCTAGTTTGCTCTCTATTCGCTCCTTAGATCTCATCACCTGCTCTAAATCATCCTCTTTAAAGCAAAATACAGCAGAGCGATACTGATGGCCTATATCAGGGCCTTGTCGATTTAGGGTGGTAGGATCATGAATTTCCCAAAAGCAATTTAAAAGCTCCTCAAGAGAGATTATTTCGGGGTCATAGACGACCTTAACCACTTCCGCGTGCCCGGTATCCCCTCGACAAATATCATCATAGGTTGGATTAGGATAAGTCCCCCCTGAGTAACCGGCCTTGGTCTCAACGACACCTTCCAGTTTTTTAAAGGCCTCTTCAACACCCCAGAAACACCCCGCACCAAATAGAACTTTTGCCATATTTCCTACCTCAATTTTCAAGTAACTAACAAAGAGTAAACCATCAGGATTCATTTAAATCCAAGGGAATTTCAGACAAGATTTTTTGCTCTGTTTTAACCTAGATTCGGCACTATCGATAGCATCTTCATATTTGCTTTGGGCCTTGCCCTGACACTGGTGGTATCTCTCACCCATAGGATAGCGATAACACTCCTCAGTTTCCCTTCTAAGGGTCTCTTGTGCCTCTTGAACCTGTACATGGTGGATAGAGTAAACCTTATCTAAACAATCCTCATAGAGATCGCCTGATGCAAAAAGTGATGATGTAAAAAGTATTGAAATTACTAGTAAAAGTTTCATTTTATGCCTCCAATTTATGGGTTCAATTTACCATATTTGAAAGTTTGGCCCAAGATTGATGGTAATAATTACTTCTTAATTTCGAGTTGAAGCTTTTTATAGAATTCAAAGGTTTCATCCACGGTCACCTCCATTTCGAACTCTTTCCTAAGCTTTTTGTACATTTCTTTGTTTTTATACCTAATCATATTTAATAAGTAGATACACTTTTGCTGATAGTTGGTCCCACTACGATGATCAGGGAGATCTGCTAAGCTCATAGTCCCTCCTTAGGCCTTGGTTTTTAAAATCTAGAATTATTCGTGCCATTCTTCTCAAAGGCTCGGCCGCTCCCCAAAGCAACTGATCGCCCACAGTAAACAAGCTATAATGACCAGGCCCAAAGGATAATTTACGAACTCTTCCCACAGGTATGGACAGGGTCCCCGAGACGGCCACTGGAGTGAGGTGCTTTAAGGTATCTGCCTTATTATTTGGTATAACTCTTGCCCACTCATTATGAGAATTTATTAAATTTTCAAATTCATCTAAGGGGAGGTCTTCTTTTAATTTAATTGTCAGTGCCTGTGAATGGCACCGAAAGGCGCCAACCCGTACACATAAACTTTCCACCGGTATATATTTACCTAAAATTTTAGCGGTTTCAAATGCACCTTTCCATTCTTCTTTACTCATCCCATCTTCTACTTCGCTATCAATCCATGGAAGAAGGTTTCCTACTAAAGGATGTTGAAGTGATTCTATAGGAAAACTTGAATGTGAAAGTGCTCCAGTAACTTCCTTTTCGAGCTTTAAAATATCTCCAGAAAGATCCATCTCTTTTAAATGAGCAATTTGGGAAAACAATTCTCTAAGTTGAGCAGATCCAGCTCCTGATGCCGCCTGGTAGGTCACGCAACTGACCCATTCAACTAAATCTCTAGAAAAAAGACCTCCTAGTGCCAACATCATCAGAGAAACAGTACAGTTGCCACCGACAAAATCTTTTTGATTATTTTTTAAAGCAGCATCAATGTCCTTTCGATTAATAGGATCTAAAATAATTGGAACATCTTTCATCGTACGAAGATGTGATGATGCGTCGATCCAATGGCCGTTCCATCCTTTTCCTCTAAGCAGTGGATGCACTTCCTTAGTGTACTCACTCCCCTGACAAGAAATAATAATATCCATGGAAGCAAGAGCATCATAGTCAAAAGAGCTTTTTAGCTCCCCTAAAGGCCCTCTACCTGTTTGAGAGGTGGAAAATAGCGTTGTATTGAATATATCTAGGTCACCACACTCATTTAACCGGTCTAAAAGAACCGATCCTACCATGCCGCGCCAACCGATGATACCTAACTTCATCATGCACGCAGTTTCCAAAATTTAGTTGATTTCGTAAAGGAAAAATTTAGAATCCGTATTCTCCACCACCGCCAGAGGGATCCTCACCAAATCCGGCCTCTTGGTCTCCACCACATTTTCCTAGGCATTCCTGTTGTTCTTTATAGCATTGGCCTCTGTCAGATTTCATGCGATAGCAAGTTGAAAAGCTCATATTACATATTGTTTTACATTTTTCTGATGTGGTAAGGTCACCATGATCAACCTTCATTGAGTCACTGAGGTTTTTTCGCTCTAATCCTGTCCCGCCTTTTTTTTGTCCCTGCTGACCCTGATCACCATAACCCTGATCGCCGCCATAACCTTGGTCTTCATCACCAAAGGACAAAGACCCTTGAGCAAATGCATCTCCAAGGCCCAAACTAAATAAAATTAGGATAAAAGCTATTTTCTTCATATTGCACACCTCTAGACACCTATCGACTAATCATTACTTTTATTTATTAATGTCTGCGAAAAACGCAGAACAAAATAAATTTTATTTTATCAATCTTAAGACAGAATGCAAATTGACTTACAAATCAACTATGAAAAGGTTGTTGCTAATTTTTAAAGAGGTAAACAACTATGAAGGTTTTTTTATCATTAGCGTTACTTTTAAGTACATCGCTTTATGCCAGGGAAAAGGATTTTGTCATTGTTGAAGGTGATATTGCTATAAAAAAGTTGAGCGATAAATCTGCTCCCAATCGAGGTAAAAGAAAATGGAAAAACGGGATTATCCCCTGGGAGATATCTTCTTCCGATAAAAGCTACAACAATTTAAGAAATGCCGTAAAAAGAGGGATTGCATTATTATCAAAAAAGACCAACCTAGTTTTCAAAAAAAGAACCTCCAAGGACAAAAGCTACATCACCTTTACTAGTCGACATAAGGGTTGTTTTAGTTATGTTGGAAAACAGGGAGGCAGACAAGAAATAAACCTGGCCCGTGGATGTTGGGGAAAAATAACCGTG
The DNA here is from genome assembly GCA_004356615.1 of Deltaproteobacteria bacterium. Lineage (GTDB taxonomy): Bacteria > Bdellovibrionota > Bacteriovoracia > Bacteriovoracales > Bacteriovoracaceae > SMWT01. The sequence continues at coordinate 4,903 of SMWT01000082.1, read as the reverse complement.
GCCCATGAAATATTTCATGCCTCAGGAATTGAGCATGAACAATCTAGAGAAGATCGGGACCAATACATAAATATAAATCTAAAAAATGTTGCATCTTCTCACCGGCATAACTTCAACAAAGTAAGAGGCTCAAGGCACGGGACCTATAACTTTGACTCTATTATGCATTATGGTTCCTTTGCCTTTAGTAGTAACAACCGTCCAACCATGACCCGAAAAAACGGTGCTACCTTCAGACAAAATAGAGAATACCTTACTCAAGGGGATATAAATGGTATTAACTCAGTATATCCTACAAAATACACGCGCTTTAAATTAAATGATGTAGGTCTATGGGTTAACAAGCTCTCAGGGGGAAAGGTCTCTATCTCTTTAAAGACTGCTGCTGGGAATTTAAAACAGCTTAAATCTGTGCAATTCTTTTTCAAAAATAATAATCTAGATTCATCCAAGCTTAAAAATTGGGACAATAATTTTAGCTATACTTTCCGGCCTAAAAAAGGAAAAAACTGGATACTTGTGGAATTCAATCTTAGAGATAATGAAAGACTAGATAAAGAATTTTCTTATTTCTATCTTGATAAAGATATTTCTACCTCTTGTACCATGAGAGTAAAAAACAAAACCAAAACTTTTACAGTTCCCTTATCCTTCAAAGGTCAAAGCAAAAAGTATGGCGAAATGGCCTTTAAAAAGCATAATGCCAGCGTTTTCGCTATTTATGACTTCAAAAGAGAAGAAGTGCGCCTAGGTCTTTCTTTAAAAAAGAAGAAGGGGCCTTTTAGAAAACAGGCCAAAAGTGAAAAAGAATTCCATTACTCCAGCACAAGAAGCGCTAAAATAAGACTAAAAAAGGCCAGTCTTTATTGCAATTTAAAGATTAATTAAAATTCATCTCTTTTAAAGTAATAATAAACCACGAAAAACAAACAAAAAATTGGGGCCAAAATGAGGCCCCAAATTATTTCATTCCCTCGATCTGAAAACAGGGGAATCACCCCTGTCCTTGAAAGAATAATGAAAAGCGCCCAAACTAGGCCAAAAGCGGCCAGAAAGTATCTCTCCATTAAAACCAGTCTGTATTATAAAAACCAATGCATTGAAGATCACCGCTAAGCTCGCCGTCGGGATTTCCTGTAGTTTTTACCCTGATAAAGGCCTCTCCATTTTCAATTGATTTGTGAATATCATCCAAACTTGACCAATCACAGGGATTATCTTCATCTGGAGATTTAATATAACCGGTGGCATCTTCCCAACCGTGATCAAACCAACCGGTTTTTTTCAAGGTGACGCCCACACCAGCATCGTTACCAGCGATGTCTCTACAGTGAAGGTGGACTCCGGTAATTCCCTCAACACCTTTTGTCCTCATATGATATTTAATTTTACGCCCATTTTTCTTCCTATTAAATGCGATGATACCTAACTTACCACCGGCCATGGAATAACTTTTTGGTGGCACAGGCGGAATGGGTGGATCAGTAGGGTCACCGCCGCTGCCGCCACCACCTCCGGGGATACACCCACCGCCCTCATCTGAATAAAGAATTCCGGTATAGCGATCGTGGTGAAGTGACTTGTTTCCTTGTTCTTCCTCAATATTTGCATAAACAAATAACAAGGGTGCTATTAATGAAAATAGTAAAAGTTTCTTCATACCCCCTCCTTGGGATAAATGTGATTAGTACTCCCATTATAATGAAAACTGGGATTTCACAAAATTGTTTTTTACTTACTAGAAGTACAGTCATATTAGTATAATGCGATGGGCCTACCCTGCTTCCTCGCTAGGCCCCGCAGAATTGCCTTCTTTACTAGTTACTATTAATTAGGTTAGACAAAATTAGGAATATACGAAGTAAGTATGTAGACAAATAGGGCCAAACTCAGGGAGAATCACGCCCTATGAAAAACATCGCATTACTTGGCAAGGGAAAAACAGGAGGAAGGGTCTTAGAGCTAAGCTCAGACAATATTACGGTTTTTGACCGCAGCAACCCCCCTACCTTACAAACACTTAAAAACCACGATGTCATCATATCCTTTTTACCTGGAAAACCTTTTGAAAGTTACCTCCCTCTACTTATGGAGAGTAAAATTCCAGTGATCACCGGCAGTACTGGTTTTGACTGGCCAAAAGATCTTGATCAAAAATTAAAAAATGAAAAACTTACTTGGGTAGCGGCCTCTAACTTTAGTCTTGGGATGGCCATCATAAAAGGGATGCTAGCGGTAGTTGGAAAATGCGACTCTCTTTTTGATGACTACTCCTTAAAACTAAGTGAAATACATCATACTGATAAAAAAGATGCACCTAGTGGAACGGCCTTATCCTGGGAAAAATGGCTAGGCCTAAAGGTTCCTATAACTAGCACGCGTATGGGAGATGAAGTAGGTACCCACAGCTTGGACTTATCAACCCCTTTTGAGGAAATCTCCATCCAGCATAAGGCAACTGATCGAAAAATATTTGCCCAGGGGGCCTTATGGGCGGCCGAGAAAGTATTAAAAGAAAAATTGCCTTATGGTTTAATTGATTTTCAGGAACTGATTTTACAAAGGATACTTAAGTGAAAGATCTATCTCTATTCCCTCTGTGGACGGCACTAGTTACGCCTATGCTGGAAAATGGTGAAGTAGACTACCCATCGCTTCAAACTCTCCTAGATGAGCAAAACAAAGCGGGAAATGGAATTTTAATTCTTGGAAGCACGGGGGAATCGTTAAACTTGGATGAAAATGAAAAAAAAGAAATTCTAAACTTTGTTTGTAATCAGTCCCTTGATGTTCCGTTAATGGCCGGTGTGGGTGGGGTTAATCTTAAAAAAACTAAGGAGTGGATCAAACACCTGGAAACCCTTCCTCTTGATTGCTACTTGTTAGTCACCCCCCTTTACGCAAAACCAGGAACCATAGGTCAGACTCATTGGTTTAAATCCTTAATGGATATGAGTACAAAACCGGTTATCTTATATAATGTCCCCTCTAGAACTGGTACATCTCTTAGCCTTGATACCGTTGCCGAGCTAAGCTCCCACCCCAATTTCTGGGGCATCAAAGAGGCCTCTGGTTCCGTTGAGGAATTTAAAAAATACCGTGAGGCGGCCCCCAATGCAAAAATCTACAGTGGAGATGATGGAATGTTACCGGACTTTGCTCCCCACGGTGCTTATGGGCTCATCTCTGTGGCCTCCAATGTGTGGCCTTTTAAAACTCATCAAATCACCAAATGGTGTTTGGAAAAAACACCATTTGATATAAAAACCTGGAAGGAATGTTGTGATACACTTTTTTTAGTTTCCAACCCCATCCCGGCAAAAGCATTACTAAATTTAAAGGGAAAAATTAAATTCCCTCATCTTCGGGCACCACTCAGTCATTTGGAAAGTTTTGACCAAAGCAAATTAAATTGGGCCCATGAAAAGGTAAGCAACCTTAGTACAGGAGAAAAAGAACTATGAACTGGGAAAACACTTTAGAGGAGCTTGAAAAAGGAAACCTAAGAGCGGCCTACAAGGAAAACGGTGAATGGAAAGTTAACTTGGATGTAAAACGCGCAATCTTGGATGCCTTTAAAGCGGGAAAATTGATAGAGTGGGAAGGTTTTGTGGACAAGCACAATCTTTTACCCCAAAAATTCACAGCAGAAAATAATATTCGCCTTGTCCCAGGGGGAAGTTCCGTCAGAAAAGGTGCCTATGTCTCCTCTGGGGTTATCATCATGCCTCCGTCCTACATTAATATTGGCGCTTATGTGGGAGAGGGATCCATGGTGGATAGCAACTCTTTAGTTGGCTCCTGTGCCCAAATTGGAAAAAATGTTCACCTTAGTGCCGGTGTACAAATCGGTGGTGTGTTAGAACCCATTGGCGAGCGGCCGGTAATTATTGAAGACGATGCTTTTATTGGCGCTGGATCCATTTTAGTTGAAGGCATCCTAGTGGGAAAAAGGGCCGTTATTGCTCCCGGAGTGGTTTTATCCAAGTCTGTGCCTATTTATGACCTGGTTAATAAACGCGTGCTCGAAAAAGGTGAGGCCATTCCGGAAAATGCCGTGGTTATACCTGGAACCAGGCCTGTTAAAAAAGAAAATGAATGGGCCCACGCTCAGGGATTATCCCTTAATTGCGCTTTAATTGTTAAATATCGTGATGAAAAGAGTGATGCCTCTCTAGAGCTTGAACAATTCTTGAGATAAATACTTTTAAGGAAGGGTTTACCCTTCCTTAAATAAAGCAATTTTCTTTAACTTCCCCTCCATATTTCCGAAAGATATTCAGTACCTGAAACGGATTTCGGACCAAAATGGACAGACTAAAAATTGCTTTATATTTTCTATTTGCGCTACTCCTAAGTTGTAGGCCTTCGCTAGATTCCGTTAGCATGCAAGGAGCAACGCAGGGGTTGCGGGCACCACAAAACATGCTGACCTTAACCACCTCGCCTTCAAGCGACCCTACTCCTAGATTTTTAATTGAGGGCAATTTTCAAATTGGAAATACAATAGCTATTTATTTGAGCAGTACTTGCAGCGAAGAAACCTTAAAGGGCTCAGTGGTAGCACAAAACAATACTTCCGCCTACGTAACCTCCCTGCCCCTGACTGCGGATGGCATATACACCTATTACAGCAAAACCACCTCAAGAGATGGACAGTCTTCTGACTGCTCAACTTCCTCGGCCAGCTATTCATTTCAAACGGGCCAAACAGAACTTTTTATAGATGTCCCGATAAATACTGGTGCCAGCTTAAATCCCTTTGTTGTCGTCAGCAATATAACCATCGGAGCATCAGTTTTTCTTTTTACTGACACCAACTGTAGACAACTTGCAGGCTCGGAAAGTTTTGTAAACTCAACTTCTGTGGAAATCGAAGTTGATGATGGAATTTTAACTAATG
>SMWT01000081.1 GCA_004356615.1 Deltaproteobacteria bacterium | reverse complement strand
ATTGGTAATTACACAGATGATGGCGGCCCAAATTGTGATACAGGCGAAGTCCCTATTTTACAAAGAAATTATGCAGTGGTAGATGCCTGTGTTAATCCAGGAGATGTAAATCCCCCAGTTAACCCCACAACTGATGATACTTATGAAAACTGTTTTAATAACAATGCCCAGTGTAGTGATGGCACCATTTTTGTTCGTGACACTTGCTTAGAGGACCCAAGAGGTCTTTCATGGAACTCAAGTCATGTCTTTGTTCAGGGTACCTGCTACCTGAGAACCACCGAGGATACGCGAACCGATTGTGAGAATAATTACGGGGAATGCACTGACGATATTGGCGATGTCATCGGTACGGCGACTAACAGGTCGATGTGTGATACATCAGATGGAGCATGGACTACTGATGGTGTTTGGACCGATAATGCGACTTGTGATAATGTTCCAGGAATTATTGCTGAACCCGTTCCATGTGGTGGTGACCAGATAAATTGTATCGCAGGTCCTGCCAAAGATTTGGAAACTTTTCCTCAAAGCTTTTTAACCAATAGATTTGGAAATGATGCTTTTGGAGCTGTTATCCCAGTAGGAGGAGTAGAGGAAATAACCTTCACTTACGCCTCCCCGAAAAGTAAAGGGTATGCATCCAACCTATACCTTAGTAACTACTCTAGGTTAAACCAATGTACTCCTTACGGTAGCGATGTCAATCCAATACCTCCACCAGCTTGGTTAGGTAATGATTACGAATATGATATAAATATGTGGACCAATGTAGGGAGAAATGCTGACCCTAATGATCCGCTCCAATCAGCTAATAATCCCTTTGCCGGTGGAAACGGGGTCTATGATTACAGATGCCTCGATGGTGCCAGAAACGTTAGGGCCAGAATCAGACTTTTAATTAGAGATTGGGATTGGAACTTTAGACCAGCTAACCAAATTGATGTAATGAATTTGGTTGACCCTCCATGGCCTGATGGATCTTTAATGGATGACCCAGCTGGTTCTGATCCGCAGGGATTTCCAGCGAACTCATTTAACGATTGGGATGATCAAAGTCAGGGCGGAGGCGGAACGTGTAACGACCCAGCGTATTCGTATCCAGAAGGTGGATTATAGAGAGATTTCGCCCACCAGGTCGTAGTCTTGAATTTCATTGATAGACACATTGACGATATCCCCTACTTTTAAGGGGATATCTTTTGTATCACTTATGATTACTTTTCCGTCTATTTCAGGTGCCTGGCCAGTGTGTCTGCCTTGAATTAAAAGCTCTGTCTCATCGTGGTGACCTTCGATTAAAACACTTAAGGTTTTCCCAAGCATTTTTTCGTTTTTTCCTTTAACCACTTCTTTTTGCGCTTCATGGAGAGCATCAAAACGCTTTTCAATTACGTCAGGATCAACTTTTGGATTTATTTTAAAAGCAGGTGTTCCATCTTCGTCGGAGTATCTAAAAATTCCTAGGTGTTCAAATTTTGCTTCCTTAACTCCATTAATCAAAGTTTGAAAGTCCTCTTCCGTTTCACCGGGAAAGCCAACAATGATTGAAGTTCGAAGAATAATTCCTGGGATCTTTTCTCTTAGTGTTTTTATCTTGGATAAGATCTCACCACCAGTAATCTTGCGGTTCATTTTTCTAAGGATATTGTCTGAAAAGTGTTGTACTGGCATATCCAAATAACTGCAGATTTTTTTGGAGTTTGCCATTTTATCCATTACCTCATCGGTTAAATCATCCGGATAAAAGTAGAAAAGTCGAATCCAATCGATACCATCTACACTTTCTAGACCAGCAAGAAGTTCTAAAAGATTGTCATTTTCAAGATCAGAACCATAATCTGAAAGGTCTTGAGATATTAGATTGAGTTCCCTAACACCATTTTTTGCCAGGTTTTCAGCCTCTGTAACAAGAGAGCTCACGCTTCTTGATCTAAGCTTTCCCCGGATGGTGGGAATGATGCAAAAGGTACAGTTTCTATTACAGCCTTCTGATATTTTAAGCCATGCTGTGTAAAAAGGAGAGGTATTGATTCTTGGGTCAAATTCAGTATGAATAAACTTAGGGATCTCCACAAAAGATTTGGCCGTCAGAGCACCGTCTTCAAAGGCCTTAAGTAGATTCACTATTTTATGATACTCACCGGTACCAATAAAAAGATCAACTTCTGGCATCTCCTCTTCAAGTTTTTCAGAGTAGCGTTGAGGAAGACACCCAGACACTACTAGGGCCTTACAGACTCCAACACCTGACTTTTTATACTCTGCCAAATCTAGAATAACTTCAATCGATTCCACTTTGGAGGCCTCGATAAAAGAGCAGGTATTTACTATGATGACTTCCGCTTCTTCTGCCTTAGAGACTATTTCAAAACCATCTAGCCCTAAATGGCCCAGCATAACTTGAGAGTCCACTAAGTTTTTAGAACAACCTAGCGAAGTGAAAAGTACTGTTTTATTTTTATATAATTTCATGGAGGCCCTTTCATATAATAAGAAGGGGAAATTATCAAAGAAAATGAATATTTTCCACTATTGCAAAGAGGATCTAAAGTACTTAAGATCTAAGTAATATTAGGAGTTTATAATCAAAAAACTGCTCTTCTTCCTCTCTTTTAGCTTCTCATGCCTGGGAAAAACACTTCCACCCTCCAAACTACAGTTGGAAAAGATAAAAAGCTCCCTATCAGAGACGAATTATCAAAAGCTATCTAGGGAGGAAATTTGGGCCAAAAAATATCTCCAGGCCAAGGCGGGAGGGAGATCTAATTTAAGTTGTAAATTGTTTCGAGAACTTGCTGGTGAAAAGAGTTTTCCTTTAAAGGATTTGGCCTTTATTCATGAGTTGAGATCTTGTAGCTATTCTAAAGTAAAGCTTAAAAAAATATGGCGGACTAAAGGGAATAAAGTCCCAAGCTGGGCCAAAGAGGATTATTTTAAAATTTCTTATGAGTTGGCGAGGGAAAAAAAAGTAAAAAAGTACCAGGCGTTTTTTCTTTCCAAATTATCCAGATATCAAGACAGCAAAAGAGAAAAGGAAGCAATGCTTCTTGATGCGATAAAATATAATAAAAGAACCGCCTATCTTAAAGGCCTTTACAAAATCTCCCCGCGCTATAGCCCGCGAATATCCAAGTTTAATATTTATCGTGTGGCCCGAGATTTTGAATCAATAAGAGATTATAAAAGGGCCCGTGAACTATATCTTCAAATAATAACGAAAAAGGGCCATACCCTCAATCAAAAAGTAAGGGCATGGAATCGTCTCAGGCTATCCTATAAGAAAGAAAGAAAGATTAAAACCTATATTGAAAAAACCAGGGAAATGGGGGTCTACCTTAAAAAGATAGTCAAGAAATATCCTAAAAATTCTAAGGCCAAAGACCATTTGGCCAAAAACCAAATCAACCTGGCCCGTGCGGTTTGGACTGACCATAAAAGGTATGAGGGAAAAAAGATTCTAAAGAATTTAATTTCCTGGTACAAAAAAAATGGCGATAACTTAGCAGAAGTATATTGGGTCCTAGGCTCTATGGCCTTAGAGGCCAAGGATTTAAAAAAGGCCATCTTTTATTATGACAAAGGAGCAAAGCTTAAAATCTCAGATAAGAAGATGAAGGACCGAATCAATTGGGCGCTTGGGTGGAATCACTACCTGCAAGGGAAATATAAAAAGTCCATAAAAGAGTTCAATCGCTACCTTAAACAAACTGATAATTATCCCTTAAAAAATAAGCTTAGATTTTGGAAGGCAAGAGGTCAGAAAAAACTGGGAAAAATTTCCAGACATAAAAGAACTCTTAGGAGGCAAATTAAGGCCGATCCCTTTAGTTATTATAGTGTGCTGGCCCATAAAGAACTCAATATTCCTCTTACCCCTCTGGGAAATATTAAGTTTAAAAAAGACATCTATGTTCTTCCATTATTTGAATGGCTTGTGGCGATGAATGAAATTGTCGCGGCCAAAAATTTTCTGAAAAGATATGCCGATAAACTCTATACAACAAAAATGATAAAAAAGGTTCTGCCACTCTTTGCCCGGATAAATTGGTATAAGGAGGGAATTGCCCAGTTTCAAAGGATTGATCCTAAGGATAGGCCCCATGTTTTAGGGAGAGAAGTTCCCCTCATATATCCCAGGCCATATTTAAAAGAGGTCAGCAAGTTATCAGAAAAATTAAAGGTTGAGGATGCCTTGATTTATTCCATTACCAGGCAAGAGTCTTCTTTTGATCCTAATGCTAGAAGTTGGGCAGAGGCCTATGGACTTATGCAGATTACTCCCGAAGTAGCTGGCAGGCTTTCTAAAAGATTTAATATTAAATATAGTGGCCCCAATGATTTATTTGGGCCAAAAATAAATCTTAGGATGGGAACGGTCCTCATAAAAGAGCTCATGAACCGGTTTAAAAATCAGTACGTTCTTTTCGTCGGCTCCTACAATGCCAGTCACCACGCGGTAAAAAGGTGGAAAAAAGAACGATTTTCCGGTGATTATGTGGAGTTTATTGAGTTGATTCCCTATGAAGAAACGATGAACTACATAAAGCTCGTAACACGTAACTTTTTTATCTATAAAAGGCTTGAAGCAAAGAAAAGCTTTTATTTCCCAGAAAATTTCTTTGAAAAATTTTAATTACTGAGATTGGTATTTTTAGGTGGCACAAACTTAAAATAACCCGTTTTAAATTTTATACCTTCAAAAATATTGGATAATTTAAAAGTCACTTTTTTCCCATCGGGGTAGATCACTTTAAGCTCTAGCAGATTGGTGAATACATGTTTTTCACTTTTAAAGAGAAGCTCACTCTCTTTAACGCCAAATCGCTTCTCAGATTTCAAGTTAAAACTTAAAAATACTTTGTTCTTTTCTTTTTTCACTTTGTAAATTTTGTTATCTACTAGCCCCATATGCAAAGAATCGAGCAGTCCCGCCAGGCCTGTATTATCCGTATTGTTCTCTGAGGCCTCTCCCTTTTCACCCTCCATAAAGGGAGGCCTATATACCCAGCTTTTTTTTCTATTTGATATAAAAAGAACCTTTTTAGGCCTTTTCACCTCAAAGCGAATATTGCTGGGGAATTTATAAGACAGCTCTCCCCAGCTTCTTTTTTCTTTTTTAGTAAGGGTACTTTTATAAATCTGCTCAAAAGATGCAGTAAAACTTTTAGGAAAAAATTTTCCGTAAACTGGAGTTGCTAAAAATAATAAGATTAAAAGTTTTTTCATATCATTGAAGTTGAACGGATACACATTTAGACACCCCAGGCTCTTGCATGGTTATCCCATAGAGGGTGTCATTTAAAGACATTGTCTTTTTATTGTGGGTTATTAAAATAAATTGGGATTGACTGGATAGCTCTTTTAACAGCTCATTAAATCTTCCCACATTGGCCTCATCAAGTGGAGCATCGACCTCATCTAAAAGAACAAATGGAGAAGGTTTAATAAGAAAAATAGCAAACAGCAGGCAAATTGCTGTAAGGGCCTTCTCTCCCCCCGACATGAGGGTCACATTTTGCATTTTTTTCCCTGGAGGCTGAGCGACAATATCTACCCCACAATCGGGGTCATCAAATCCTCCAACTAATCGAAGATCGGCATTTCCTCCCCCGAAGATGATAGGAAAGATTCTTCTGAATTTTTCTTTAACCCCATCGAAGGCGATTTTGAAGCGCTCTTTTGATTTAAAATCAATGTGTTCTATGGCCTTTTCTAAATCTTCCAAGGAGTTTATAAGCTCCCCTTCTTGTTCTCTTAGAAAATCAAACCTTCTCTTTTGCTTTTCATAATCTTTAATGGCCTGCCAGTTGATATCTCCAAGCTGGTAGTATTCTTTCTTATTTCTATTTAGCTTGCCCTCAAAATCCTTAACTTCACCTGGGGCCCGTTTTTTAAATTCAAAGGGAACCTTTTGAATCTCTTCAGGGCCAAGCTCGGTTTCCATTTGAAAAATCTCTGAAACATCGTGGAGTCCATCAAAACTTTTCATCTCGAGATATGCTCCGACAGTTTCCCGCAGGTCTATATGGTATTTTTCAAAGACATTTCTTACAATACTTTCCTCATCATCAATATATTGGATCAGTTTAACTTCTATTTGCGCCATATCCTTATCGGCCTTGGCCATTTTCTTTTCTAAAGACTTAACCAGATTGTCTTTTTTGGTGATGCTTTTCATCACATCTTCCAGTTCATCCTTAATTAAACCGAGGACATCTTTTTTATCATTTAAGGTATTGGAAATTTCCTTATTTTCTTCGCTTAATTTATTAACTTCCCCTGCTATATTTTCTAGCGCCTCTTTTTCTTCAATAATTCTTTCATTATCTTTTTCCAGTCTGACATTTAACCTCGTTATTTGATTATTAATGTCCTCTATCTGAGATATTAGATCTTTCGTTCTCTCTTCAGAAGAGCTTAGCTCTACTTTGTTTTTATAAAATTTGTCCCTGCCACTTTCATAAGTAGTCTTTAGGCCGACAAGCCCTATATTTTGTTCCTTATGAGTTGCCTCAAAACTTGAGCGCTCGTCAGACTTTTCATCCAGCTCTTTTTGCAGTTTCTCTTCAAGTTCTAAAACACCAACTTTTTTATTTGAGATTTCTTGTTTTCTACTTTTTAAAGTATCAAGTCTCTCTGTATTACTCTGGATATTTTGCACTCTCATTTCAAATGAAGAGTTAATGGCAGCATGATTGGTTTTGGTCTCAAGGAGTTGGGCCCTAACTGATTCTAAAAATTTCTCATTTTCCAAAAGCTCGGTCTGCGCCTTCTCAAAACCAGGAGTAAACTCAGAGAGATTAGTTTCTCTATCTGTTAGCTCTTCTTTTAAAAGAGATATTTTGTTATTTCTTTCAATAATTCCCTGGGAGTGATTTCTAAGTGGTCTAAGGCTTAAAAAGATTCCTTCATCCCGATTTTTTATCAGCACTTCGCCATCCAGAGAAACCAGCGCCTTAAAGCTCTGATCTCCCTCAATTTTTTTAACATCCATCGCTCTCAGCTCAGGAACAATATAGAAACCATTAAACAGAGGTTTTAAAGTATCCCTAAACTCCTCTTCAATATTTAAAATATCTTCCAGAGCGTAAATTTCAGGAAATCCAAAATCTGTCCGCGGAGTACTGCTCTCTTTAATCTTTAGGAGGATATCTAGGCCTTTCTGATTATTTTCTCTCAGCCAAGTGAAGATATCGTCAAAAGGATATTCACTTCCCCATACTGTTTCAGATACTTCGTGAAGTAGTGATTCCACCGCCCTAGTATACTTCTCTTCACATTTAAAGAGAGGGCCCAAGAGCTTTAAATCTTTTGAAAAGTCTGATTTTAAAAAATGGGAAGCGCCTTCTTGAATTCCTTCATAGGAATCATTTAAATTCTCTAGGGAACCTATATTGGATCTGATTTGTGTAAGTTCAACTTCTCGTTTTTTCTTATCTTCTTCTAAATTAAAGTAAGTCTTCTTATTTTTTTCAATCTTCTTGAAAAGAGAGGCCTTCTGATCTTCGAGCTCATCTAAATATTTTTTGGCCTTATTAACAGTATCCCGCTCTTTGCTCACATCATCAGAAAATCCAAAGGCGTTTTTTTCTAACTCTTCGATTTCTTTATCCGTTCTCTCTAGTTGATAAAAATATTCTTCGTTAAGCGAAGTGTTTTTTATAAGCTCTCTTTCAATAAGAGAAATTTGCTCATTTTTTCCTTTTATCTTTTCATCAACAGACTCGAGCTTGGCAATTTTTGAGTCAAGATCCTTTTTCATCCCCTCAAGTTCACTTTCCCATTTAGAAAAATCGATCCCTTCATCTTCAAGGTTTTGAATCCGTGATAGAGTATCCTTAAGCTCACTCAACTTGGCATTTCGCTCGATAAGAACTGGTTCAACTTCCTTAATATCATCTTCTCTACTGACAATCTCTTTTTCTTTAGCGCCCGAGTGTTCTTTTAAAAGCTTAAGTCTTTCTTCTTTAGCGGCAAGCCCTCTTGAGAGCTCATTATATTCCGCCTGACCAATATCGATTTTTTCTGTCAGCTCAGTTTTTTTAAGGGAATCTTTCCCTGTTTCAAGCTCTAATTTATTTTTTTCAGTTTTCCACGTCTCAAGGTCTATGGTGGAGCTATTTATCGTTGATTCCCCATCCTTTAAACTCTTAAGGGAGTTATAAACTTTATGGGAATTAACAATCAGCTCATAATTTTTAATTTTTTCTTTTAAGGTTTTGGCCCTATTGGCCTTCTCAGCTTGCTTTTGCAAAAAGCTAAGATTTGATTCAATCTCTGTTTTAATATCGGCCAGACGCTTTAGATTGGTTTGTGTCTGCTCGATTTTTTTAAGGGATTCTTTCCTTCTAACCTTAAACTTGGTTATTCCTGCTACCTCTTCAATCATGGCCCTTCGCTCTAAAGGTTTGGCCTGAATAAGTTTATTGATCTCACCTTGGGCGATAATTGAATAGGACTTGGCCCCAGCTCCGGTGTCCATGAAGACTTCTTGAATATCTTTAAGCCTACAGGGCATGGAATTTATTCTAAATTCACTCTCCCCGTTTCTATAAAGCTTTCTCGTTAATTGAATTTCTGATGGGGAGCAAACCTTTTGGCCAATATGAATATGCTTCCCTTCATGGTTATCAAGCACCAGGGTAACTTCTGCCCAGGAGGCCGGTTTATATTTGGAGGATCCAGAAAAGATAACATCTTTCATGGTGCTTCCCCGCAGATGTTTGGCCGATTGCTCGCCCATGACCCAAAAAAGGGCATCCACCACATTAGACTTTCCACATCCATTTGGGCCTACAATTCCTGTAATCCCCGTTTCAAAATGGATGGTGGTTCTATCTTTAAAAGATTTGAATCCATGAACTACCAGTCTTTTTAATCTCACATTATTCCTTTGCGTCAGGCCCAGAAAACACCTGATTTTCCTTAAAATTTCCCATATTAGGCCTCATTTGGCACTAATTTTTAACACACTAGGAGGGCCAAACTGCCAATTTGGTGGGATTAGTGTCAAAAGTTTTGGTGTCTTTTGGAACCATCAAGGAGTTATATGTGTAATTTAAGCCAGTTAGGTACTATGACTTTTGGCATCATTGTTGCTTTATAGAGGGCAGAAATACCGGCTTAATGCCTATTAACCCAATATTCGATGGAGGATTGAATGAAACTTTTAAACTTATTACCCCTATTAGCACTAGTTATTACACTAGTATCTTGTGGAAGATCTGAAACTAAAGACTTTGCTGACAAACTAAATGGTTCAACTGGTAAACACTTTGTATCTGTAAGAGATTACGGAAAAAACGGAAACGGAAACTATTCTGTATATAAAGATGAATCAACTGGTGAATACTGGGCCGTAAACGTTGAGGCCTTTGAAGCTTCTGGACTAACTGCTCAAGAGTTCTTTGCCGCCAACAAAGGTGCAGGATCTGATCTAGTTGTTTCTATTATGAATGTAACTTCTCATGATGAAACTAGACTTGGTTACACCTATGAAACTCAATATATCGAGCATGAAGACAGAGAATACATCTCTGATGATGAAGCTTGGGATTATGGTTATGATGGATATGATTATCTTAACGATTCTTACTACTTAAGCTACTACTGGGATGAAGAAGTAGTTGCAGAAGTTCCTTATTACTATAATGTAACGATAAATGATTACCATGGTGTTAACGGAATGGTATTTGAAGATGGTACTTCTGATAAAAAAGACCTTGAAAAAATCGCTGCTGAAATGGAAGGAGCTGAAGTTTCTGAAATTGCTGAAAACCTAGTTGCTAAATTTGGTCTATCAGAAGTTAGAGCGACTGAAGTTGCTAAGCTTCAAAATGCATATTCAAAGATTTCTTCAAAAAGATCTCTAACTCAAAAAGATCAAGATACT
>SMWT01000080.1 GCA_004356615.1 Deltaproteobacteria bacterium | reverse complement strand
TGGATCATTCTCGACAAAGATCTTATTGATAAAGTTGCCCAAGATACCAATCTTTCACAAACCCTGATTAAGGATTTAGGAGTGGTCTCATCATTTATTCAAGATTTCTTTTCCAGTTTTAAGAGTGGTGCCATTTCAAAAGATCAGGTGTTTAAAGAGATTGCTGAGATTATTCTTCGCGTGGCCAAGGAGGGAAATGCCATTATCGTGGGCAGAGGGGCGGCAGTCATTACTCAACACTTAGATAACTGCCATCATTTTCGTTTAGAAGCCCCACTCGATTATAGAATCGACTCAATTGCCAAAAGGGCAGGAGTAGATCAAGACAAGGCAAAAAAAATTGTATTGGAGAATCAGGCCAATAGAGAGAAATTTTTAAAAGATTTTATTCACGTAGATGCTCGAGATCCGGAGTACTACGACGCAATTTTTAACAATTCCAAAAGTTCGATTGAGTCCATTGCCAAAACCATTTTAACTTACTTAGAAAAAGAATTTAACTAAGCGGACTTTTTGTTTTTTACCCGCTTAGTTTTACCAGAGATGAAGTTTTGTACTTGCGATTCTATCAAGTGACACTTTCCATAAAGTGGATGCTCGATGGTTTCACCGTTTACTAACTTTTCATATTGCTCACCGGTAATATTGCTTTGATCTACTTCAAACCTACCGGTGACTGCCTTTAAAACAGAGCTTTTAATTTCTACCAAAAACCACTTAATTATTTTTTTTAAATTGGGGGAAAAGAGATTGGTTATAAAATAAAAGCAAAATGCCAAACAATCCACCATTAAGGTAAAGGGAAGCATGAAAAAGAGGACTAGTCTTGAAGGGCCGGCGGTCTTTAAAATAAAAATTTCTTCAGTTTCATAACTTGATTTCAACATATAATCCACTCCCTACGCCGCCATTTTATACTCATGCCATTTAAGTCCTAGGTCGATGATCTTTTCTAAAAGAGCTGGGTATTCAATTCCTAAATGCTTGGCCGACATGGCAAATTCATCATCAAAGGCCATACACGGGTTAGGATTGGCCTCGATAACCCAAATTTCTCCCTTGTCATCCATTCTTAGATCAATTCTTGCATATCCATTTAGCTGCAAGACCTTGAAGGTCTCTATGCAGATGTTTTTTATATCTCTTTCTTTAAATGCAGATAGCTTTGCGCTTTTAGTAATAATTCCTTTTTTTTTCCGGTAGGCCAAATCAAACTTTGCCTTATCAGTATAGAATTCATTTTCCGGCGGGTTGTTTCCATTTATTAAAAACTCCCATGGCGGAAGGACCTCCACTTGTTGATTTCCCATTAGACCTACGAAAAATTCTCGACCTTTGATAAACTCTTCGGCGATGGCATCAACACCAAATTTTTTATGAATGAATTTCACTCTCTCTAACAGCTTCTTCTCGCTACTAACAATAGAGGCCTTGGATAATCCCAGAGACCCTTCTTCATTAAGACATTTTACAATTACGGGAAAATTAAGGTTGGCGTTTTTAAGGGTTAAGTTTAAAGGATAAACTTTAAAGTCCGGAGTGGAAATCCCGTGATATTTCAGGACCTTTTTGGCCAAGTCTTTATTTCTGGCCAAGATCAATCCCTGGGGATTGCAGCCCGTATATGGAATTTTTTTCATTTCTAAAAAACTGACTACATTTTGATCAAAACTCGCCTTATGGTGAAACTCTTCCATCAGGTTAAAAACAATATTTGGATTAAAGTGTCTTATGGCCCGAGAGATTACCGATGCGTCGCTTGAAACTCCGAGGGGGAGAACCTTATAATCTAAATTTTTAAGGTTTGTAAGCACATCATACTCGGTCGCCGTTTCAGACTTTAGCCGCTCGGCCTTAGACATCTGAATAGGTGGAACCAGGTATTCATGCAACAAAACCAATATTTTGGGATTCACTACATTATAATCCGGTGATTTCCTTGGTCTATATACTTAATCGTCCTACGGGAGAGAACTTTTAGAAAGGGGGAATTTTTTAGGTCTAATGGGGTTTCAATGGAATAGCTGCCCATTTCGCAATCTTTTATAATATTTTGTACCAGTTTTTTAATACGGTATTTGGGTAGATCGCTCTCTGTCGCAAAAACCCTACAGATTTCCGGTTCTTTTTGTTTTAAAAAAACCGCTGCCTGAGGGAATTTCTTATTTTGGGAAAAGAATTTTTTAAAACAAGAACTATAGAAATTTTCACCACGGGAAAATCTAGCAATTTTTATTTTATAGTGTTCTTTTACACTTCTTTTATAGCTACTAATAGCATAAGGCATTTTTTTGTTCATAACCTTTTGGCCTTTAAGGTTTTTGAGTGCTCCATCAAGGTATTGAAGCTTTTGAAGGGCAGGCCAGTTTTGATAAACCGTTTGCCAATTAGATTGTGGATCCAGCCAAACTGCAAAAGTTTCCGCCCAATCCTCATCAGGGTGGGCCTGGGCATAATGATCGTCTAAATTTATCACATAGCTTTTAGAATAAATTTTTGGCAAATAGCTCTCTGGATAAGTGATTCCACTTTGGCCAAATATTTGCTGTCTTTTCTTTAATCTTCGCAGGCCAAAGGCATTGTCGATAGCATGGCCCACTTCATGGCGTAGAATTTTTAAAAGCCAATCCCTGGTGCCACCTTCCACTTCACCTATCATCTCTTTTTCAAGCTCCATGAGGGAGGGATCAAAAAGGTAAAATGGCAGCGCGACTCCCGGCACTTCATCGGGTGAGAAAAACTCATCAGAAATCCAAAAGTGTGGCCTGAAATTTATCCCTTTGGCCTTTAGTTCACTTAAGACAATTAAGATACACTCCTCCACCCAGGACCCTTTAATCCTTATATCGAGATCACAAAGTTTGTAGTGTAGATAACCCATGGCGTAAAAATAGAGGAAATCTCCAAAATATTCAACCTAAGTCCCTAAAATTGTAAGTTTTTCAAGGTGGTTAGTTCCATTTTCTAATTAAAAAAACTAAACTTTTAGCATGGAAAATCTAATCCAGGCGATGCAAAGGCCTGAATTCTATCCTCACAAGGTTATAGTGCCTATAGAGGAGATCATCACTCACATATCCCATGTAATTCTCACAGGAGACTTTGCCTATAAATTAAAAAGGCATGTGGACTTGGACTTTCTTGATTTTCATACCGTGAAGCAGAGAAAGTATTTTTGCTTTGAAGAGCTAAGGCTCAATGAACGTCTATCTAAGGATTTATATCTTGAGGTCCTTCCCATTTATAACTCCCCTGAAAAGGGATATATTTTAGGTGAAACAAAGGAGAAGTTAGAACCTGTGGAGTGGGCCATTAAAATGAGGCAATTTCCCCAGTCTGATCTTTTTTCCAACCTTATCAAAGAAAATAAACTAGAAGTGGGCCAGCTTGAGAAGCTTGGAAAAACTCTGGCCACTTTCCACCAAAATGCGGCCACTGATGAAGAGATTTCACATTTTGGAGAGGCCTCTAAATACCTTGAGATCATTGATCAAAATGAGGATACCACCCGGGGATATGTGGGAGAGCATCTCTCAAGCAAAGACTACCAAGAGATCTTTAAGTTTCAGAAAAAGTTTGTGGAAGATAACCGTTCCTATTTTAAAGAGCGCCAAATTCACGAAAAAATTAGAGAGTGCCATGGGGACCTTCATTTAGAAAATGTAGTCCTTTTTAGGGGCGAACCGCTTCCCTTTGATTGTATTGAATTTAACAAATCCTTTAAATTTATCGATTGTTTTTATGATACTGCCTTTTTATTTATGGATCTTTTAAAAAATGAAAAACAAGATTTGGCCTATAGCTTTTTAAATAGCTATCTGGAAAATACCGGCGATTATTATGGAGGAGTGCTGCTAAACTTCTTTACCTCTCTGCGTGCTTATATCAGGGGAAAGGTTTGTTGTTTTAAACTCGATTCCTGTCACGCGGACCAAAAAGATAAATTAAAAGAAGATGCCGCTCTCTTTTTTAAGCAGGCAGCGAAATTTGCCCACGTTCAACCGGGAAAAGTACTGTGCTTTAGCGGGGTCTCAGGGTCGGGAAAATCAAGCATTGCAAAAAAATTATCTAGGGCAGTTGGTGCTATTCACATAAGGTCTGATGTGGTTCGCAAATACCTGGGAGGAGTTCCGCTAGATCAAAAGGGCCCAGATACTTTGTATACAGGTGAGATGACTAGAAGAACCTATGATGTTTTGATTAAAAAGGCACTAATCCTCACTCATCACGGCCTAAATGTAATTCTCGACGCCAAGTTTGATCAAAAAGAAATTAGAGATGAGCTTATCCTCCACTCCCAGGAACGAGGACTTACCCTCGGATGGATAAAATGTGAGGCCCCCATGGATGTTTTAAAGCAAAGACTTAAAAGTAGGGTAGGTGATGTCTCTGATGCAGATGCTGATCTTTTAAAATCCCAACTTGAGCATTTTGAAAAGTTTGATCAAGAGGAAGGCCTTTTGAGACTTGATACTTCCGGGAAAAACCAATTGGAGCAGGCGCTTGAATTTTGGAAAAATTTATAAGGGAGAAACATATTGGCTCACCCGCTTTGTTTATTTAAGATTTTTAGGTCTAATTTATGTCTGTGTTTTTCTTCCTCTTATTTTTCAGTACCAGGGACTACTTGGTGAAAAGGGACTGCTTCCCATCTCCCCATATCTTGAAAGAATTAAAGAATACTATGGAGCAAGCTTTTGGTGGGACCTGCCAACTCTTTTTTGGCTTTCCCAAGCAGACCCCTTTGCCCTCGCTCTTGCCTACCTAGGACTGATACTCGCGCTCGTTGTCCTCCTCGGTTACGCTAACTCCATCATCCTTTTTACCTTATGGCTTTTACAGCTTTCCTTTCTCCACGTGGGACAGACTTTTTGGGGCTTTGGTTGGGAGACCAAT
This sequence comes from Deltaproteobacteria bacterium, assembly GCA_004356615.1. Classification (GTDB taxonomy): domain Bacteria; phylum Bdellovibrionota; class Bacteriovoracia; order Bacteriovoracales; family Bacteriovoracaceae; genus SMWT01. The sequence continues at coordinate 926 of SMWT01000080.1, read as the reverse complement.
CTCCTTGAAATAGGGTTTTTATCAATATTCTTTGCTCCCTTTTTAAATGGAAAACCCTTTAATAAAAATTACCCCCCTTCCAAAATAATTATTTGGCTCTTTCGATGGTCCCTATTTCGTTTAATATTTGGTGCAGGTCTGATTAAACTTAGAGGAGATGCTTGTTGGACGGAGCTGACTTGTCTTAATTATCACTACCTGACTCAGCCCATACCAAATCCCTTAAGTCCCTTTTTCCACTTTTTACCGGAGTGGTTTTCCAAATTCTCAGTGCTTTTTAATCACTTCATGGAACTTGTTGTTCCCTGGTTTCTCATATTTTCTTTTAGAATCAGAACCCTCGCAGGAATCCTATTCCTAATATTTCAATTTTCCATCATAATCACTGGAAACTACGCCTGGATAAACTACCTTACCCTGTTAATGATTATTCCCTGTTTTGATGATCGCGCTTTAAAATTTATGTTTCCACAAAAGTTACTTTTAAAATGGCAGGAAGTTAAAGGAATTAAAATAACTAACTCCCTTCAAAAATTAACCATCCTGCTGCTGCTCGTTTTTATCATCGTGCTTTCCTACCAACCTCTACTAAATCTCCTAGGCCCTCGCCAGGTGATGAATACTTCCTATGATCAATTCCATTTTGTGAACTCCTATGGCGTATTTGGCTCGGTAACTAAAAAAAGACATGAGCTGATAATAATGGGAACCAGAGACGTCGAAATCACCCCTCAAACTAAATGGCTTGAATATGAAATTCCCTGCAAGCCCGGGGATCCCCTAATAATGCCATGTATAAGGTCTCCCTATCATTATCGTCTCACCTGGCAGATTTGGTTTGCCGCCATGGGCAGGCAGGAAAATAGCCCCTGGATGGCCCATCTAGTTTACAAACTCCTCATTGGAGAACCAAGCACTCTAAGTCT
>SMWT01000079.1 GCA_004356615.1 Deltaproteobacteria bacterium | reverse complement strand
TGTATCTTGTTGGTGGTTTGGTTGTGGCCGCTTTTGTTTTTAAAGCATGGGTGGGAACAAAGGTTGGGAAAATAACTTTTGATAATTTTGCCATGAAGCTTCCACTCTTTGGAGAACTGATCATCAAGGGCAATTTATCCTCATTTTGTCGGACTCTTGCCACTTTGTTAGGTGCAGGGATTACCCTTACCGAATCTTTGGAAGTTTGTATCGAAACAGTTGATAATACGGTGATAGCGAAGGATTTAAGCCAGGTTCGAGATCAGGTGATTCAAGGTAAGACTTTTGCTGAACCACTGATGAAAATAAGCTATTTCCCAGAAATGGTCGCTTCGATGGTGAAAGTGGGGGAACAAACAGGTAATTTGGATATGATGTTTACCAAGGTCGCAGATGTATTTGAGGATGATGTGGATGAAGTAATTACCAACATGACCAAACTAATTGAACCCATTATTATTGTTGTTTTGGGAGGCATGATAGCCACTATTTTAATCGCCATGTACTTACCAATATTTATGAGTGCAGGTGGAGAGATGGAATAAACAAAATTTGATTATTCAGAGATGTTTTTCATTTAAATAATTATAGAAAATATTCATATATCCGAAAAAATAGAGGAATGGAGGAATTTATGAAGTGTCTAAATAATAAAGGTTTTACGTTGGTTGAGTTAATGGTTGTTGTTGCAATTATCGGTATACTTTCTGCCATCGCTATTCCCAATTTTAAATCCTACCAGGCCAGGGCCAAAACGTCAGAGGCAAAAATTCAACTAGCTTCAGTTTATCAGGCCGAATTAGCACTGCAATCAGATTATGATTCATTTGCCACCTGCCTTTTAGATGCTGGATATAGTCCACCAAAGACCGGAAATTATTATGCGATAGGATTTCCTGCTGCCAACACAACGGTAAATTCAAACGTTAGAGATAATGGTGGTACTTGTGCCGATACAGGTTTTGGTTTTCCTGCTTTTAGAAAAGTTGCCGGTATTACAATGGCCGAAGCTGATCTGACAGGGGTAACGGTTCAAGATGCAACAGATTTTGAAAACGGCTTCACCACTCCACAAGTTTCAAATAATGGAGATACTTTTTTGGCGGGGGCCATCGGTACGATTTCTTCAGATAAAGGCAAAATAAGTAATAGTGAAAATGATGCCTGGGCCATTGATGAAAATAAAACTCTAAGACATGTGAGGAAGGGGTTCTAGTGACCCCTTTTCCTTTCAATCCTCTCTTTTGTTTTCTGTGAAAATTTAAATTTTTTCCACTTATACTTAGCAAAATAGATTCCTTTTACATTAATTAAATAGGGCACTCCAAGGAAATCTACTTGTGAGCAATTGATCGATGTTAGGGAGTTCAGGCAGTTTAGATCAATCTCAGCTTTTAGCGCGTATAGTCTGCCAGCATAGTAACGTTTAAATTTTTTGGTGGTTATTTTTTCGTAGGTAACTTTTAAGAGTTCATAGGCCGACTCTATGGAACCCCTTTCTCTTTCCAACTTTGCTACTAGGGAAGGAAGAAGGGGGAAGTATTTCTCTGCTAAAGGATCAAATTTAACTTGGGAATAATACTTTAAGGCCTTAACGGTATTCCCCATTTCAAAAAGATAATTATGGGCGGTATTTATACTAAGCCAGAAATCTTTGGGGTATTGATTAAGTCCTTTGCGATATAGCTCTTCCGCCCCAATAATATCATCCTTGATAATAGATAAGTATTTCCCGCCAAAAAGGTAGTTGTTATAAAATTTTTTATCTAAGGCCGCTATGGTATTAAACCTTAAAAACATCCATGAACCGAGATCTCGCTTTTTGTAAAATTCTTCATCTGATTCCAACAGCGTATGAACCCACAATAAACTAGCGATAGCACGCGAAAAACCTAAATTAAAAACTACGATTATTTTTTCATTTAGGTTGTAAACCTTTTGTTCCGTCGAAACCGTTATATTCGGTTTTTTGCAATAATAGGACAGGCGATTAGTCAGGACAAAAATAATCGTCAAAGCTATTATAATGATTGGAGTTGACTTTAAGACCTTCATTTTTAAGTCATTATACCAAGCAATGGATTTTTTAGAAAAAAAGATTAAAATAAACTTAAATGATTAAACTTGAAAATATTTCGAAAACTTTTAGGAGCGATTTTTGGAAAAAAGGAGTGAGTGCCTTAGAGGATATCTCCTTTGAGATTAAAAGTGGAAAAATTATCGGTTTTTTAGGAGCGAACGGGGCCGGTAAGACCACAGTAATAAAGATTATCATGGGATTTATAGGCGCTGATCGGGGAACTGTCACATTTGATAAAGATTTAGGAACAGACACTAGAACAATTTTATCAAATATAGGATTTATCCCGGAAAGAGTGATGCTCTACCCACATTTAACGGGGAATAACCTTTTAAACTATCTAGGCTCGATAAATAAAATACCAAAGGATCAATTAAAAGAGAATATAAAATACTGGTCAAAAAGGTTTGAAATAACTGAGGCGCTAGGGCGCAAAATCAATGGCTATTCCAAAGGAATGGCCCAGAGGCTAGGACTTGTAACTTGCTTGATTCATGATCCTAAAGTACTGATATTAGATGAACCCCTCTCTGGGATGGATCCCTCTGGAAGAAGAAAAATAAAAAAGATTTTCAAGGAGCTAAACGAATCAGGAAAGACTATCTTTTTTTCTAGTCATATAACGAATGATATCGAGGCCATTTGCAACGAATTAGTGGTTATAGATTCGGGTAAAATAATTAAGCAGGGATCACTACAAAAAATACTTGGTGAAGATAGCTCCACTACTTTTTATATGAAGATCTTGGGTAAAGTGGAAATCACTCTAGATAAAATAATTTCTAAAAAAGAGTCCGGCCCTTTAACCGTTATTGAACTGGCAGAAGAAAATATTAAGGCCGTGATAGGTGAAGTAGCGGAAAAAAAATTAAAATTAATATCATTGAAGAGAAAAAGGGCCAATTTAGAGGATATTATTTTTGAAAGTAATAAATGAAATTTGGCAGGTATCGAAATATACCCTAATGGAGTTTCTTAAAAGTCGCGTTCTTATTAATACGATTTTTATAAGTGTTGCTATCTTTATTGTTGTTTTGGTTGCCTCTGAAATATCCTATGGAAATCCTCAAAAGGTAGCGCTTGATCTCGGCCTAGGTGCTCTTAGCATGTCGCTTTTTATCATTGCTTTATTAATGGGATCCACATTAATTTCAAGAGAAATAGAAGAGCGAACTATTTATATTATTTTGGCGCGGGGAATAAGTAGGACTAGTTTTTATTTAGGTCGAATCTTTGGATTTGCCATTGCTTTATTTATCAACGCCTTTATTATCACCTTTTTTGTTCTCACCTTATATTTTCTTTTAGGGGGGAGCTTTAATAGTTTATTGATTTACTCGGTCGGGTATGCCTATTTGAGTGCGCTCATAATACTTTGCGTCGTTAATTTTTTCTCACTTTTTACCAACGTCACCCTTTCGGTACTCTACACCTTTATTATCTACGTAATTGGTAATGTATTAAACGAGACAATTGTTTTAACATTTGTGGAAAACAGGCCCTTTCTTGGGAAAGTCATTGATATTATTAGATGGCTAGTGCCTAATTTTTCAATTTTAAATATAAAAGAATATGTTCTTTATGAAAATGACCTAAGTTTTAACTATCTCTTTTTCGTGGGAGTATATGGGGTATTTTTCTGCTTAGTCTTGATGGCCATATCTTCCTTTATTTTCTATAAAAAGGACCTGGAATAAACCATGTCAATTATTTTAAAAATGTATCTATTTATTTTTGTTTTTGGAACCATGATTGGAAGCTTTATAAACGTTTTGGTCTATAGACTTCCTCGAAATATCAATATATTTCTGCCTCGATCTTTTTGTCCAGGATGTAAAAAAACTGTTGCCTGGTATGAAAATATCCCTTTGATCAGTTATTTATTTCTCAGAGGCAAATGTTCTAAATGTGGCCTTAAAATATCCCTGATATATCCTCTGGTTGAATTGATCTTGGGAGTTGTTGCCATTTTCTTATTTCCTCGGGATTTAAACGGTGAGAGCTTGCTTCATTTTGTGATGATGTTTTCCAGTGCTTGTGTGTTTACCGCTATGTTTTTTATCGACCTCAAATTTAAAATAATTCCCAATGGCCTTAATCTCTATCTGGCCATTTTATATCTTGTTTATGCCGTAATATATCTACCTTTAAATCATTGGTTGGCGGGGGGGCTAATAGGCATAGGATTTCCTTTGGTTATTACCTGGATTTTTTACCTAATACGGGGTGAGGTTGGTCTTGGGGGAGGAGATATAAAGTTATTTGGGGTTCTAGGGCTTTATCTAGGTCCCATAGGACTGATCTATAATATTTTCTTTAGTTGCTTTTTAGGCTCTATAGTTGGTCTTTCCTTAATGGCCATGAAAAAAATGGATAAAAAGAATCCATTACCCTTTGGGCCTTTTATTATCTTGGTGGCCTCCTGGCAGATGTTTTTTCCCGAAAGTTTTAAGATGCTACTTTCTTACTTAAAGTGAGAAGTGCATTAATTCCTTGAAATCAGTCAGGTTTATTCGCTATAATTTAAGTAAGGCCCTTTTTCTCGAGAAAAAACTTGGATTTAAAATCAATTATTTCAAATATTGCCGACACGATAAAAGATATCCTTAAGCTTGGGCCTAAGGGAATTGTTGGTGTGGACATTGGAATGAGCTCAATAAAAGTGGCCCAAGTCCAAAAAATTCCTGGCAAAAAAATTAAACTGACTAGGTTCTCTTCCGTTCCCCTTCCTGATGGCGCTATCATGGAAGATGAAGTTCAAAATGAAAATGCGGTTATAGATGCTATTGTAAAAGCATTGAAAAAAGCAAAAATATCATCTCGATCAGCAGTTATAGGGCTTAAAGGCCCTCATTCCATAACAAAAAAATTAACTTTGGCCGGAGGTTCTCCGGAGGAAATTGATGACCAGGTTCATTGGGAGGCGGAACAATATCTACCTTTTGATCTCGAAGTGGCCTCACTTGGATTCCATGTAATGGGCGAAAATGAAGGTGGTGGGGTGGATATAATATTTGCCGCTGCCACTAATGAAGTTGTGGAAAGATTTAAATCGTTGGTTGGAGAAGCAGACTTAAGAGTGAAGATTATCGATATGGACATAACCGCAGTAACCAATATATTCGAACTGGTTATGGGAAAAAAATTGGATGTGGCCAATGAATCCTATCTAATTTTAGATATCGGGGCGCAAAAAACCAATTTTATCATCTATAAAAATAAGAGAATCCTATTCACCAAAGAAATTCCTGTTGGAGGTCTAATGGTGACGGAGGAAATTCAGAGGCAGATGGGAGTTAATTATAGTGAGGCAGAGGATTTAAAAAAGTCCGGGGATGATAAAGGTAATTTACCAGAAGAGATCTTAACGATCATTGAGGAATCCCTAAATTCCTTCTTTGGTGAGATTCAGAAAACTTATGATTTTTATGTTTCCTCCACCTCTGATGAATCCCTGGTAGGTTGTTATATAACCGGAGGATCGGCCCAGCTGATAGGCATGGCCGATGGTTTAGAAAACATATTGCAGGTGGAAGTAAACTATCTTAACCCTTTTGAACACTTTGAATATGACGCTAAAAATCTTAAAGGCCTGGATATGAATGAGGTTGCCTTTACAAGTTCTGTGGCACTGGGGTTCGCCATGAGGGCTGTTTAATATGATTGAAATCAATCTAATACAACAGAAAAAGCCTTTTAGACTTCCCGTAGTGTTAGGTATCGATCTGGCCGCCATTAATATTAAGGCAGTAATAATTGTTTTTGTTCTTTATAAGGTTTCCTACGGTTATTTAACTGCTGAATGGAAACAACAGTATAAGAACGAAGAAATTCAGGTAAGAAAGCTTCAAAAACAACTACAAAATTTGAAAAAAGAAACCAGAGGAAATGAATCTATCAAGGCCATGCTGGATGCTTTTGACAAACAGGTGGATAATCTAAAGCGGAGAACATCTCAGGTAGAAAAAGTTATTAATATGAAAAATAACCCTAAAATGTTGTTGGAAAGACTTGCTAGGGATGTTCCAGAAGATGTCTGGTTTGAATCGGTAAAGATTTCACCTGATAGTAAGATTTCTATCAATGGGAGATCCGCCTCCTACAAAAGTATAGGTAATTTTATAACTTCGGCCAACGATTCCACCTTTTTTGGGAAGACGTTGGGGCTAATAAGCTCTGATACTAAAACGGAAGTATTGGATGGACAGCAGGTTAGAGTCGAAAATTTTATGGTGGAAGGAAAAATAATTGATTATGGGCGCTTTTAAAAAATGACGGGAATTTTAAAAAAACTACATTTATTTTTATTTATATATGCAGTATTTGTAATCTACCAGGAATATGAAAAAAGCCAAAAGGAAATACAAGCTTTAAATGATCGGATCCCAACCCTACAAAGACAGATAAAAAAGGCCGAAAAAGAAAAACAAAATCTTGAAAGATATTTCAAGGATATCGAAGAGGCCAAGGAAAGAATTGAAAAAGTTGCGATAGGAATTGATAAGCTGCAGAAGAGACTTCCTCCTAATATCTCAGATACGGAAAATTTAGATTTGATTCGAGGTCTTGCTGAGAGCCTTAATATAAAAAATATTCTTCTTTCTCCTGGGAGCGAAAAAGTTCACGGTTTTTATGTATCCAAGGATTATAAACTAAAAGGTTCTGGTACCTTTCTACAATATTTAATACTTTTGGAAAAAATTGGTGAGCAAGAAAAAATATTAAATATTAAAACAGTAAATTTAGTTCGAAGCCGGACCAAGCAAAAGGGTCGCTTTCAGCTTTTAGATGCAGAAATTATTTTGGAAGCCTTCCGCTTTAATGATAAATATAAAGAGGCCCGAGGGATTAAAGAAATTGAGGAATCTTTTAAAAAGATGCCCCAAAGAAAGTCCAGAAGACCAAAGAGAAAAGGTAAAGGATGATGCTTAAGTATTGGTTGATACTTACACTTGGTTTTTTCCCAATCATGGGATTTGCTAAGGTATATCCCTTTTTTAAAGATATAAGTACTAAGATTAAAGATCCTTTTGAACTGAGAGATCCTTTTAAGCGAAAAATTTTCAAGCGAAAGGCCAAGATTAAAAGGGCCTATGAGATGACAGCAGATGGGAGTGTATTTTCCAATCTCCCTTCCATAGATAATATACCTTTAAATCAAATCCGCATTGTGGGCATCTTACTTGGTAAGGATCGCCGGGCAATTGCTAAAATAAGCACAGGTACATCGCTTGGAAAAGAGACCTTCATATTAAAAGAAGGAATGTTTCTAGGAATAGATAAGGCCGAGTTAAAGGCCATACTACCTGGCGGTATTGTAGTGGTGGAAAAGATTAAAAATGTCTATGACCAGGAAGAGTATATTGAAACTATTATTCCTGTCTCTAATGATTAATAGATAAGACCCATTGGCTAATTTTTATCCCTTATAATATTAAAATACGTTATAATATAGATGTGATCAATCGATTGATCTCAAACATTAATTAGACCTTAGGAAGAGGTATTATGAAAAAAGGATTTTTTCGTTTCTTGTTTTTCCTGTCCTTACCCTTTACTCTCTTTGCGGCAGAACTCCAGATGATTGAATTTCAGCAAAAAGGTGAGATCACTCAACTTATTCTGACCCTCGATCGTGCTGATGTGAAGGTAAGTAAGTTCGCTATTATTGAGGATAAGCAAATAATCCTGGAGCTTTCTGATACCTTGGCCAAAGAAAGGGTAATTAGGGCATTTGATACATCCGAATTTTCCGGAAGTGTTGTTTTTGTCACCGCCTATAAAAAACCAAATTCTAAAAATGATTTAAGAATTGCCCTTCAACTTCGAGATAACGTTAGATCTATTATTGAAAGGGATGAAAATAGAATTATTCTAAATATCGAAAATCGTTTTGGTGTTTTCTCTCAGGCCAAGATATCTTCTGGAGAGTCTTTTGAAGATAAAGTTAAGCTGGGAATTAGTGATGAAGTTCATGTGCCTAAATCGGAGACGATTGAGGATATTTTAGAAAATTTAACTCTCTCAGGCCGAAAAAAATATGTTGGAAAGAAAATTTCATTTAATGTTAAGGACCTTAAAGTTGATGACATTTTAAAAATGATCGCAGAGGCCTCTGGTTTTAATATTATTATCACAAAAGACATTAAAGAGTTGCCTCCCCTAACTCTTAATCTTACCAATATCCCATGGGATCAGGCCTTAGATACAATTCTTGGAATTAACAAATTAGTGGCCAAGAAAAATGGGGCAATCTTGTTGATTGATACTCTCGCCAACGCCACAAGAGATAAAAAACTAGAAGTTGAGGCGAGAAAGCTTGCACTTAAAGAAGAAAGACTTGTTACTAAGATATTCCCTATTAGTTATGCCCCGACTAAGGATCTAATAAAGATCTTAAATGAATATCTAACACCCAAGAGGGGTAGAATATCAGAAGACATTCGAACCAATTCGCTGATTATTAAAGACACTCCTAAAGTTATGGAGAAATTGAAAAAGATTATAGAAACCCTAGATACCCAAACGCCCCAGGTATTAATTGAAACAAAAATTGTTGAAGTGTCCGAAGATCACTCCAAACAGTTAGGTCTGGAAAAAGGGATTAATTTTGGCTACGACCCCATCGGGAGCGTTAGTGGAGATAGATCTGTTGTTGGAGATGAAATAATTCCTGGTACTAATGCAGGTCCTGGCTTTTCCTTCTCTTCAGCTTCTATTTTTAATACTATGACCATGCTTGGACTTAGCATTACCCAATATGATCGTTTGACCAATTTAGATTTTCAGCTACAGCTTATGGAAAATGAATCTAAGGGTAAGATCATCTCTACTCCAAAAGTGATTACGCAAAATAAGAAAACGGCCAAAATCAACACTATTGATACCACTAGTTATGCTGTTCAAACTGGTACCGGTGATGATGCTACAGTTACCTATGAGGAGACAGAGGCCAAGTTGACCTTAGAAGTAACTCCACAGGTAACCAATGAAGGTTCGATCATCCTAGATATCAAAATGCTAAAAGAACAATTTAGTGTTAGACCTTTCCCTAATGCTCCACCTAACAAACAGTCCAGAGAGATTGATACCAGTGTTCTAGTTGAAAATGGGGCCACAATTGTTATTGGTGGAATTTACTCCTATGAATTTAAAGAAAATCACAGTGGTATCCCTGTTTTAAAAGATATCCCTATTATTGGTTGGCTCTTTAGAACTCCCTACAATCCAACAACTAATAAAAGAGAAATGATCATATTCTTAACCCCCAGAATTATCAACCAAGAAGAAGCAGGGTTAAGCGACCAAGGTTAGAGAATATGGAAACGATCGAAGAGATTCCGCTAATTGAAAAATACAAAAGGATGTACCGGGAAAATCCCAGTTCCAAAGTCTTTGCCCCGCTTGCAGATGCTTACCGGAAAAATGGCAAACAAAATAAGGCACTAGTTATTTTAAAGGAAGGAATTAAAAGATATCCTGGTTACATCTTAGGCTATTTAGGTCTTTCCAATTGTTATTTTGATTTGGGAAAGTATGAGTTGGCCTATGAATGCATATGTCCATTTGTCAAAAATAATAGAGAAAATATTAAATTACAGAAGTTATTCGCTAAAATTTGTGAGCGCACCAATCGTAGTTATGAGGCCATGGAAACCTATAAATTCATCCAATTTATCGATCCCAAAGACGAAGTGGCCTCTAAAAGGTTGGTGGAAAAAATTATGCCACCAGAACCGAGCATGCCTGAACCTCAAGGTAATCAGGCAGATTGGGTTGCTGTTGATTTTTCCTCTGAAGTCCCGGCCGTAAACCTGGAAATTATCGATAGATTAGTGGGGGTTAGCCTTCGCAAAAAAGACTATAATAAGGCCTTTGAATACCTTGATGCAGGCCTTGATTTGGATCCCACGAACCAGTGGGCCATCGAAATGAAAAAAGATTTACAGGAAAAGCACCAAGCAAATCGAGATGCTCTTATCACGACGCAAGAAAGCCCTCCCGAAATAGAGGCCAAGCTACTGAAATTTCTACACAAATTGCGATCTAAAGCAACTCGGTATAAGTCTTCAAGATAAAGTTTAAAAGGCCTCCAATTCATTTACAGATTTAGTTTTCATTGATAGCTTGTCGCGACTAATAAAGTTCAAGGTTTATCGTTTGAAAAAAAGGTTTCTAATCATAAATGGGCCAAATCTCAATCTTTTGGGCAAAAGAGAGCCTGAGGTTTATGGAGATTTAACTCTATCTCAAATACAGGAAGAGACTTCTCTTAAACTGGCAAATTTTGATGTGGAGGTTGATTGGTTTCAGTCCAATATCGAAGGGGAAATTATCTCAAGAATTGGTGAATCTTTAGGCGAAGAACTTGATGCAGTTATTATCAATCCCGCAGCTTATTCTCACTACAGTATTGGAATATTAGATGCCTTGAAAATGGTATCTTGCAAGGTGATCGAAGTTCATTTGACCAATACCCATAAGAGGGAAGACTACAGAAGGACCAAGTTGACGGCCCAAGGGGCGGATATCATAATGGAAGGGCCTGGAAAAGATGTCTATTTTTTAGCAATATATTCACAACTTATTTAATTAGGGTGGAAGATGTTTGATACAACAGAATTAAAAAAAGGTGTAAAAGTAGAACTAGAAGGAAAGGTTTTTGTTATTATAAAATCTGACCACACAAACCCTGGAAAGGGCTCTGCTTTTGTAAAATGCCGGTTAAAAAATCTAGAAAATGGTAACGTACTTGAAAGAACTTTTAAGTCTGGAGTTAGTACAGGTGCAAGCACTCCAGATCTTTTAGAAAGAGAGATGGAATATCTCTATGATGATCAGGAAGGTTATAATTTTATGGATAAGGAAACTTTTGAGTCCTTGCACCTTTCTAAGGATCAAGTTGGGGATGCAAAAGATTTTCTTTTAGAAGGGATTACTGTTGAAGTGCTATATTGGAAAAACAACCCTATATCGATTGAGTTTCCTACTTTTGTAAATCTTAAGGTTGCGCAAACAGATCCAGGCCTTAAAGGCGATACGGCATCAGGTGGAGGTAAGAAGGCGGTGATGGAAACCGGACTGCAAATAACAGTACCTCTTTTTATCAAGGAAAACGAAGTGCTTAAAGTCGATACCCGTACCAAAGAATATGTTGAAAGGGTTAAGGGATAATGGATTTAAAAAAGATAAAAGAGCTAATTAAACTGGCAAAAGATGAAGGTCTTTCAGAGCTAAATTATAAAAAGGGAGAGGAGAAGATCTCTTTTAAACTGCCATATGCAGAAAATCTTGGACCTTTCTATATTGATGCTCTCAAAGATCCTACTAGCGAAAAAACGGCTAAAGAAAAGAGTCCATATAAAGAGATAACCTCTCCTTTTGTGGGAACCTTTTATACTGGCTCTTCCCCGGATTCAGTGCCTTACGTAAAAGTTGGTGATCGCGTTTCTAAGGGCAAGATCCTCTGTATTGTTGAGGCAATGAAAATTATGAATGAGATTGAATCAGAATTTTCCGGTGAGATTGTTGAAATCTGTGTGGAAAATGAAAATTATGTTGAATATGACCAAGTATTATTTCGAATAAAGCCATGAAGTTTAAAAAAATATTAATCGCAAATCGTGGAGAAATCGCTGTTAGAATCCTTCGGACATGTAAGGAAATGGGGATTGAAACGGTTTGCGTCCATTCTACCGCCGATGAAAGTTCTCTTCATGTGAAGCTTGCTGATGAATCTGTTTGTATTGGGAAGCCTAAAGCTTCTTTAAGCTATTTAAATATACCAGCAATCCTTTCGGCCGCTGAAATAACCGGGGCCCAGGCCATTCATCCTGGTTTTGGTTTCTTATCAGAAAATAAAGAATTTGCTGATCAATGTAGAAAATGGGACCTAGAATTCATCGGTCCTTCCATTGATTGCATTGAAAAAATGGGAGACAAAATCCGTTCTAAGAAACTCGCTAAAAAGGCAGGTCTTCCAATCTTAGAGTCTATTGAGATTAAGCGTAAAACAGAGCGAGAAATTTTAAAGGCCTGCAAAAAATTAGGTTATCCTGTTTTAATTAAGGCCTCTGCTGGTGGTGGCGGAAGAGGGATGAAGGCCATTTGGAAAGAGGAAGAATTACTTCCATCTATTGAGCGGCTTAAAAAAGAGGCCATGGCCGGTTTTAATGACGATACTCTTTTTATTGAAAAATATATTACTCGTCCAAGGCACATAGAAGTGCAGATAATCGCTGATCAATTTGGAAATATTGTCCATTTAGGAGAACGAGATTGTACGATACAGAAAAGATTTCAAAAAGTATTGGAAGAATCTCCTTGCCCAATACTTCAGGATAAAAAGCGCCAAGAAATATTAGATGCGGCCGTAAAGTTGGTCAGATTTGTAAATTATGACTCTGTAGGAACAGTAGAATTTTTATTCGATCAAGATGAAGATAAATTTTATTTTATGGAAATGAATACACGTATACAGGTTGAGCACCCGGTTACTGAACAGAGAACAGGAGTTGACTTAATCGCTCAACAAATTAAAGTTGCTCAGAAAGAAAAGTTAGAGTTTGAACAAAAAGATATAGTATTCACTGGTCATGCTATTGAATGCCGGCTAAATGCTGAAGATCCCGTCACTGGGGCCCCTTCAGCGGGAAAAATACTCTATTATCATCGGCCTGCAGGAATAGGAGTCCGGGTAGATGATTTTATCTATTCTGGCTATGAGGTGCCCCCCTTTTATGATTCTATGTTGGCCAAAATAATTGTGCAGGCCCCTACTCGAGATCTTTGTTTGGACCGTATGAAAAGGGCCTTAGAGGAGGCCGTAATAGAGGGAATTAAGACCAACAAAGAGCTTCATTTAAAGATAATAGACCACCCTAAATTCAGGGGAAATAATTACGCTACGTCCTTTCTAGATACCCATTTGCAGTAAAATATACTAGAGGAATTATTTCCTTTTTGGCCCATTATATGGGGAAAAAGAGGTCTTTTTGGAATTTTACGGTACTGCAAAAAAACAATATTTAAATTTTAATTTTCAAGAATCCTTAGAGAATATTTTGCAATCTTTTAAGTTTGAAACTTTGTCTAAGACCGCATTTAAAGAACTGACGGATATAATAAATGTAATATTTGAGACTGATAAAAACAAAGTAGAATTTTTCAAGCAATTTTTTAAGATTGGGGAATATTACTTTGAAAAACAAAACTATCCAGGAGCATTAAGAATCTTTGATGGCATCTTGGCCTTTTGTCCGGAAGAGGAGGTGGAAAGGAATTTATTTTTTATTTTTATTTCAACGGCCTATATAGGACAACTTGATAAGAGCAAAGAGGCAGCAAAAGAATTGCTTTATTTGCGGTACAAGATGAAATATCTTGAGCGAGGCCTTGAATTAATAGATCAGATTGCCGGTTTTAATCTAAGCGCCCAACTTGTCCAGGAATATACCATAAAATTTGCTCTTCTTAAAAAAGATATAAAAACCTTCAACAAGACCTTCACAAAGCTTGGACTTGATAGTGATGATGAGAAATTTTGGGATTATTGTCTTGAAGTAGAGCGAATAACCAGATCTGAATCAAATGATTGGATGGCCTCAAATAATTATTTAAAATTAGCAATAGTTTATAAAATATCAAAATTAGTTAAGGAAAATTTATCTGACCCTAGGAAAAGAAAAGAAGTGATAAATCTAATCTATCAGTATAAGATCAGATACCCAGGAGACCTCTTTATTTATCCGATTCTTCTTGAGTATGCGATTTTTTATAAAAGAAAAAAACTGGAACAGGCCATTTCATCATATTTTGCCAGAAACCCCAAGAAGTTTAAAAAAAACAACGCTATTAGAGAGAAGGTGCTAAATCTTTTAAATGGCCCAAGAATCGATTTAAAAAAAGAGGAAGACCCAAGAAAAAGTCCCAGGGATGAAGAAACGGTAACGGAATTAAATTGGCCGAAGATGGGGGAAGATAAAGAACAAGAAGAGTTCGTTGCATTAAGTGAAAGGGCCATGATAAAGGCCGTTGATCTTTTAGATAGGCATAAATTTATAAATTATTATACAGACCTGGTAGCATGCTTTGCCACCATGGGATTTTATCAGGCCGCTCTTTTTATATTGGAAAAAATAGAAAATCTTAAGGGCCCAGATTTAGAGGTCAAAGAATCTTTAAATATTGACTACCTCAGAATAGATTTTTTTATAAAACTAGGAAGGTTTCATGAGGCCCAGACCATGGCAGACGATGTGGCCTTTTACAGACCTCTATTTTTGAAAGAAAAACTGGGGTTTTTATATCTTAAGGCGGAGGCCTTAATGGGGCTGGGGAAGAAAGACCAAGCGTTAGAACTTTATAAGTTAATAGCAGAAAAATTTCCAAAATTTAGGTTATCGAAGAGGAGGTTAAAAGAAATTGAAAATCTTAAATAAACCTACGCTTATTTTCCTCTTTGTAATCTTTGTCTTGTTTTTTGGGATTGTTGAATTTTTACAATCCCCAATAGTGGCAAGTTTAGTTTCTGAACACATAACCAAAAATATTTTAGCTAAAAAAGGAATTGTGATCAATTTCGAAAAAGTGGAATTGAGGATTTTTCCACCCACTACCTACTTTAAAAATGTTTCCTTTTTTAAAATAGATAAGAAAGAAGGGAGCAAGGTTAAGGTAGAGGCCAAAAGAGTAGGATTCCATTTCGGTCTTTTAGACTTCTTTTCTAGTAAGTTTATCGTTAGCAAGATTAGTGTCTATGATGCGGTGGTTAAAACTAAATTCAAAATAGGAGATAAAGAAAAAGAAACAATAGATTTTGAAGATTTAAGAAATCTTGATGTTGAAAAATATCTTGGTATTTATAGAAAATACGTTTTTACTAAGATTCCTTTTATTCTTAGGGAACTTGAACTCAATGAGGTGATGGTCCATGTGAATGATCTGGAATTTCTCATAGATCAGCTAAATTTAAAATTACATAAGAGAAGCTTTGCTTTGTCGGGGAGGCTAGAGGAGTTTAAATATTTAAAGCTTAAAAACTGGAAACCAAGCGAGCAGGAAATTACGTTCAACTTAATTTTAACCAAAAAAAATATTGATATTAAAGAATTAAGTTTTAAAAACAGAGAGGACCGGGTCGGTTTTAGCGGCAAGATTGAAGAAGGTGAAAGTGGATCGATGGTAAAAGGTTGGGCCTTTTTTGTTGGGAGAATTGAGAATTTTAG
>SMWT01000078.1 GCA_004356615.1 Deltaproteobacteria bacterium | reverse complement strand
GAGAGCACTTTAATCTTCGCTATTTTCTTTCCTCTTTCAGAGAGAGGAATAGTATCTGTTACGATAATTCGATCAAGTTCTTCAGAGGCCTCAATTCTATCAAGTGCCGGGTTTGAAAATACCGGGTGAGTGGTACAACAGTATACTTTAGTCGCCCCATTATTTTTAAGCGCCTTAGAGGCCTCGATAAGAGTACCAGCGGTATCAACCATATCATCAATAATGATACATTCTTTACCTTCAACATCACCGATAATATTCATCGCCTTGGCCACATTTTTACCGACTCTTCTTTTATCGATCATCGCCAGATCGCAGCCAAGTTTCTTAGCATAGTGACGAACTCTTTCTACTCCTCCAGAATCGGGAGAAACACAAACTGTATTTTCACCAAAAATCTCTTCTCGTATATATTTTAAAATAATGGGTGAGGCATAGATATTATCAGTTGGAATATTGAAAAATCCTTGAATCTGACCAGCATGAAGATCCATGGTGATCACTCTGGTAGCACCCGCTACCGTTAAAAGATCGGCAACGAGCTTTGAGGTGATTGGAGTTCTTGGCATAACTTTTCGATCCTGCCGGGCATATCCGTAATGAGGGATTACTGCGGTGATGGATGCGGCCGAGGCCCTTTTTAATGCGTCCAACATAATTAAAAGTTCCATCATGTTATCATTTACTGGCGTAATGGTGGATTGGATAATGAAGACATCCGCACCCCTAACGTTCTTTTCAATTTCACAAAAGATTTCTCCGTTAGCAAACCTAACAAGTTGAGGATCAACTAAAGGGACATCTAAATGTTCTGAAATACGCTTTGAGAGGGCCGGGTTTGAGGATCCTGAGACCAGGACAATTCGCTTCATTTAGGACTCCGGTATGGTAATAAAGTGGCAGGGGTGGAAGGACTCGAACCTTCGAATGACAGGATCAAAACCTGTTGACTTAGCCACTTGTCGACACCCCTACAAGCTTTAGTAAAATTTTTCGTAATATAATCTACCAACCATGTCATGGCAAGATTCCTGTTAAAAATTCAGGCCATTTGACCCACTGGCCCAGTCGCAAGTCAGCTCATTAAATCTCTTCCCTCTGTCCCGGTAAAGGCCTTGAAATAGCTTAAAAGCAGTGGTTCCTCCGTAAATGGAAAGGCCTTCACCAGTTCTATCCCCTTCAAGGCCGACCCAAATTACCCCCAGGGATTTCCCATCAAAAAAGATGTACCAATTATCCAGGCCCTTATTTGAGGTACCCGTTTTGCCAAAAAAGGAGAGATCTCTGAAGTATTTTCCAACCATTCTACTCACTGTGGTCAGCTTGGGATCGGCCAGCATAAAGAGAATATTTTGACCTTCCTCTTGCAGGCACTCTTCCTTGATAAATTTTTTATAGAGCTCATAGACACTGGAAAGCGGGAGTTCAATGGCCCCGAGAAGTTGTGAGGGATACTGCTCTAGAGGGGATTTTAAGTTATTAAAATATTCCTTTAGAAGTGGTTCCAACTCTTTCATGCCCAAATCATTTGCCGTGCGAATCACAGGAATATTGAGTGATTTTTGCAAGGCCTCTATAAGGGTGATTTCCGGATATTCTGGTATATGGGCCTCTGTTGGGGTCCAATCACCAGATTTTAGTTTTAACGTTATGGGTTCTGTGGAGACAATATCTTCGGGGGTTTTCCCCAACTTAAAAAAGGTCCGATAAATTATCGGTTTAATGGTGGAGCCTATTTGATGGGCCTCATTATTGATGGCCCTTTCTTTTGATCTCTCAAACTTGGAATAGAATTTATAGGTTTCCTGTCCGGAAATATCTCCAATAATGGCCTTTACGGAAAGATCTTTCTTTCCGAGTGCTACTCTCAGCCCCCCTAAAAGCTTGTTAACCTTGGATTTGAAAATATATTTTTCAAAGTTATTCAGATAACTCCCTTTATCGGCCAGGGTAAACCAGGCGGCCTCGAAGGGTTTATCCTTTTCTAATTTTTTGAGTCTTTTCTGCCAGCGTTTCCAGCGTTTATCTCCCCACACAGCAGTATTTTTGTGAGAGAACAAATTGAGCTCTACAAGTTTTTTAAAGACTAGGTCGGCCCGTCCTTTCAACCGTTTTAAATTTCGCAGTGGATGATAATAATTTGGCCCTTTTAAAAGGCCTATCAAGATAGCGGCCTCGTAGGGATCAATCCTTTCCGGCCTTTTCTGAAAATAAAAGAGGGACGCGGCATAAAAACCTTTTACTCTGATTCCTTGCATTGAACCCCAGACAAATTCATTAAAGTAGGCCTCTAATATATTTTCCTTAGTGAAATTTCTTTCTATATAAACTGAGACAATAAGCTCTTTTAATTTTCGGGAAAAGGTTTTTTCGTTAGTTAAAAACAAATTTTTAACCAGTTGTTGGGTTAGCGTGGACCCTCCCTGTACAAATCTCATTTCTTTTATATCGGTAATTAAGGCCCTTAGGAGGGATTTGGGATCAATTCCTGAATGGTTTAAAAATCTTTGATCTTCTATCCCAATCAGGCCTTTCCAAAAGACTGAGGGAATTTCGGCAAAATCCAGCTGTTTTTGATAGCAGAAAATATCCTTACAATCATTTTCTAAAAGATCATTTATTTTAAAACTTTTTTCAATCAGCACGCCTTCTTTAATTAACGAGATGCTCTCATCTTTGATCAGAGCTCTCTCAACGTTTTTAAACCTTTTCGGATCACTGGAAAAAAGATGAAAGTTTTGCCACTCACCACGTTGAACCAATGCACCTTCTTGGAAGTTAATAAAACTCTCTTCCCTCATGGGAGTTCTTGAAGATGCGTAATGTCTTAGCTTGTCAAAAGGAATGTTGGTTAAAACAAAGATCACATAACTAATCGCGAAAACTATTATGGCAATGAGAAATATTAAAACATATTTCACAATTTTGTTTAAATTGATGATCTTTCCCATTACTTATACTTTCTCTGACTTAAACTTTTGTGTTATCTATATTTATCTTTTTTTATAAGGGGCCATACTGTGCTTAGCATAAATAAATTAAAATTAGTAATTATATTCTCCATAATTATTCCAACTCTCGCTTTCTCACTTCCCATGGAATGGCATGGAGTTTTCGCTGTCGACCACCACAGTTTGCAAAACTACCGGGGAGTTGAAGAAAATAATACTCCAACGGATTCCCTGTGGGGTGAAACCCAAGAACCTCTTCCCGCTCCAGGTAATCAAAAAAATGCCACTTTTCAGTCCTATATTATTAAGCTCAGACCTACTTTAACCATCAATGACTCCGCTTCTTTCTTTGCAGAACTAACTACCGGTTATGGCCGTGGTGGATTCTTTGGCGAAAAACCCGTTCAAAATTATCCGCAGACTTTTGGAAATGCCCTCTACCACATAAACATGGCCAATTTTGATAACCCGATTAACCTCAACCAGTTCTACATGGAGCTATACTCTGATACTGCTATCTATCAAATAGGACGCTCACCAGATCATTTTGGCATGGGACTGGTTTTAAACGATGGCCATAATACTTGGGATCGTTTTGCTTCCACTAGAGATCAATTAAAAATTAATTTTAAAATTGGAAATTTCTCCATCAATCCTTTCGTGGGAAAAATTGGAACTGGTGGATCTCTCACCACTGCCACTCACGCCTATGAATATGGTATTCCCGTTTTTTATGAAGTGGCGGAAACCGATCTAACTTTTGGAGTCATCTGGATAAACAGGTCACTCGCTGAAGGTTTTGATGGTTACCGATTTAATTTGGATAAACCAATAGACGATGCAAGTCCCACCTCTTGGAAAACAGTTGGAAAATCAAACGTTAACTTTATTGATATCTACCTCAAAAAGATCTGGGGAAAGTTCAAACTTGAAATAGAAATTCCTTTCTTCACTGGAGAGATGGGAAATCTTTATAAGCCAGGAGAGATGGCCAAATACCGTGCCATGGCCGGTGTTGTAAACCTTGCCTATACCATCAATGATTACTGGAAAGTCGGTCTTGATGGAGGATTTGTTTCCGGTGATGATGGTAGCGAGGACGCCTTTAATGCCATGTTTTTAAATCCCAACTACAATATCGCCTTCATCCTTTTCCATTACAATGCTAGTGCCATCTCTAGTGTTAAAAATCCGGGCTATCCCTTCGATGCCTATATAACTGATACAACCTTCTTTAGGCTCTATGGAGAGTTTGTAACCGGTAGGTGGAACATGAACCTTACCGCTATCTACGCCTTTGCTAATAATCCGGCCAAGGCAGCAGATCCCCAGTCCTACAACCCGCAAAAGAACAAGCTTTTTAACGCCAAGTATGATCAGGATAAAGGTCTGGGATTTGAGCTCGATTATGGGCTGACTTATTCCTGGAACGATGAGATCAATATTGGACTAGATCTAGCATATTTAATGGCCGGTGATTACTGGGCCTTCAATAACACTGATACTCCCAACACTCTAAGAGCTCCTTGGCTCTTTAAATTTAAGGCCTCAATGGATTTCTAGAATGCCCTTACTGGCATACTAGTTGGCGGGAGCAATCCAGGTCCCCCCATCATCGGTTGTTGAAATTGAAACCCACCCATGGGAAAGCCACCTTGATTCATTGGCATCATAGGTTGCGCTCCAAACTGAAAACCTGCTTGAAAACCTCCACCCATCTGTGGTTGTGCTCCAAACCGTGGTTGCATGCCAAACTGCGGTTGTGCTCCAAACTGTGGTTGCATGCCAAACTGCTGCTGCATTCCCATATTAGGACTACCCCACATATTAAAGTTGTTGTTGGCCTGATTTTTTGGCGGAGCTCCCCGAAACATGGAGAAATCATCCCCATCGGTTGAGCCGGCATCCTTGGAGAACTTTTCATAGTCGAAGTTAAAGGGATTACCATCATCTAAAATGCTATCCATATCACCGATGGCATCTGTTAGATCACCTGGTCTTTTACCTTTGCCTTTGGCCTTTGCCGTTTTTTCTTTTTGCTTTTGTTTGTACTCCCTACCGATTTTTTCAAGTTTTACAAATTGTTGATAAGTGCCGTGATCAGTCTGGACCTTTTTCTGATAGTACTTAACTTTTTCTTGTAACTGCATCTGTCTTCTTTGACGTGCTTTGGGATCCATCACCCGTTTACACTTTACTGGGTTTTGGAGTGATCCAAGGATGCCGTACTGGCAAGCTTTCATCGCCTCCATTTCGCCTTTTTG
>SMWT01000077.1 GCA_004356615.1 Deltaproteobacteria bacterium | reverse complement strand
CACCGGGACTATCTTTACAGCATTGATCAGTGGCTATTTTGTAATTATCATCTATGAGTCGAACGTAGTTCGCTTTATAATAATCACAATTATTTGTGACATACGGGTATTGCTTACAATCTATTCCTCCAGGGGGAGTACTAGGAGGAGGGGTATAACCTCGCCAATTATTATTACCACCGCCAGTATTTAGGTTTCCACCCGTAGTATTAATGTCCCTTTCTCCACCAAGCTTACAACTACTGGCGATAAATAAGCTTAATATGATGAAAAATAGGTTTAGTTTATACATGTTTTCCTACCCTTGAAGTCTCGATAAATTATCGACTTTACTAGGGAAAAATTTAGGAAAAAATAAGATTTATTTAGAGTCCTACGCGGAGTTTGTAATAGATGGAGAAGGTACCGTCTTTTTTTATGAGCTCTTTGGGTGGATTGGGAATCATCCTAATATCCATTAATGTGTTTTCAAATAGTTGTTGAATATCATCTTGGTCCGCTACCTGAATAAAGCGGGTGGAAATGGCATCACCTTCAGTGTTAAAAGCAATCTTGCCTACTAGGTTATAGGTACCTTCAAGTTCCATAAAGTTTAAATATGGCCTTTCTCGGAGCATATTGTTGAGCGATCTGATCAAGGAAGAGACATAGAGATCATAAGTTCTTTTGCTAAAACCATAGAATTTTTTTTCTGCACTGTTAAGCTGATCCTTCTCCACTCCTTCAGGAGGTTCAAAGGCAACATTTAAATCAGAGGATTTAAATGCCCGGCGAATTTGGGGTGAAAGAGCAGAGCCTAGGCTTCCAGCTCCCACTACCGTTAATAAATTTGGAGCAGAGGTGGTGGATAAACCTTTTAAGGTCGGCCCTTTTTGCTTTTTCTTAATATTTTTTAATTTTGTAGGTCTCAGAGAGGCCATATCAAAATTTTTATTTTTTACCGGAACACTAAAATCCTTGCTGCCATTTTTCACCCCCACAGTTCGAAGCCTTTTCAAAAGTGCCGGGTCTGCGCGACTTATGCTGACAATTTTTTGTTGTCTTTTAGGCACCTGGGTTTTGAAACTGGGAAACTTAACATTAATAAAAACCACGTGGAGGGCAGTAGCTAGGATAAAGGGAAATATAAGGCCTTTTAATTCACCCATGGGCCCATCTTATAACAAATCTAGTCGGATTTGGTAGCAATATTGGGCATTTTTGACCCTTATAGCGCGCGATTGCCACTATGTAGCATAATTAAATATAAGGTTAATTAATAGAGGGAAACTCATGGGGATTTTACATCAGGGTAAAAAGGTTTTATGTCTGGCCTTGCTTTCTCTCGCCTTCTACAGCTCTTTTGACCTGCAAAGCATCCTAAGTAGATTAAAAGAATTTCAAACTTTAAATAATGGTATGGGCACTTGTTTTTCAAGAGTGAATCAAAGTTACACAGCTAAGATTATGGGCAATTCAAATGGGTCCACATATTTAAATCCTACTTTTTGGAATCTTACAGAAGAGTGCTTCGGAGATATGATCGCTCGGGCAGAAGAGGGACTGGGGAGCTCTTTTGAAAGAGTTGAAGGAAAATTAAATGCCCTCACTTCAGAGGTCTTTTGGTTTCATGGTGAACTAAAGGGAGTAAGCGGTAGTGGCCTAACCCCTAAAGGTAATAAAAATTTTAAAGAACGCTTTTTAAAGACTGAAGAGCTGACAGGAAAAATTTATACCGATATGGAAGCGGCCGACGTCGAGTTAATGGACACCTTAGGTTTTAAGGAAATGGCCTTTTATTTCAGCTTCTTTGGCATTTTTGCCCTTATCCTTTGGGATTTAATGCTGGGACGAAGAGAAGTGGGAGAGCGTGGGAAAATTGAAAAGAATGCTGAAGTGATCAAAGAGAATGTGGGCCATAAGCGGGATACAAAAGTTGAAACAATTATCACAGAGGCCCTAAGTACTTCTAAAATGCCTCAAGTGTCACAACTCTTTTCAAATTATAGTCAGAAAAATTTTGACAACAAATTTGTCCACGGAAATTGGAAACCTATAAAGATCAATAAATCCTATAATGTTGAAAGGCCTTCGACGTCTTTAAGTGATATCTTTTCTAAAATTCTTGATCTTCATACGGCAAAATTATTCACCGAAGGCATTTTTTTAGATTTAAATCTAAATGATCAGATCCACCCAAAGGTTCCACTTGAGACCTTGGAACAACTACTCTTTTCTGTTTTCTCTTTTGGTATTAAAAATATTCCTCAAGGAACGCAGGGTAAAAAAATATCAGTAAAAACCAAACAACTTGGGGATACCGCAATCCTTGAATTATCAAATAATGGCCCTCTTTTTAAGAGGGGGTTTTTAAAAGGTCAGAATGGGTTAGGGCAAAACGGCGTAGCCCCCGAGATAAACCCTCGATATATCGATTTAAAAGTGGCCTTAGAACTTTGCAAGGAGTTTAAGGGCGAAATATCTTTTGAAAATATTGATGATAGTCCCGTTATTAAAATAAAAATGAAATCAATGCTTATTAAAGAGTCTCCAGTCAAATTGGTGTCGGGGAAACATGGCGAAATTAAAAACGAGCTTAGGGCCTAGAAATAATCCTTTTTCAATTTATCATATTCTAGTTCATTTAAAATAATATTGAAGAGAGCAGGAAGCTCTTCAACAGAAGGGTTGGAAAAGAGCATTTTTTGTTGAATGTATTTTTTTTCATCCATAGAATATGAGTCAATTTTTTTATAGAATATATCACTTAAAAAAGGGCCGATGATTTCGGCAATTAAATAAAGGTTATAATAACTTAGTTTTTCTAGCATCTGGGTTATGTCTTGATGACGGGAGATATTATCTATAACTTCAATAGATGTTTTAAAAGTGGCCTTCTCTTCTTTAGTAAAGTTTTTTGAGTTTATTTTTTGTATTAGATCTAAATAAAGATCGCATTTTTTATAGGGATTTAATATTTTTGCACAAAAGTGGGCAATAAAAAAGATGCCAACGTAATAGGAAAAGAATTTTGATTTACCTTGGGATTTGTAGGGCCCATTTAAGAGGTTTTTTATATGAAATCCAATAATCATTGAAATCTTGTTTACTGAAAAATTTGGAAGATAATAATTAAAGGACTCCGGCAAACAAAATGATTTTCCCCCGGTAATCAGTTGCTTGTGAAAGTTGTCAGTATCAAGCTTTTCAAGGACGAAATCCATTTGGTCTTGGCCGAATATATTGAAATTTTCTAATTCTTCCGCACTAATACCTAGCTCTAAACCTTCATTAATTTTATGACAGAGAAATAAAAATTTCTCATTTAAATTGCCAGATAAAGTTCCTTTTTTTTCCAGGATATATTCGTGGAGATCAAACTCAGGGTCTTCAAGAATATTTTCAAACCAATAGATCATGCTCTCATATTTGATCCAGGGAGGCGAGGCCTGTAGGGAGTATTCCCAGTCATTAAACTTAATTATGGAAGACTCTTTTTGTAGTTTCCAAAATATATCATCTAAATTTTGATGAATAATTAGCTGCTTGTGATCGGGGTCAAGAGCGTGACTCACTAATTTAGGGATTTTATTGGGCATAATATGAAGTTCACCAAATAAAACAAGCATTTTATATTGGGGGTGCTCTTTTAAAAAGTTAGATATGTTATTTGCAGCGAACTGATCTCTTTTATCTAACGTGCCGGAAGAATTTAGAGCTAACATGGGGAGATCGTTTTGTTTGGCAAAATTAAAGAGAAAGGAATAATGTTTCCAAGGAAAACGCCAACTTTGAAAGTAATTAATAGACTCTAGAAATTCTAGTTCTGTTAAGTGGCCGTCTAAATATAGATCTATATATTTTTGACGATTGGCAAAGATGAATTCTAGGCCAAACACTAATTTCTTCTCTTTTTTTATTAGATTTTTTAAAATTCTTTCGAGGTTTTTACTGTTTTGGTCAAAGGTATGGAAGTCTCCCAAATAAATTATATCTGAGCGTTCTATGCTTTCAAATAATTCTGGGAGAGTTGAAGTTTTGAAAGCTCGATTAGCATATCTTTTTTGCGCCCTTCTATAGCTTTTTAGTTCTTTGGTGATTTCTCCCTCAAAGCTTAAGGCCTTTTTTTTCATGTTCAAAAAAAGGGACTTCTGTAAACTTTTTATTTCGCTTTTAGAGAGTTTCACTGCTCTTAGATGATAACAGAGATTAATTTGATAAGGGAAGTGAGGCGACTTGTTGAGTGATGAGTTTAGAGATTATAGTAGAAGTATTTTGATAGAGTGAATTTAGACAGCTTTCCACGTCGTTAAAGTTATCTAGAACTTCTTTTAAATCGTCTACTTCAGGAACTGATAAGATCATCAAAATTTTGGCTATTGGAAGACCTACCACCGAGCCTAGCAAAAAGGAAATGAAGTTAAGTAGAGTCGGGTCAGAGTATAAACGAAAAACTTTTATTCCATTTGAGCTTAACTCCAGGTACCAATTCTCACCCTTTTGTTTGATTTGTGTGTGGGTTAGGGGGAGGTGAAGGTTTTCTTTTTTATTAGTTAAAGGCTCAACGTGAATATTGTCATTATTGTTAATAATTGGTCTTAAAGTGAGCCCTTCTAATTTTTCCTGGATAATCGGATTTTGATAGGCGGATACGGAATTTACCAGGTGGTTACTTCTAAGACACTGTTGAATGGTTAATTTAAACTGGACTATTGCATCTAGAATCTCTAGCGGATGTTTTTTTGTGTATTCAGCAAGGTTGTCTTTAAAAAGATTAAAGCTATTATTTAAAAATTCTGGATGAAGATTTAAGAGTTCATCTGAATCGCTTTTAAGGAAATTAAAGTTTTCATGCAGCTCTAGGTTTGCTTGGTTTAAGGGGATGAAAAACTTGGGAACTAAAAGGGCCTGAAGCTTCGATTTCAACTTGGTAAGTCCATCGAGCGATAATTGAATTATTTGCTGTCCGATGTCGGTTAAAAAATATTCCCGGAAAATATTAACATTGAGGTTTAACTTTTTGGGGATCAGACCAAAGTAATGAAAGCAGGCATACCCATATTCCTCTACTTTTGCCTTATAAGAAGAAGAAGGGATTATTTCAAGGTCAATTTTATCTGGGTTTGAGTGATCTGCAATAAGAATAAAAGGGAATTTATCCTCATGCCTTCCTCGGTATCCGAGTAGCTCAAGGGTGTAATCTGGTTCCGCTTTATCCTGTCGATTCCCGGGATTTAAAGACTCTATCATGAAAAAATTATCAAGCGGGGTACAGAACTTGGTGAGATTTTTGAAAAAACTCGGATGCGTTATTTTAGAAGTATCTTGCGAACTTGAGTGAAGCAGTTTCCCATTTAAAATGGCATCATGATGAAATTCAAAAGAGAGACCTTGGTGGAGTTCTTTGTGATAGATTGAGTTGGAGAAGGCCTCCTGTCTGGATAGGTAATTTTGCAGCTCTGTGGTAAATTCAGAAAAATTATAGAACGAACTTAAGTCACCACTCCATCTGAAAAATAGACAAGACTCTTTCCTTTCACTTCCCGAGGTTAGAGGCCTTTCCTTTTTACCTGGCAAACGCTTACTTAATACATATAGGTAGGAGGTTATTTCTCCCTTCCCTTTAAGGTTTTCAAAATTAAAATAGATGTTCATTTTGAAATCTTGAAGTAGCGTAGAGACTCTTTCTCCCTGGCTGGGAACAAATAAGTTTTGGTTTGAGAAAACAAATAAAAGGCCGTCACGTTTTAAGGTTTTAAGTTGGGCATTTATTTGATTTACCAAATGGTGGTGTGGGTTTTTCTTAGGGAAGTTTACTAAGTTTAGAAAAATTCTACTGTAGAGGAGTTCTCCCTTAATATGTCCGGGATCGAATAATTTCATCTGCCCAAAGCCATCTTCACAGGTTTGAGAATATTTCTCTTTCATACAGGTCGATAAAAATTCAACCGGGGGCAGATTCTTCTTTTTGGCATGATTTAACAGGCTGGTTAAAAACTGTATTTCCTGACAGATTTTTAAAAATGGGCCTTTATCAAAACCTTCTCCAATAAAATCTGGAGAGATTATGGTGTCTGTTTCTTTTTGACCTAACCAAAAAGAATTTGTCAGAGATTCTAGAAAATCTCCTGAAAATTTGGTGTTTATTACATCTGATCTAGATCTCCCCGTGTTTAGCCACTTGGGGATTTTATTTAGTAATTGGTTTAAGAAATCGCCAAAGTATTTATGGGAAAGGGTATGAGAAAATTTTGGTAAAAATTTAATCCCAGGAACATGAGAAAAGATTTTTAGAAACTCTATGCAGGAGATATTTTGAAAATGTTCCGCCAATTCCAAAATTGTTTTATTGAAAGAATCTTTAGGCATAAACCAGCTATATCTGTTGCTTTGAAGTGATTCACAAATCAATTCTTTTGAGCTTCCTTTAGGAAAAACTTTGGTAATAAAACTGCTAGGATTTAAGTAATGGCTTTTTTTTAGAGGGATGTTTGCTACTTTCCCAAGAAGAAGTACAAATTGCAGTCGGTATAAATAAACAATTACTGCCCGGTAACAATAGATATTTTTAAATTCTTTGATCTCCTTGGCATAAGGAGAAGCGGGTGAAAAAAGATGAGGCCAAAACTCTACGTAACTGGAAAATTCGTGATTAGTTAAATTTTTGGATTTAGCAAAGTCTAAAAATTCTAAGTAGATGGAGTTTTTTAAGGTTTTATTGCAATCTTCAAAAGAATTAAAATATTTAAGGGCAAAGCGCCACAATTCTTCTGAATGGGATTTAATAGCATATGCCGTTTTAGAACCTAAGCTATCCCCGGTCCAACCAGGAATTAGAAATTTTTTCGGTGAAAAACCAGTCTTAGCAGTGCCCACCCCAGCGTTCGCTAAAGGGTAGTTTTCCCTAACTCCAGGTTCAGTTCCCTGGGAAAATACCGGATCAAGCCATTCATTGGCCCTAAACGTTTGTTCGTTCAATTTAGATTCCTAACCACACAAAAAAATATCTATTAGATAGTAAGAATTTATACCCCGAAAGTTAGATATCTGTCAGGCAAAAAGTAATTAAAAAAAAATTACGACCACCATCAAAACCAACTTATTAAAACGGTTTTTGATTTCATTTGCATTAAATGCAGTGTATATCTTTAATTTCTATGAGCATCAAAATATTGGGTGGCAAAGCAAAGGGAACCAATCTCTTTTTACCAGATGAAAAACTTGTGCGACCAACTTTGGTATTACTTAAAAGGCGTATATTCGATTCCTTTCAAAGTCTTGAAGGCGTTATTTTTTTTGATGGGTGTGCGGGGTCAGGATCCATGGGACTTGAGGCCTGGTCTCGGGGCTGCAATGAAGTATATTTGGTAGAGCCGAATCAAAAAGTATTGCCCATATTAAAAAAAAATGTGGAGAAGGTATTAGATGCCTCAGATTCAGGGAAAGTCGAGGTAATTTCCCTTCCCCTTAGAAAATATCTCAAAATTTTTAAAGAGGCCTATAAAACTTGGGAAAATGACCAAAAAGAAAATACCATTATTTTTTTGGATCCTCCCTACCACATGGAAAAGCTATATAAGTCGGTTATTCATGATTTACAGGAAGATAGTTGGTTTGTGGGCCAGTTATGGATTGAATCAGATACAAAGGTTGGGGTTCCGATTAGTTATTGGGAAGAATTGGGATTAAATGTTATTCGCACTTATGCGCAGAGTCAAAGTTATATTCTCGTGGTTAATTTTTAATAAATATATTATTGTGTAGCCGCACTTCAAGAGAGAT
>SMWT01000076.1 GCA_004356615.1 Deltaproteobacteria bacterium | reverse complement strand
TTGGGACAAATGGCCTTTATACAAAAAAAACTTATCAATAACTACTTTAAGAAATCAATCGATAAAAGGGTAGATATCGATTCTCTATACCTAAAATATTTAATGGAAGACAATCTATATAAACGAAAATATATCCAAACTAAATCAGAGTTTTTTTTATCCCAGTCTAATAAATTCCTTTCTGGACTTCAGGCCGAGGCCGATTTTTTCAAACTAAACCGTCGAGGCAGGATATTTCCAAAAAAAGGTAGCTCATTTGATGGAAAACTTAGTGAATTAAACAAGGGCGAGCCTAGCTCGTTCAAAAGGTTAAGTAAGAAAATAATTTTAAAGAATAAAGTGTCAAGCGCTAAGGCATGGAAAAACCTCATGCGGCCGAGTCCTAAAAGGACGATTGCCAGTGTCGAAGATATCTCACCTAGTCAGGAACTAAAAACTTATCTGAGCTTTTCACTAGATCCAAAAAAACTAAAGAATGTCTATACCATCAATTTATTTAAAATTTCACTGGCCCTCAAAAAAGAGAGAAAAGGAAAAAAACACGTTACTCAAAAACAATTAAATAATTTGCTAAAAGGGGATCTCTTAAACGAAATCAGGGCCCAAAAGAGTAACTTAAATTTCAAAACATACCTTTCAAACTCTTTTAGAGAAAACTTAACAAGTCTTAAGGGTAGATTGTATAATGATCAAAAACTTGAAACAGTAAGACTCGAGCTTTTAAAGGAATATCAAAAAATATTTGATCAAGATGAAAGTTTAAACCAAAAATTTCTAAATGCCATCATGTCCGGTAATTTAAGAGAATTTAACAAACTTTTGAAACTGGCCCCTTCAATAAATTATAAAAGTGATGCTGGTGAAAATCCCATTATGACGGCCGCAAAATATGGTCAAAAGGCAATGCTGAGAAAATTAATTACGAGAAATAGAAAATTAATAAATCTGGAAAATTCAATGGGCCAAAACGCCCTATTTCTAGCAGTTATTAATGAAAAAAAAATTGATGAACAGACCCGACTAGAAGTAATTAAATCCTTACTCGGTGGAGGAATAAACAAAAATATAAGGGATAGACTTGGAAAATTGCCTAAAGATTATATTCCAGACTCAGGCCCCATGGAGGCGAAGCTGGAAAACCTATTAAGATAGTTATTTTCTTGGAAAGTTTTTACACTCCCTAACGCTCACTTTAAAAGTGGGGTTATTGGCCCGTGAGGAATATATCTCAAAATGATCTTTAGGCCTATTGCCTAGTTCAACAGTTAGGTTACTCATAAACAGATCTTTTCGCACACCACCTGAATGATAGATGGCAAAATCTTTGCAGCTACTTCGTGGACATTTTTTTCCTCCACTCACTCCAACCGATTCGGCAGATCTATTTATAAACCATATAGCGTTATTTCTGCCGGATTGTTTTATATTTGTTGCCTTATAAGTCAGAATAAATAAGAAATAAGTTCCATTAGATCTTTTTCTTATCTGACAATTTCTACTTTTTAAAAAATTCAGCCTGAAATCTGAGGTTGTTATGGTTTTATTTTTCTCATCTATATTTACTACGGAGGTATTAGAATCATTGTGAGTAGCACCAATAACCATACCTGTTCCTGTACCCCTTCTTAATTTTTCCTCTAATTCTTTTTTCTTTTTTTCTTCTGCTAGTCTCCTTTCATTTTCCCTCTTGAGAGCATCCTGCAAGGCCTTCTCTTTTTTATTAAGCTCCGCCAATAATTTTTCTTTTTCCTTTTTAAGTTTAAATTCTAGCTCTCTTCTTTTTCGCTCTTCGGCCAATCTGGCATCTTTTTCCGCCTGTGCTTTAACCCTTTTCTCTTCTAGTTCGATGGCCCGCATTTTATCGCGAAATTGTTTTCCGCCCATTTTAAACCGACTAATGGCCTGGTATTTTTTACGTGCCATCTTTAGCTTGGCCATGGATTCAATTCTTCCTTCTTTTGCATCTAACAACTCTCTTATAGATTGCCATTTTTTAATTATAACTTCTTCTTTTTCATTTTTTAGATTATTTATATTTTTATTTTTACTACCTGAAAAAATGATTAGATTGATGGCCCATCTTTTTCGTTTCATCCCTTCATTAATATCTTTTTCTTTATCTTTTTTGGCATCGATTATTATTTCTTTTTCTTTTTCAGCGACAATATTATCTATCTTCTTTTTTCGCTCAAGCTCATCCATTTTTTCCCGGTAATCGGTCCCACCTTTTCGAAGCATGCCCATAGTCCTTAATTTAGTCATGGCCCTTCGTTTTTTGGCCTGCAGGTTTTTTCTCATCTGTTGCTTTCTTCTCTCCTCTTCTGCTTCCCTCTCTTTTTGTTTCTTATTAATTGCCGGCCAGACTCCAACTACCTTTGCCATCTTCTCAAAATTTGTCTTATCTGCTTCTGGTGTTGGCCTTTTATATTTATCCATATAATCTAGAATTCCCTTTATTTTTACTAGATCATTTAAGGCCTTGTTCCCTTTTGGTGATAGGCCACCTTGGTTACCTCTGGCAGGCCTTTTCTTTTTCTTAAATGCACTTTTGGCCTTAACTATTCCTGACATAGATGATAGTTTTTTACCAGATGGACCACCGATATCTTTGGCCATTCCTTGCGAGCAATTTTCAGACGCATAATCAAAGGCGGTTTTTTTAAATTTGCCCATGATGGATTTTGCGGCCCCATACTCTAAAAGAATATCAATGACTTTTTGGTGACAATGTCTAGCGGCACCGATTAAGGCCGTTTCCCCATTATAATCGCCAGAATCAATTTCTATATCCCCAATTTCTAAGAGCATACGAACCATGTTGGGACGGTTATTAATCGCTGAATGAATAAGAGCATTGGCCCCAAACTTTTTATCCTTCATTGTTAAATCTGGGTTTGTGTTTTTTAGAAAATAACGTAATTCATTATCGGTCATCCCATAACGTTGGGAGGCCTTTAAAATTTTATCACCAGTTATCTGATTTCCTTTAGGCTTAACCGCAAAGCTGTCGTGACCTCTACTTCCCCAACTAGAGTCATCACCTTCACTCCCCCAACTAGAGTCATCACCTTCACTCCCCCAACTACTATCATCGCCAAAATCATCTTCCCAAGAATAGACGTTAAGTGGAAGTAGAAAAATTAGTGTGATAGCTATAAGCAAATTTTGTTTACTCATTTAAGTCTCCAATACTTTTATTCTAGACCTTTATCGTCAACCTTCCTCTCAGCTTTAAATTAAACAATTTCAATTTTCTTTTAATAAATCCGAATAATTTTTTAATGTATTAAAAGGCAAATCTTTGGACTTAGAATTATTAGAACTACAAACAGAGTATTTAAATGATCTGCCAGATAAACTAGATCTTATTTACGAACTACTACTAAACATTGAAAAAGGGGTGCATGAAGCAGAATCTTTAAATGATCTTAAAGGTGTTATTCATTCAATAAAAGGATCCTCAGGATCCTATGAAATAAACTTTATAAGTAAACTCTGCCACAGTTTGGAAGATAATTTAGAGCTACTTGAAAAAGATAAAAAAAATATTCTGATAACCTGCTTCCATTATTATGAACTGTTAAGAGAATTTATTGATGCCTACAGGCCTGGAGAAAATCAGGATTTAACGCCTATATATGACAAACTAACAGATCTAAATGTTGATAAAATGCCTAAACCAATAGAGAGGAAAGAGTATCGTTTGAACGAAGTCCTCATTTGCACAGACGATTATTTTTTTAGAGATGCCATTTTACTATCTCTGGCGAAACAAAATACCAACTTTGTTTTCACAAGGGATCTAAAAACGTTTAAAACAGATGACCCCATTGATGTCATCTTTTTGGTTTCACCCGAAAAAACCCAATTTAAACAAATTCCTAAGCTTTCTAAGAAGGCCCAAGTCATTTCGCTAGTTCAAGAAAATAGAGTAAAAGACCTGCCCAAAGGTTCCCCCTACGTTTTAATTACCCATCACCTGATAAAAGATATTAAAAACGAATATTTCAGTATTTTAAAAAAAATGGAAAATAAGAATACCGAGGATATTTCCAAACCAGGAAAAGTTTTATTTGTAGATGATGATGAAAGTATACATCCTTTAGTTAAAATGGCCTTTAAAAAGCACCAGGATATTGATATGGTTTATTGTCACTCGGCCAAAGAAGCACAAGATGCCCTGGTAAATTTCACACCTGATTTAATCATTTTAGATTCCATGATGCCAGATATCAGTGGCAAAGAATTTAAAAAGATTTTATCGCAGGATGAGAGATTCAAAGATATTCCAGTGGTTTTTTTAACCGGCCTAGATAGTAAAAAAGAAATTGAAGCGCTGAAAAAACTGGGAGTAGTTGATGTGATTTTAAAACCCTTCAAAATTAAAGAGCTAGCTGGCCAAGTTTTACAGGTATGGTCTAAAATTTAGTCCATTTTCCCTTATAGTCCGAAGATTCATCTGGCCGTAAAAACCTTGCCTTTTTATTTTAAAGATTAGGTTCCTATAAAAAGACCTGCAATTTAAAATACTTGGGCCCCTGCTATTTCCTTAAGTGACAAAAAGTATTGTAATCTATTGAAAAAATAACCACTTAGAATTTCATATTATTCATTCTTTAGCCGATTATATTTTATGGGTATATAATAAAAGGATGGTAAATATGAAATTTCTAATTCTCCTATTTATCTGCTTATCCTCTCCAGTTTTCGGACAGCAAAACTACTTTGATTTAGGAGATGATAAAAGGGTCGATAAAGGCCTACAATCGAATGATCCCTATGGGATTAATGAGCCTTTAATCTATGAAGGCGAGCCCGAGAGGTTAAAACCCTACCAGGATATTTGGCGCCCGGCCGTACCTACGGGAAGAATGCCTACCTCTGATCAACAGACTATTGCCCCCTATAACATTGATAAACCCGGTATTATTCGCGACTGGTAACCCTTAATTTCAATCAGTTATGCCTCCTTTTTATTAGGAATCTGTTAATAGCGTCTATTTTTTACCTAAAATCCCAATTTCTATGGGGATGCTCTAAAAATTTTGGTACGTTGGCCCTGTATCAACTCTTTTAAAAAGGAAAGAAAATGAACGAGTAAAAGATTCTTATCGTGGAAGACGAAAAAGACATTGCAGACCTTATTCATTTTAATTTATTTAAGACCAATTTTGATGCAATAATTGCTCTGGATGGTGAACAGGCCTTAAAAAATGGCGAGTGAACAAATGCCAGATCTTATCTTTTTAGATCTGATGATTCCTCATATCTCAGGCCTTGAAGTTTGCAAATTCCTAAAGGAAAATCCGGCCACTAAAGACATTCCCATCATCATGATCACTGCCAAAGGTGAAGAGGAAGATATTATTAAAGGCCTTGAGGCAGGTGCTGATGATTACATGACTAAACCCTTCAGCCCCAAAGTACTTCTGGCCAGAGTAAATGCTATTTTTAGAAGAAGTAAAAGAGTTGGGCTCGATGTCCAAAGAGTGCTTCACACAAATGGCGTGATAATAGATCCCATTAGAAGAAAAGTTACCGCCCAAGGCCTTGAGCTTGAGCTAACTTTTTCTGAATTTCAAATATTCCATCTCTTGGCCCAAAAACCAGGGTGGGTGTTTACCAGATCTCAAATAGTTGATTTAGTCAGAGGAAAGAATCACGCCATTACTGATCGTTCAGTGGATGTTCAAATTGTCGGACTTAGAAAAAAGCTAGGGGAACTAGGCGCTTTAATAGAAACAGTAAGGGGAGTCGGGTACCGATTTCACGAGTCCCATTAAAAAAAGATGAACAGAAAACGACTTTTTTGGCAAATTTATCCATCATATCTAGCGATCTCACTAGTAAGTATTGTGGTGCTTCTACTTATTTCTAGGTTCACCTTCAGGTCCTTTTATTATCAAGAGAAGGCACAAAATTTATTAGAAAAGGCCTACTTAATTGAAGAAAATATATCTAATTTAATTCTTCGAAAAGACTTTGATTCTCTCCAAGAGAAAGTTAATTATATCGACCAAAAGTCCCATGGCCGCCTTACCGTTATTTTAACTGATGGAACGGTTGTGGCCGATTCAAGGGAAGACAAAAAATTAATGGCCAATCATAGGGACCGTCCAGAAGTTATTACCGCCCTCAAAGGCCAAGTCGGCATGAGTAAGCGTTTTTCACAAACCATGAAGGAAGACCACTTATACCAGGCCATACCACTCTATGGCCCAGGCAAAAATATTCTTGGGGTGCTAAGATTTTCAGCTTCCATTAAGAATTTAAAAACCACCCTTTTTAATATTTCTAAACAAGTTTTTTGGGAGGCCTTAGTAATTATAATAGTTCTCTCTTTAGTAATAGGCTGGTATTCAAAATCCATAACCGCCCCTATTGAAAAAATGAAGTCCTATATAGAAAAGGTCTCTAAGGGTGATTACGATCAAAAAATAGAAATAAGTGAAAATGCCTCGCTAGAAATCGACTCATTGGCCCAAGGCCTAAATAGAATGACTGGGCAGATTAATTCTAATGTTGAAAAAATTATTAAACAAAAAAATGAAATTGAAGCGGTTTTTACCAGTATGGTTGAAGGGGTTATTACCGTAGACCGAGAGAAGAGGATTTTTCATATAAACCGTGCTGCCAAAAGGTTCTTTGAACTAGATGAGGATAAGATTTACAAAGGCATTCCTTTTCAAGAGCTAATTCGCAATCACCATTTAATGGAATATGTGGATTCTATATTCAAAGAACTGGGCACTATTGAAAAAGAACTTCATTTGCATAACCAACAAATCTTGCAACTTCATGGAACAGTTTTAAACTCTTTAGAAAATAAAGTCATGGGCGCGCTTTTAGTATTTAACGACATAACCAAATTAAGACGACTTGAACTCCACCGAAAAGAATTTGTCGCCAATGTCAGACATGAGCTTCGAACTCCCCTAACCTCCTTACAAGGTTATATCGAAGTCTTAATTGAAAATGATCTCACTATAGAAGAGAGAACTAAGTTTTTGGGGATCATACAAAAAAATACCACCCGGTTTCAAGTCATCATAGAAGACCTCTTGGCGCTATCGCAAATAGAAAAAGAAGGTGATAATGATGAATTAAAAAAGGAATTGTGCCCCATTTCTCCTGTGATACATTCTGTTAAATTCCTTTGTGAAACCAAGGCCCGCAGAAAGGGAATTGATTTAAAAGTGGATGTAAGTGAAGAGCTCAACGGAAATATTAATCAACACCTTTTAGAACAAGCATTAATTAATTTAGTGGATAATGCCATTAAATATGGCCCTGTAGACTCGCAAATTATAATTTCTGCCAAGGACTTGAGTGATCATCTAGAAATCACCGTACAAGATGAGGGCCCAGGAATCACTCCTGATCATAGGGAGAGACTTTTTGAAAGATTTTATTGTATAGACAAGGCCAGAAGTAGAGAGCTCGGAGGATCCGGTCTAGGACTCTCTATCGTTAAGCATATTGCCATAGCACATGGAGGAAATGTGGCGCTTGATTCTGAGTATGGAAAGGGCTCGACCTTTTTCATAAATCTTCCAAGTTGTTAATCAACACATCTGGCAAAAACTTTAGTTACCCTATCTGAAACGAATTTAGAATTCATGCCGTACAGGGCATAGAGTTTGTTCCCCTTGAGATAACTTCCCCTAAAAAGTCTGGTGACTCCGGTATCAATGTATCTTCCGGAATCCATTAGTAAAAAATAGAGCTTATCCCTTTTTAAATAATAAGGACCGCAAACAAAGGTAACCCCATCTGCAATCTTTTTCTTCTTACCCCCGGAAAAGACATATAACTTTTCTCCTTCAGTAAAAATAAGAGGTCTAAAACCAAAGGTGGAAAAACTAAACATCAAAGAAATTAGTATTATAGTTATTTTTTTCATAATTACTTAAAGTAAGGGCCTGGTTCTAGTCCCTCACAATACTCCTTAAGATTAACCATCAAATGCCCCCATGTGGTATTGCATGATGGATACGCTCCATTATCTTCTTTCCAATTAGAATGAGTGAATCTAAGTTTAGTGGTGCCACTTTCCAACTCTTCTAACTCAAAAATTTGTTTGGTATCAATCCATTCCTCGGGCCCATCTATGCAGGTCCATTCGATGCAGGTTGAAGATATTTTATCGATATTCATAGTAAAGACCGTTTCCCGGTCGAAAAAGCCAAAGACTGCATGAGATCCAACTTCTGGTTTGGCCTCCACATCTTCTGTCCACCATCCTTTTAGCCCCTCTCTGGTAACAAGGGCCTTAAAGACAGTGTCTTTATCGCTACCAATGTTTATCTCATGTTTTAAACTAAACATATTTATCTTATCGGGTATTTAAAGAATAAATTGAATATAAAAGAGAGCAACACTATAGTTAAAGTAAGAATTTTTAAAAGGAATTAAAAATGACTGTTGAACTAAAGTATCTTACTTGGATTTCACTTGCCACGGCCTTAATGTGGCTCCCCTACATAACAAACGCGATAATCAAATTTGGCCTAGTTAAGTCTATGGGCTATGGAGAACGAGATGCCTCCATGAGTCTCTGGGCCCTAAGAATGAAAAAGGCCCATCTTAATGCTATCGAAAATCTTGTGATTTTTGCCATTTTGATCTTGGTCTTAAATGGACTTGGGATAAGCACTGAAAAAACCCAATGTGCTGCTGCTATTTATTTCTGGGCACGAATTGCTCACTTTTTTCTTTATGCTTTTGGGGTACCTTGGCTTAGAACAATTTCTTTTTTCGTCGGATGGGTGGCGACCATTAGTCTCGCTTGCCAAATATTACGTTAGAAGTAGGAGGCCCTCGGGCCTCCTTTAATTAGGCCGGAGCAAACAGAAGGGTCTTTTTCACGTATGAATATTCTTTAAGCTTGAACTTAAAATTAATTTTGGCCTCTGCTAGCTTTCTTTTAACTTCAAACAAGGCCAATTCATTTTTCTTTTTCTTATTTTCTGCAAAGGTTTTTAACTCTTTTTTGGTATTTTTAATACCATCAAGCATGACTGATAACTCAGATAAAAGATTATCAATCTTTATTTTGAATTCCATAGAATTAGTCAAAGACATTTTTTGATCTAATCTTTTCCCTTCCATAAGAAGCTTTGCCTTAAGAATATCTTCCTGAGGAGTAAGTTTTAAATCCCAGGCCATTCCAAAAAATTCAAGAGACTTAATAAGCCATTTGGTTGGGTCATATTGGTACCATTTGATTCCATTTCTATAATCGGTTTGAAAAAAATGATGAAAGTTATGGTAACCTTCTCCGTAAGTAAACAAGGCCATGATTGGACTATCTTTGGCCGTATTAGTGTCGGTATAGGTCTTAAATCCTACCATATGACAAAGAGAGTTTATAAAAAATGTCATATGATGAACGAAAAGCATTCGCAGTAACCCTATGAAGGCAATTCCTCCTAATATTGACCCCATAAAATAACCAATCATTGCTGGAAGGATAAAGGCCA
>SMWT01000075.1 GCA_004356615.1 Deltaproteobacteria bacterium | reverse complement strand
CCTATTAAATTTTAAAATATTAATTACATAGAAAAGGATCGATCCCGTGGCAAAGAAGAAGAAAGCTGCCAAGAAAAAGGTAGCGAAGAAAGTCGCCAAGAAAAAGGTAGCGAAGAAAGTCGCCAAGAAAAAGGTAGCGAAGAAAGTTGCCAAGAAAAAGGTAGCGAAGAAAGTTGCCAAGAAAAAGGTAGCGAAGAAAGTCGCTAAGAAAAAGGTAGCGAAGAAAGTTGCTAAGAAAAAAGTGATCAAGGAAAAAGACACAGTGGAATCACAGAAGCTGAGCCGAGAAGAGGCCATCGTAAAATATCAGGAACAAAAAAAGACCATGGTGGTGGAAGAGTCCTTTGTTGAATCACCCTATATGGAAGACCGCTCTGGTAAAGAAAAGAAAAGTGAAAGCTTTTCCTTTGATGATGAAGATAAGGTTGAATCCTTTGATGAAAAAAAATTATCGGGTGTTGAGGAAAAATTAACCCGTGATTATAATCCCGATGATGAAGTTGAAGATGAATCTTCAGGTGAATACGGTTATGGCTGGGGTTACAATGACTCCTTTGATAAACCAGACGATGAGTTTACAGAGGATGAAGAAGATGAGGATTTAAAATATGCCAAAGGCCTTGATAAAAACGAAAAAGAAGAGGAACGTTAAATTAAATTAGAACTATATTTTTACCCAGCTTGTCCTTTTTGCCGGATAGTCGTTGAGGCCATCTACCAGCTAGAGCTAAAAGTCATTTTCAAAAATATACACGAAGATTTTTCCAATTTTGAAAAACTGAGAAAAGATACTGGAAGATCCACTGTTCCCTGTCTCTATATAGAGGATAATCCAATGTTTGAATCGAGGGATATTATCGAGTGGTTGCAAACAAACGCAGCTAAATTGGAAAAATCATATGGAAGTTAGAGACCCGGTACACGGACTTATTCAAATTTATGATGAAGAGATCCCCATAATAACCAACGATTTTTTTATCCGCTTGAGATCCATCAAACAGCTTGGCCTTTCAGAATACATCTTCCCCGGCGCCACCCATTCCAGGTTTCTACACTCACTAGGGGTTATGCACGTAGGCTCCCAGGCCTTTGACAAACTCTTTCCCGAAAATATTAAACATGTTGAACTAACTCGCTTAAGGGAAACTTTCAGACTGGCCTGTCTGCTTCATGACATAGGACACGCTCCGCTAAGCCATTCCTCAGAAATGGCCATGCCAAATGTCTCTGAACTGAATATTCCCAAAGAATTTTTAACTTCAAGTCAGGACCGCCAGGCCACCCATGAAGACTATACGATCAAATCTCTGGTCGATAGCTCTTTTTCTTCGGCCTTTAAACAGGTTGAGGATAAATTTGGTGTAGATAGAAAATCAATTGCTGATTTAATGACCGGGCATGCTAGAAATCCCGCGTATTTTACCGTAGAGGGAGTAAACTACTTTCCCCTTCTGCACCAATTAGTTTCTAGTGAGCTTGATTGTGATCGCATGGATTACCTTTTAAGAGACAGTTATTTTTGCGGAGTCAGCTATGGAACCTTCGACCTCGACTGGCTTTTAGATAACCTTAAAATATGTGTAATAGACAACAACGCCTATTTAGGAATCACAGAAAGAGCGGTTCTTACTTTTGAAGACTTTCTTCTCTGCCGCTATCATATGTTTGTCATGGTTTACTTTCACTACCGTGCGGTTTGTTTAGAACAACTTCTCTGTAAGTTTTTTAAGACCTCTCCTTTAGAGTATGTCATTCCAGGAAATATTGAGAAATATATCGAACACGACGATCATTTTCTCAATAAAATACTTCGAAAAAGCAAAAACCCATATGCCAAAGCGATCGTTAAAAACCAGATCCCGGAAAAGATTTTTGAATCCTATAACGGGGTTCAACACAGAAAACTTGAGGTAATTGAAAAATACCTTAAAGATCAAGATATCGATTATATCAAAGGTTCCTCGGAAGGCAGGATTTCCAAATATTACAAGGATGGGAAAGATACCTACCTCTTTCCCATGAAAGTGGTTCGCCAGCTCTCGGGCAGGGATCTTCCAGAATACTCAGATATTAGCGAGGCCACAGATTTATTTAACAAATTCCGCAAGGCCCATTCCATCATGCGACTTCATGTCGACACCATAACCTTAAAAGACAAACAAAAAAGAGAGCTTTTTGATTTCATTGCCCATATAAACCCAAAATGAGACAATAGGCCAATGGGAAAAATCTCACTTTATGTCCTTTTAATTTTGATCTATCTAGGTCTGGCGAAAAGTCTTAAAACAGACGAAAAAAGAATGACCATAAATGGTATCGATGAACTAAAAAGTTCGGCAAGTCTTCTCCGACCTCCCACTTCGGTTTTACTTTTAGATTCCTATTCCGAAGGCCTATTTCTTAAAACCTATATTTTAAGATTGCGACTGGTTAGGGTTTTTTCCGGTACCAAAGACATAACCATAAAAACCTCTAAAGAGTTTTTTGAAGCAAATAAGGGGAATATTGGCATGTCGATTTTCAGGTTGGATGAAGGGGCCCCCTCCCCGGAAACTCTTCCCTTGCCTCCGGGTAGCTATTTCCTGGGACATTTTACCTTTGGTTCCTGGAGACTTATAAACTCAGGACAACGCATCTGGAAATTTCATCGATCTTACCGGGATCTTCCAGAGGTGCTTGGATGGGGGAAGTGGAGACCGACCAAAACGTTTTATAAAAAGATCATACTCCACAAGGAACAACAATTACCCTTTTACGGACACAATGATGAATTTGGCACTGAAGGCACTATCACTAAAAAAAATATTAGGCGAATAGCGGAAGCAAGGATATTTAAAAGAGAGGATTTCTTGCCTCACCTTAAAAATCTTTTCTCCCTTCCTGGAAACCAACATGAATGAAATTATAGACACGCTAATAATTAGAATTTTTCTACTTATATTTATCTGCGTGATAATACTTTTATATAAATATTCTCATTTCCTCCTCTACCCTTCCAGCAAAGGGCAATTTTTAAAACGTTTTTACCCCTCTAAAAACGCTGCTGAAACCGTTCACCTTTTTGGACGGATCCTAGGACTAGGTCTTTTATTTTCCCAATTTCAAATCTATCTAACGGATGGCTTTTTCTATGCCTTTTTTGATTTTTTTATTACCGCCGTTATCACTTTCTCTCTTTACCTTGTGGCCTTATACATAATGGAATCCATTGCGCTTTATAATTTTGAATATGCCGATGAAATTTCTAAAAAGAAAAACATGTCCTATGCCTTAATTTCCGCCGCTCATGCTCTGGGACTGGCCAAGCTGCTTCAGGTCTCTGTCAATGTCTCTACTGAATCTGGGCGACATGTGATTATTCTAATTATATTTTTATGGCTTTTCACCGTAGTGATTATAGGGTTTGCCATTAAAACCTTTAAGCTAATTTCGAAGTTAAATTTCAACCAGCTGGTGGTGCAAAAAAATCTGGCCATCGGCCTTTCTTACCTGGGATTTTTTCTCGGCTGGGTGATCATTATCTCAAGTGCCATCAACCAACCCATCGGAGATATAAAAAATTACGGAATTCAGGTTATTTTAAAAATCCTTTTAAGTCTGATCATCTTTCCCCTTTTCCATGCCGCCCTGGTTTATATTTTTAAAATTGAACCAGATTTGGAAGAAGCGCAAATCGAAGGGGCCATGGGAGTTCCCACCGTCTCGACAGGTTATGGTATCTATGAAGGGTGCATGCACTTGACTACCGCCTATCTAACCACGGTGATTACCGGAAATATCCACTTTCCCTTTTAAAAAATATTTCGAGAATTACTAATTGAAGTGGCCATGCCGGCACAGATACCAAATGTTAAAAGGCTTGATCCGCCATAAGACATCAGGGGTAGGGGAAGTCCAACAATAGGAAGAAGTCCCGTTACCATTCCCATGTTGACCAGAGTATGCCAAAAAAAGACCGACATTACGCCAATCACCACAATGGAGTCATAGACATCCGTAACGGATTGGGCCAGCCATAGGAAGCGGAAAAACAAAACTAAATAAAGCCCGATTAAAAGAAGTGAACCAAAGAATCCATGTTCCTCGTTAAAAATTGAAAACACAAAATCCGTATGGTTTTCCGGTAGATAATTAAGCGAGGCCTGGGTTGATTTTTTAAAGCCTTTACCAAATAATTTTCCCGACCCGATAGCAATTTTTGACTGAATCGCATTATATCCCAGTCCCTTGGGCTCCATACCAGGATTTAAAAAGGCGGTTATTCTTTTCTTTTGATATCCCTTAAGCCCAAATTGATACATGCCAAGTCCTGAAATGAGACCTATTATCCCCAGGATCATAATGGTTTTCCATTTCAGTCCTACATAAAAGACCACCATAAAAAAGATCAAAAGAATCACAAGTCCCGTGCCAAGATCTGGTTGCATGATAATTAAAAGGGCCGGGAATAAAGCAAAAAAGGCAGGCATGATCAGATTTTTCAGATTGAGTTCACTGAAATATCTTTTACTAGTAAAAAAACGTGCCAGGGCGAGGATAAGAGAGATCTTCATTATTTCAGAAGGCTGCAACCTAAAAGGCCCCATCACAATCCATCTCTTGGCCCCCATGCCTTTCATCCCAAGCAGTAGAACCAAAAGCAGCAGGCCTATATTTATCCAATAGATGGGCCAGGAAAAACGCGCCATGGTTGAAGGTCTTATAAAACTGATTAACATTCCAGCAAAAATTGAAAAACCGAATAGAAGGATTTGGGTCTGATAGAGGTTGACCGCTGCCTGGGAGTGGGAACTGTGGGTAGCGGAATGCAGATTTAAAATTCCCACCATAAAAATGGCAGCGATAATAACAAAAAAGGAGAAAT
This sequence comes from Deltaproteobacteria bacterium, assembly GCA_004356615.1. Classification (GTDB taxonomy): domain Bacteria; phylum Bdellovibrionota; class Bacteriovoracia; order Bacteriovoracales; family Bacteriovoracaceae; genus SMWT01. The sequence continues at coordinate 8,179 of SMWT01000075.1, read as the reverse complement.
CATATTTTTTAATCAGAGACCAAAAGTTTGCTGCGATCATTGTTTTTTATTCCGTTGTGCCAAGATTTTCTCTTCTGCTATTATTTTTGCCCGGATATCCGAATGATATTTTTTCATATAATGAGTAATAATATCTCTGGCCACGGGCGCTGCCGCGGTAGAACCATGACATCCATGTTCCACTACCACAGAAACGGCAATTTTAGGATCATCTGCAGGAGCATAAGAGACAAACATCCCATGGTGTCTAAACTTGTACTCCATTTCCTCGCATTTAGTATAAATCTTATCTGAGGACAAGCGAACTACTTGTGAAGTACCGGTTTTACCCGCCATTTTAATTCCTCTTCCTCTAAACCAATAAGCTGTTCCCTTTTTTTCATTAACCGCGCTAAACAGCGCCTTTTTTAAAATTTTTAAAGTTTTAGGTTTAAAACTTAGCTCTCGGATGATCTTGGGGGAGGTTTTCTCTACGATTTCGCCGGCATTGTTAAAGATATCTTTTAAATAATAAGGTCTTAAAACCTTCCCACCGTTGGCCAAAGCAGCATAACTCATGACCAGTTGAAGGGGGGTGGCGAGAACAAAAGATTGGCCGATGGCAACCGAGAGGGTTTCACCCCTTTGCCATGACTCTCCAGTGTATTCTTTTTTCCATTTTTTAGTGGGGATAAGACCTGGTATTTCGCGGGGAAGGGAAATTCCTGTTTTCATGCCCAGGCCCAACATATTAGCGTATTTGGCCAACACATCCACATCAAGTATTTGTGCCAGCTTATAAAAATAGATATCACAGGACTCTTTAATCGCCTTATAAATATTTACTTTTCCATGGCCATTTTTTTTCCAGCAATGAAATTTTCTGGTGCCAAATTTAATATGACCTTTGCAATTTATTTCGGTTTTTTCATCAATAAGTCCCTCCTCAAGTCCCGCCAAGGCAGTTATGGTCTTGAAGGTAGAGCCCGGTGAATAGTGCTCTTGGATATTTCTATCAAGCAAAGGATTATTTTCATTAGTTATCAGGGAATTCCAATACTTTCTTGTTATCCCCCGACCAAATTGGGAAGGGTCAAAAGAAGGTCTCGATACCATTACCAGTATCTCTCCCGTTTCCACATTTACCGCCACCGCACTTCCCACTTTTCCTTCCAGCGAATCATAGGCAGTCTTTTGCAGATCTTTATCAATAGTCAGTCTTAAGTTATCTCCCCGTTTGAAAGAACGGTTTATTATCCCCTTAAAAAGATTATCCGTGCTCACATAACGACGGGCCCGTCCTAGGGCATCCACTTCCACAATTTGTTGGCCATCCTCACCTCTTAGATGCAAATCAAGTATTTCTTCTATTCCTGCCTGTCCGATATGATCACCAGGACGGTACTTATGGCCAAACTTTTTTCTCAATCGGGGAATTTGTTTGTCATTAATCTCTGAGATATAACCTAGCAGATGGGCCCCAATTTCCTTATCGGGGTATTCTCTACCGATAAACTGCCGCACCGAGACCCCAGGTATTTTAAAATTTTCTGTTTCCATGATGGCCACTTCTTTCTTGGTAATATTTTTCTTAATAATCACCGACATGTAGCGCGGTTGAGAGGAACGTTTTCTCAAGGTCTTTTCGATCGCTTCCACCGGCATATCAATAATTTTGGCCAGTTTTTTAAGTGAGGTTTTTCGATTGCTTAAATATTGCGGAATAATAATGGCATCAAAGCGAGGAACATTATGAATTAGAAGTTTATTGTTTCGGCTAAAAACCAACCCTCTTGGGGCCTTAATATTTTCCTTCCGTAAGCTGTTGGCAAGTGAGTAGCGAAAAAATTTTTCCCCGTTATAAATTTGCAAATACCAAAGACGGCCCAATATGACAGCAAAAGATAATGCCACAATATTGCCAATAACCATGGCCCGGGGTTTATAATCCTTTACAGAGTTTTCTGTGTACAACATCTAATTCAAGCCCCGAAGTGAGGCCTCCTCATTCTGTTTCCAAATCCTCTCTAAAATGAGAAAAAGAACTGGTGAAATAAGCGAGGCGATAAGACTTTCCGGGATAAAAACCCAAAATCTGCTCCAGACAGGACCAAAGCTGTGATTTTGAAAATAAATAAACAGAGATGAAAAGATAAACCACGACAAAAGACATGCCTGGACGACTAGTATCACAAGGGGAAAAGCAAAAAAATCAATGATTTCTTTGAAAAGATAAATTATGCGGGAAAGTAATACCCCGATAAGTGTACCTATCGCCCATCCTTCGATGGAAAATAACGAATGAAAGTACTGAACTGATAAAATCAGTAGCGCCAAATAAGGACTATCCAGTTTAAAACTTAAGTATAAAACAATTAGGATATTGAAGGGGATTTGATAATTCTCAATACCCACCAAAGGAAAAATCGTCGCCGAAATTACTTCCAACACCACCAAGAGGGCGAGAGTCAGACCCATGGGACGAAGTAATTTAAGAGTTGAAAGATTCAATTTTTACTCCCAATTTGGAGTGGGCGGTTGAGGGTTTCCCATTCCTTGTCTTTTTTATTTCTATCGGGAAAAATCAGCACGATGACTTCTTCTAAATTTCCAAAATCAACACTTGGAGTAATCTCTATGTGTTGGGTAACACTATAACTTTCCCTCTCAATTTTACTAATTCGGCCAATCCTTACTCCCTTGGGATACAAATTCCCAAGTCCTGAAGTTAAAACCATATCATTTAAAATAACCGGTTCAATATTGGAAACGTATTTCATCAGGATTTTGCCCTGTTCATACCCCTCTAAAATGCCATGAGAACGGGACCTTGCAACAATTGCATCAACTTTATTATTAGCGTCTAAAATAGTTAAAACATCGGCAAAATGATCAGTGAGTCGATAAATATAACCAACTAATCCCTTAGAGGTCACAACAGAGGATTGCAGCCTAATACCATCCTTAAATCCCTTATTTATCCGTAGAACTTTAAAATGACTGGAAGAGTTCCAGCCAACGATTTGAGAAAGGATAGGTCTTTTGACCTGTTTTTTCCCAAATTGGAGCAATTTTTTGAGCCTCTTATTTTCCTTGACCAGCTCTTCAAATTCAAAAATTTGGTTTTCTAGTTGGGCCACCTTATTTAGCAGAGATTTATTTTCTTTGCTGGCCTCAATATTTGCCAGGTAGTTATTATATAAACCTGAAAGTTCATGGTTAACGGAGGTGACGCTTTGCTGAATAATCGCCATATTAGTAATAAAAAATGATTTCGCTGGGGAAAGATGCTCGCTTTTCCCACTCCATCTCGACACGCCGTATAATGAAAGGCCTAGAATAAGAATATCGAGTCCCCATCTGAGCCGGTGGTTTTTAAAATTGGAGAAATCCATAAAAGTAAGAGTAACCAATTATCCCTTAATTCGCCAATATTCTTTACTGTTTTAGGCCTCAAATGGTAGGTTGCCGTTATTAAAAAAATTAAGGATTAGTCACATGTCAAAAAGTTTTTCGGAAAAAACCTCAGGATTGTTTGTAACCCTCTTTATTGGACTGATTGTCATATCCTTTGTTGTCACTGGGTATCAAGGTGGACAAGGAAGTAGAGACGTTATTGGTAAGGTTGGAGACTACAAAATAAGTATTAGCGAGTTCCAAAATGTCTATGAAAGACAATTGGCCTTTTACCGCCAAGTTTACGGTGGAAAGGATCTTACCTCCAAACAAATTGCAAAGTTAAAACTAAGAGAAAATATCACCCAACAGCTAGTCAACCAAAAGCTTATGCTAATTTTTGGCGATGAAGTTGGAAACTTTGTATCTTCTTCGGAAGTCAAAGAGAGTATTAAAAACTTCTCCCAAAATGGTGAAAAGATATTTATGTCCGGCGATAATTTTAATGTAACTCTTTACAAGCAATCCTTGCAAAGGGCAGGAATCTCCATTGCAAAATTTGAAGAAGACACAAAGATGCAGATTAGAAACCGCAAGGCCTTTGACCTGGTTTCCTCTTATCCCTTATCCCATAAATTTATAAGTGAAGTTAAAGAGTTTAGAAAGAAGGCGGTTAAAGCACAGATTATTCAACTTAATTCCAAATCCCTTGAAAAATACGTGGTCGTCAGCAAAAAAGATCTCACGGATTTTTTGGCCAAGGAAGAAAATTTTAACTTAACTAAGGCCAGATATGAGGCCAAGAAAAATATTTTTGCCCGTCCCGCTGAAACCAAGGCCCGCCATATCCTAATCACTCCAAAACCTGGAAAAGAAAAGGATGCGGAAAAAGAAATTAAAAAGATTGCTAAAAAAGTTAACACAAGAAACTTTATCAAAATGGCCAATAAATATGGTGATAGCGCTAAAAATAAAAATGGTGGTGACCTGGGATGGTTTAGTAAGGGACGAATGGTTCCTGAATTTGATGCAGTGGTTTTCACCCAGAAGGCCGGTACCATCTCAAAACCTGTGAAGACGCCTTTTGGCTGGCATATCATCTATGTTGAGAAGAAAAAAGCGGAGGTTGTTCCCACCTTTGCAGACTTTAAAGAAGAAGTGGCAAAGCAGATTATTCAGGAGGGGAAACAAGATGAGTTGCTAAAACTTGCCAAAGATCTCCAGGTGAAACTCGTAGGTCTTATGAATAGAGGCAAAGTCAGGGCCATTGAAAAACTACAGAAAAAATATAATTTTCAATTTGTAAAAGAGCTCACCATCAACCAATTTGATGGCACCGCTGGAAATATTAGGCTCTCAGGTCAGAGTTTAAATGATATCTTTAAGGATAAAACCGGAAAGACGCTTACCATAAGAGAGGGAAGCATCATGACCTTGGTTAAGGCCAAAAAGGCCAAAGTTACAAGTAGTGCAGAAGAAGAAGATATGGTGGTAGAGCGCTTAAAACAGACCATAGGGAAAATGTTCACTGTGGATCTCTCTAATCACATGAGAACCAGCACTAGTATCAAAATTTATAAATTTTACTAGCGTGGCCGATAAAAATGCCAAATGGCCAGAGAATGTCTTGGGCCTTTTCTATGTCGATGAAAGTTGTATTGCCTGTGATGCCTGCGTCCTTGAGGCCCCTAAATTCTTTATTATGAATGACCTTGAAGGACATGCTTATGTCTGGGCCCAACCGCAAAGTGATGAAGAGATTAAAACCTGTTTAGAAGCGCTAGAATTATGCCCCGTCGAGTCCATAGGCAACGACGGAGCAATCTAATTATCTTTTAAGGTTTAGAATTTCTTGGGCCATTTCATCAGAGGTTGTGATGACTTTGGAGTTGGCCTTGAAATTTCTCGATTGAATCATAAGTTGGACAAATTCTTTGGCCAAATCTACGTTTGAGAGCTCTAGCGATTTCGATATAATCTCCCCTCTACCGCCCTCTTCTGGGCCTCCAACGGCCGGCTGTCCGGATACTCTGGTTGCTTTGTAGAGGTTTTTACCCATTTTAAAGAGGCCTTCATTATCTTCAAATTTGGCCAATGCCACTTGAGCAATCTCTCTTAACTCTCCATTAGAATAAGCAGCGGTCATCACCCCTTTATCATCAAAAGTTAAACTGGAGAGGTTCCCAGTGGAATGTCCATCTTGGCCATGTCTTGCCACTGATGATTTAATTCCATACTGGGTTGTCGCTCTAAGGCCATCTCCCCCTTCCTTGAGAGATTTACCAAAATTGAATTTAATAACTTGATTTGGTTTCGCTCCAAAACTAAAGTTAAATGAATTGTTTTGGCTAATTTCTTCCTGAAGAAGTCCATTATTATCAAACTGCAGTCTACCTCTGGCCATTTCATACATTTCCCCTGGTTTTCCACCGGCGGCGTCTTTTCCTTCAACCATGGCGTGGTATTCCCAGCGATTGTTATCAGTCTTATTCCAATAAAGGGTAACCAGCCGCTGGGTTCCTATATTGTCATAGACAACCAGGGCCGAGGAGTAATCGGAGGTATCATTGGGATTCTTTTTATCAAAGGTTTGCCGGTCTGCCCTAGTATCTAAATTCATTCTGATAGTAACTTCATCAGTTGCCTTGGCAGGAATGTTTGCATTACTTAAAGAGATTGGTGAAATGAGATTTGTTCTTTTACCATTTCTATATTCAAAACCTAAAACTTTATAATTATCGGCATTAACAAGCTCTCCCACTTTATTAAAATGAAAAGAACCATCTCGCGTATAACCTCTACCAAAAGGAGCCTCAGTTACAAAAAATCCCTCACCGCTAATGGCCATGTCCGTATTACTTTCCGTTCTCGTGACATCACCTTGGTTATGCAGCACTTTAACGTTTGCCAGGCGGGTACCAGCACCAATTTGTGCTCCACCGGCCGTACCTTTTAAAGAAACTGCCAAGATATCCTGAAATTCCGATCTTGAGGCCTTAAACCCGGTGGTTCCAGCATTGGCGATATTATCACCAGTTACAGCCATACTCTGCCCATTGGCCGATAGACCAGTGATACCAATATTAAAGGATCTCATAATACTCATGGCGTCCCTCCTAGACTTCCTGCTGAGATTATTTAAGTAACGACAGACTTAAAATATAGGCCTCCAGAAAGGACCGGCCAATTCTCAGTTAATTTATAACTATTGTCGAATCAATCTTCGTAAAAATATTATTTTTTATGCTTTTTTTATCTATTGCTGTTACTACCGTATTATTTTTTACATCAATAATATAGGCGGCCTTATCCGTTATAACCAAGGAGTCTTTACCCCCCTTTTCTCTAAGCTGGGCAATGGCCTTTTTAATTTTAGCAAATTCCTTATTATCCATATTCAGTTTTCTGTCCTTCAACCGCTTTAGCGCGTGGGTAGATATTTTAATTTCATCTTTTTTATCTAAATTCTTTTGCAGGAGTCCTTTAAAATCAGATACAAGTTCTTCTTTTTTGGCCTTCGCCCTGGTCTCTGTATTTTGGGACCTTTTAAGATTTGATATAGAGAGATTACTTTTAACCATCTAATTTTTTCGCCGGTTGATTAGCTTTAGGCCTATTATCTCTCGGAAGGCCAAAACTTTCAACATCACGCAAAAATACCCGGGTCTTACCGTCTATCTTTAAGACCGCTTCTCCATTTTCAAACTTAACCTCAGTTACCACACCTTTAATTCTGCTCTCCCCATTGAATGTTTTAGAGGAGTTATCTTGGGCAATAACTGAAATATTATAAATACCATTTCTAGCAGGTACCCCATCCAGGCGTTTACCATCCCATTTAATCAGATGGGATCCCTGGGGCAAATTTTCCATATTAATTTGGTTAACTAATTGTCCTCTTAAATCACTAACTCGAACCATTACCTTTTTCGCATATTGGGGAAGGGAAATGGGAATCTCTACACCTCTGCCCTCAAAATTTATGGTTGTTCCTTTGGTAAAAATCTCTTTACCTAAAAAGGAGGCCGCATAAAATTGATTTTGGGTATTAGAATTAGGATTTAACCGAGCAATCGCTGCGTTCATTTTAGTCAGTTGTTCAAGTGATGACATCTGCGCGAGATCGGCAGTCAGTTGTTTTTGATCCATGGGACTCGTGGGATCTTGGTTTTTAAGCTGATGGGCCAGTATTTTCATAAATGCATCTTTTCCCAGTTCCGTTTTACTCGAGGCATTCACAAATTTAATGCCTCCCCGAGATTTATTGCCGGCCAGGGCATTTAAATCAGCTAACCCTTTTTTATTTCTAATAGTTACTTTATTAGAGAAGTTATTATTAAGCTCAGGCCTACCCATTCTAGTCATCAGGCCCCCCTTCTTCGATTTTCAAGCATTTCATCCCAAATTCTTTTTCGGCGGCGAGAGTCCTGGTCGAGTTCCTCTCGCTGAAACATATTTTCTTCAAACCGCTCTGCTGCGGCCTCTTTACTATCACTCATTAAGCTGGCCATATCATTGGCCAAAGAATTATTACTGCCTGCTAGTCCTACTTTAAAATCTAAAACCTTAATACCGGCAGATTCAAGCGCCTTCATTAAAGCAACTTCATTGCCTTTAAAAAAATCTCGGCCCGCTTCTGATTGAGCGAGGATCTCCATATTTAACTCACCATTTTGTCCTAAGGATTTGGCCATAATACTAAACTGCCCCAAAGTCCCATCCCTTAAGGTTAAGCTGAGCTGTTGGCCATTGGTGATGGTATTTTTGGCAATCAGTTTAGATATCCAATTAAATAACTGTTTGG
>SMWT01000074.1 GCA_004356615.1 Deltaproteobacteria bacterium | reverse complement strand
ATGTTTCCAATTGATCTCTTATCCCAACATCAGTAAGGGATGTAATCAGGTCATAAAATTCGACCTCTTCTAAAGTAGGACGCTCGGTAAGTTTTTTTAAAAATTTCGTTAGAGAGTTTCCTTTTGCGTGCAAAGAAACGCTGAGAAATAAAAATACGATGGCCCCTTTTAAAGATGTGGGAACTAAAAAGTTATGATGGTCTTCACTCAATTCACTTTCTCTAGTCCATAAATTTTGGGAACTTTCAGCTAAGGTTTGAAACTTTTTTCCAATATTATGTAGATAATCAAATATTATATTTTCCAGGATTTGGACAAAAACCGTTTCACTGATCACGCCGGTGTTAAAAAGTGTTGGCCCGGGCAAAAACTGACCTAAACCCTCGTTCACCCATAGCATTTTCGAATGGACTTCTTCATAAAACTCACAATTTTTGATATCTCCCGGAAGTAGATGATTTAAATATGATCCAATATAAGTTCCGCAAAATTTATAGAGGAATTTTAAATAATACTTATCATCGGCAAGTTTTATTCCATGAAGATGTATCAAGGTGGTATTTGGAAGCCCGATACCAGCGAGAAAACCTGAATTGAAATTGTTTATTATATTGAACTTTTTATTTTTAATATGAGGAAACATCTTGTTTGTCTCATCCACAATTCGTTTAAGATCATCTTTTATATTTTTCCCGTGCGGAAAAGCATCCCCAATTTGGGAAAGGTAGTGATCAGTATTTTTAGATCTAAAACCATCAGTTTCATGGCAGCCAATTTCAATAGGCGTACTGATAAGTTCTGAGAAGTCACAGGCCTTATAGGAAAAGATTTCCATCTTTTCGGATATGTCTTCGAGGGAGGTATTAATCCGCGACCAAAGCGGGGGGAATTCGATAAATACTTTGAGGTTTGTTAAGCTCTGTCCCACAATCCCCATAAAAATATGGGCACCAAAAAGGTAGGCATGAGACTCATCGATGGAGGAATGATCCATTTCCCTGCTATGACAATAAATTTGATAGCTTATAATAAAATGCTCACTATCTCCATTTAACTCGCTAAGGTCCCAGCAGATTTCAAACTGGGCATCCTTTATCTTTTCAAAATAAAGGTACTCTCCAGTTTTATTTTGGGCCATAAAAGTTCGGATAAAAGGATCGTAATTTTTGCCTTGGTAATGGCCTTGACACCAACGCGGTAGATAAAATATCAACCGGTTGGCCCCCTTAGGCCTTTTCCCTTCAATTCTAACTTTTAGTAAGTGTCTTGAAGGATTTTCAATTTTAAGTTTATAGTTAAGTTCCACTTGCTTAAATCCCCTTCTTTAGATAATAATCCATAATGCCCAGGTGGGCCATAATAGGAAATCCATGGAACTTGATAAAAAAGCAATAACTTCTCCCAAGATAAAATTTAGCGAAAGTGCTTTGCTACAGCTTAAACTGATCCTTGAAAATGATTTTACTTTGATGAATAAATACTTTCGGATTCAAATCACGGGAAAAGGATGTGATGGGTTTAGCTATTCCACGGGCTTTACCGATTTGCATGAGGACGACTTTAAAGTTTTGACTGAAGGAGTAGAATTCCTCATCGATCCCTTCTCCGCCTATTATCTACAAGATTCTAAGATTGATTACGTCCAAGATTTCGAAAACGAGGAAGAGGGTTTTGTCGTCACAAATAATAATCAAGGGGATTTCGCCGGAAAATTTTGGCGTGAGGCCCCGGGAAAGATCCCTCCGCTTATTAAGGACAAGATTTAGCTCTTCCCACAATAATTTTTCCAGACTCACAAAAAGTTAAATCCAAATTTCTTTTAAATTTAAACCTCTCTAGAGAATATTTTTTAAATAAATCCTTATACGGCCATTTAATCGTTAGCTGCAGCGGTTTATCGCCATAAGCTATGCCAAAGTGAGTTCCTTCCCCATTTTGTGAAGGAGTAGTCCCAAAGGATCGTTGCACCCACCTCATTTGTTTTCCTTGATTCGTTTTTAAAGTAACCAAGGAGCCAATCCCTCTTATATTTGACTTTTTCCCCCGCAAAAACACGTTAATTGATCTATTCTTATTCTGACTCCTATTTAAAAATAAATACACTCGGGGTTTAATCCGACGATCTCTTATTTTTATCTGGCCGGTAATCACATCCATTTTTCCATCTCTATTTAAATCAACTAAAACCGTCCCAGAGGGATTTACAAAATCTAAACCAGAAATTTTTGAAACATTTTTAAACTTTTTCATCTTACCTTGTTTTAGAAGATATTGCCTTGAATCGGGAGGAAACCCTGAATCATCGATTAATAAATCACTTAATGAATCATTATTAAAATCAAAGAAGTGTCCTCTTCGATCTGAGCGGCCTTTTGCCCAACGTCCGACATCTAAATGATGACTTTCTCTTTTAAATTTAGGCGGAAAACTATGACTTAACCCTTTGAGCAAGGCAGATCTATCATTTACTTCAAAATCATGGGAATAGTTAAATTCACCAGTGAGAATATCAAATACTTGATCCCCATCGAAATCTCCACACAGGGAATAAAAGCTATTTCCACCTGTTAATTTGGCAAATCCAGATTCCACACCGTAGTCGATAAAAACTCTTTTGCCCGTTTTGCTTTCACTTAAATTAAGCCAAAGCTTATTTTTTTTTCTCAGACTGGAGCTAGTTAAAATATCAGGATATCCATTTTTATCTACATCGCATGTAGAGACTCCAATAGTAGGCCTTGCATTAAAATAAGTTCCCGAACTTCTTATAAATTCGTTTTCCCCGCGAAGAACTCTTGATATATCCCTAAATTTAAGTCCTTCTCCCTTAAAAAGCTTATCGGGAACAGGCAATTTATCTTTCCCCAGATAGCCTAGCCAATTTCCCACATATAAATCTAAATATCCATCGAGATCAAAATCTAAAAAAACTGCCGAAGATGTAGGCCACGCGGAAATTTTACCAAAGGCCCCTTTTACCTCTTGGTAAGCGAGGCGTCCCTTTTTTAAAACCCCTTTAAATAATCTCAGTGGCATGGGGGTTATACTTTTTTGTTGGTTAAAGGTTCCAACTAAGACATCCAAAATACCATCGCGATCAAGATCGGCAAAATTTAAAAAGGATGCTGGAAACAAGGTTTTAAAGGGAGAAAACCCAAGTAAAATAAATTTTTTAGTTTGCGAATTAAATTGATAAAATCGGGGAGTGGAATAAAGATCAGGTAGTACTACTAGATCCGTAAAGGAGTCGGAGTTAAAATCCACAGCATAAAAATGAGAGCCTGTTACCCCTTCAAGGCCATATTCCTTGGTTTGATCTTTGAAAATAGTATTTTCAGAAGAAGTGGGGCCAAAATTTATTTTTGGAGGTTCTTTTATTTCTGGAACGACCCTCTCCTGGGGACTAGAACATCCAAAATGAAAAATTAAAAAAATGAAGGCCAAAATTTTAAAAATCAATGATATCGATTCCATATCCTTCATTATTAACTATATCTTGGCTTAAGGCCTTGATGGTGGAGTCCATGTTTTTGTTCATTTCTCTTAAATTCCTTTTAAACTTACCATAGCTCTCACGAAGAGATAACTGCCCCAGCCTTAAACAGTAATCTTTTTTCTCTTGGGATATGCTTTCGCTGTTTAATATGGTGGTGGTTCTTGAAATAACTGAAATGGCCGCGTAGATTTCCATCGCCATATTAGCGATTCTTTTTAGGGGCAGTTCATTTTCAATGATCTTGGTCTTATATTTTAAAAGCGTATTCTCGGCCTGCAAGGCAAAATCGGAAACCTGGCCAGAAATTTTGGAGGCCATTTCATTTAGCTCAGGGTGATGCTTGGTCATAACATTACCACCAATCATTTTAGAAAACCTATTCTTAGCAAAATCAGTTAAGACCCCTAATGATTTAATAGGATCTTTTAAAGCAGTGGAAACATCTGAAATCTTTCCAAGTTCTGCCAAACTCTCCGAGGGCCCTTTTAAACCTGACAGGGCGACAAAGGCGCGTAAAACTTCATTGGTTCCTTCAAAAATCATATTAATTCGCGAGTCTCGCATGAGTCTTTCGTAAGGATATTCTTTCATATAACCATTACCGGCAGCTATCTGAAGTCCCATATCAACATTATCCCATAGCACCTCAGAGCCATAGACCTTACAAAGTGCAGATTCTAAGTAGTATTCTTCCATTCCTTTGCACATATTTCCTGAGGTCATGTACACCATTGATTCGGTGGTATAGATATTGGCCGCCATTTTTGCCAGTTTTTCCTGGATAAGGCCAAATTCAGCAATAGGACGATCAAATTGCCTTCGGTTTTTAGCGTGCATAGTAGACAGTTTTAAAATAGTTTTCATGCCACCAATGCATCCAGCACCAAGAGATAAACGGCCATCATTTAAAATATTCATGGCCAGCTTAAAACCTTTTCCCTCTTTACCTAAGATATTTTCGGCCGGAACTTGAACATTATCTAAATAGACCGCTCGAGTTTCTGATGCTCGAATACCCATCTTGTCTTCTTTTTTACCAAAGGTGAGTCCCTCCATTCCTTTTTCCACGATGAAAGCAGTGATCTTTTCAACTTTTTTCCCCTCTTTTTCATGATCGGTTTTACAAAAAACGGTATAGAATTCGGCCCTGCCACCGTTGGTAATCCATAATTTTTGTCCTTTTATGGTATAGCTTCCATCGGTATTTTTAGTTGCTTTAGTTTTAATGGAATAGGCATCAGAACCAGAGCCTGGCTCCGTTAAACAAAAGGCCGCAAGACATTCCCCGGAGGCCAGTCTTGGCAGCCATTTACTTTTTTGTTTATCAGTTCCTTCGAGCAGCAAGGCCTTAAGGCCTATGGACTGATGGGCCCCAAGCATTACCGCTAGGGAGCCATCCCATTGACAAACTTGAGAAAAGATTCTGCAGTAAAGAGAGTAATCAAGATTTAACCCACCATATTTTTCAGGTATGCCCATGCCATAAAGCCCCAATTCGGCCAGCCCCTGGTAAACCTCTTCAGGTATTAGGGCCTCTTCATCCATTTTGGCGCCATCCAGGGTTTCTGCGAATTTATCAAAGGCATTAACAAACTCTTTTGCTATTTCAGATTGTTCGGCCGAGAAGTGAGGAAAGGGAAAAATTAAATTTTCTTCAAATTCACCATAAAAAAGATCACCAACCACTGATTCAAATTTCTCATTTTCCATAGAACCTCCAAGCTTACCTGACTATTTCCATCAAAAGTAAGCAAATAATCCCCCCTCTTTATACCCGCCATAAGTACCTTAAAATATAAATACTACCAAGCACAACTGTTAGAAGATATTTATGGGTAAATTCAACTTTTCAGGGTTAATTGAAAAACTAAAAGAAAAATTAGGGAAAGGAAAGTCACCTCCCGAAATACCTGACGAAAAAAAACAGGTATCTCAGGCCATACCTTCTAAAGGTAAACAAAGGACATCTAAGAACATGCTGTCCGATCAAGTGCTTATACGTGCCTTCCAACCAGAAAATCGTCCCTTTTGGCAGAAAATCTTTGTTTTCGCCTTGATTGCTTCTATCACTTATATCTTTGGAAGTTTAATTGCGACTAAACTTGTCACGATTATAGTTCCTAAAAAGGCCCCACCTTCTTTTGATGCTAAATTGGCGAGAGACACCACCTTGGCCGATTTAAACATGATTAAAAGAATAAACCTTTTTAACGCTAAAGATGACAAGGCCGTGAAAAAGGTAGTTAAGAAAAAAGAACCTGAAAAAGAAGTTCCATGTGAAACCGCAAAGATCAAAAGTTCTCTATCCTTAAAATTGGCCAATACGGTTGTACTTCAGGATAGATCGAAATCCATCGCCTTTATTAAGGTAAGTGGTAAACCAGCAGCAGGTTACTGGGAAACAGAAAAATTAAATGGCGTGGCCCGGGTAGATAAAATCAGCAGACTCATGGTCTTTATAAAAAATCTAAGAAACAGGCAATGT
>SMWT01000073.1 GCA_004356615.1 Deltaproteobacteria bacterium | reverse complement strand
GCCCATCAGGATCAAAGAAGTAAAAATGCTTGGAATCTTTCCGCTGCCCAACTTTGCCATCTCTTTCAAGGGGTTTACTACCAATAATAAAGCCTTCCTCCTGAACTCTAGATAATGATTCATCAAAGGTTTTTTGATCCACCCAAAAAGCATAGTGATGGGAGTTTACATTTTCCGAGCTTGCAAAATCAAAAGTAAGGGAATCATTAATTTTTACCGCAGAAAAATGCCCCATAGTTTCAGGCCCAGGTAGGCCAAATAGTAGTGACATTAGCTTTGCCGCTTCTTCTTTATTTTTAACAGGAACTATCGTGTGATCAAGTTGCATCATTTGCTACTCCTCCATAATATTTAATTAAGGAGATCTTACTTGAAAAAAATAATTTTTGGAACTCTGGCCTATACCATCGTTACATTCCCTATTACTGCGATGTGGTATATTGCCATTTTTAAAGAGCAGTATATGGGATTTGGCTACCTATCTGAAAACCCCAACTTACCTTAGAAGGGCCATCTCTCAAAGTTAAATCTGGGTGAGTTTTCACCCAGAAATCAAAATAAAAATCGATTTATTATTTATAATTCAAAATATCTGTTCTTTGAAAATCTCTAATTTGGTGCCTAATTTGTCCCATCCTTTTGGGGGCGAATCTCTCATCCAGCGAAATTTTCAATTAGGGCATTTTGTATATCAATGAATTAATATTCATCCCCGCTCCAATTGAGGCAAAGACAACAGCATCTCCTTTATTAAGTTCATGATTTTCAAGCTTTCCTTTAAGTAAGAGATCAAACAAAGTGGGAAGAGTGGCTACTGAGCTGTTACCAAGCCACGCAATAGTCATAGGCATTACATTTTTAGGAATATCTTCTATATTATACAGATCATATAAACGGGTTAAGATGGCCTTATCCATTTTTCCGTTGGCCTGGTGGAGGAGAACTTTTTTAATATCGTGAAGGGATAATCCGGCCTTTTCTATACAGCTTTTAATCGCTTGCGGAGTTGTTTTAAGAGCATATGAGTATAATTTACGGCCATCCATCTTTAAGAATATTTCATTTCCCCCAAAATCTTTTTTATAGGACTGCTCCATTCGTAGCAATTTTCCATGACTAAAGGTATCTGACCTAGTGGAGTGACATAATATTCCTTCAGCTTTAGGAGATGATTTTGCCTCGAGAATAATCGCACCTGCTCCATCTGCATAGATCATACTGTCTCGATCATGAGGATCCGAAACTCTTGAAAGGGTTTCTGTTCCAATGACTAAAACTTTCTTGGCATCACCCGATTTAAGATAATAATCGGCCTGAATGACTGCTTGTAACCAACCGGGGCAACCGAAAGAGATGTCGTAGGCAATTGAATTAGGATTTTCAATTTCTAATCTATGTTTTATTCTTGATGCTAGACTTGGAACAAAATCAGATCTTTTATTTGTGGCGCTTACATCGCCAAAATTGTGGGCCACGATGATGTAATCAAGACTTTCTTTATCTATTCCTGAAGATTTTAAGGCATCTTTGGCAGCAAAAAAACCTATGTCAGAGGCAACAAGTTCATCTGTAACAAATCTTCTCTCGCGAATATCTGTTATTTTCTCAAGGTCATTGATTGATTTCTCGTTTGAACTATTAAGTTTTTGTCCGGCAGAGTCGTAAAAACTATTGTTGAGAAAATCCTTATTGCGGACTATTTGTGTTGGAAGATAGCTTCCGGTTCCTACAACAATGGAAAAGAGAGAATTTATCATCTAATGATCCTCGAATTACTTCTAAAACGTATCATATAATTATGCTGTCAAAAAGTGATTAATCAGTATTTTGGATAAACCATTTTAATCAAATTATGCTACTCGTGTTCTAATTGTAACAAGAAAAATGGAATTTTTAAAAATCACAGTGGACTAGAAAAACGGGTTGGCTTAATTCCTGACCACGTCAAAATGCTTTTGGAAGATGGCCTCTCAGTCTTTGTGGAAACTGGTGCAGGAGAAGGGCATAGATTTCTAGATGCTAAGTATCAAAGTGCGAGGGAGACTTGGTGTGAGAGCACCCATTCTTTTTTTTTGCCTAATTAAACTTCATCGCCCCTGTATCATATTTGATTTTTCTCTTTCTCAGCTTTGCTTCGTATTCTTTAATTTCCTTAAGAATTTCGGCCTTATGGGCCTGTTTATATTCGATCCATCTTCGTTTCATGAATTTATTTCTTTTGGATAAATTTAATTTAGTAATATCTCTTAAATTTTCTGTTACAACTTCGGGAAAGGATTTCATATGAAACCCTCTTGTCATAGGCCAAAAGGGAATTCTAAGAACATAGACCATATGTTTGTAATTTTTATTTCGGAGAATTCCCACCACTTCTCCAAAAAATCCGTCAGCTTGATCCCCTTCCTGGATAAGATCTCCGATGCAGAATTTATTGCGCATAAATTGGGACTTAATGCAGTTATCTGCTAGGGCGGAAAAAGTAAGCAGGATCGACAAAATAAAGATTGTTTTCCTCATTATAAGCACCTTTTTAAGTTGATGCCTCCATTTTAGGCCTTTTAAAAAAAATTATCAATTGATTATGGGAAATTAATTGTAGCGGGATGTCACAGGAGGTGCTACAAGTAGCTAGTTTAAGGTTGTAAACATTTATGATTTATCTGCTAAGAGTTGCCATTTTAGGAATTTATTTGGGAATTACCGGTTTCTTGGGGATTATTATCTCTTTGGTTAGACCCTTTAATCCCAGTAATCCCTACGCCTTTACAAGACTTGTCACCCTATTTGGATTTAAACTTGCCGGGTGTGAACTTAAAATAAGAAATAAAAAAGGATTAACAAAATATAAGCCCTGTCTTTACATTTCAAATCACCAATCTCTTTTTGATGTCATCACTTGTGGTGCCATGGTTACGCCTAGAACCGTGAGTGTTGGGAAAAAGAGCATAAGATGGGTACCTTTTTTTGGGCAATTTTATTGGCTCTCGGGAAATATCCTAATCGATAGATCTAATAGAATGAAGGCGCATAAAAGTATGAGTATCGCCTCCAAGTCTCTCCGAGAAAAAAACATTTCCGTTTGGATTTTTCCCGAAGGAACTAGAAGTAAAGGAAAAGGACTTCTCAAGTTCAAAAAAGGTGCTTTTTTTACCGCCATTGATGCTCAGGTTCCCATCGTACCTATTGTAATCAGCTCTTATAAGGATTTTTTAGACCTGGGAAAATTAAATTCAGGAAAGATTTTGGCCGAGGTTTTAGATCCCATCGAAACCAAGGGTAAAACCCGCGATGATATTAAAGAGCTATTAGATGAGTGCTATCAAATAATGAATAATTGTTTTAATAAGTTAAACTCTGAATTAGCAAAACAAAGCTAGATTTCTCTTTCAAATAAACCTAAAATTAAAGTATTCAGGACCTCAATTGGAAGAGTAATGCAAAATCTTATAATAGGAATACTTTTAATATTTAGCTCTAATATGGCATCTGCCAATTATGCCGGGGAGTTAGTCCTTGATGCTGCTAAATCATATGGCATCACCGATGAGAGACTACTGCTCATGATCAACAACTCCAAGGCCGATTTATCGGTTAAAGATAAAAAGGGAATGACCGCCCTTCACTGGAGTGCCAAAAAAGGCAGAGTGTCCACGGCAAAAGTGCTTTGTGATCACGGTGCCAGTCCCAACACCCAAGATAATCTAGGGAATACGCCACTTATGTATGCGGTGGAGGATTTGTACGTTTCGATTACCCAAATTTTAATTGATTGCGGGGCCGATCCCGGGATTAAAAATAACAGAGGGATTTCCCCCCTTGATATGGGCAAAAGGTATAAGCATAAAGAACTAACTACTTTGATGGTAAGAGAAATAGATTACCGTAAAGCGGAAGCTGCAAAAGAGAAATTCTTAAGACTTCGAAAAAAGAAGCAGGCCAGATCCCGCTGGCGCAAAATATCCACCGGAATTGCCGCCGCTTCAGGATTCAATCAGGCCCTAGTAAGTTCCATTGAAAAAGAAAATGAGAGAGCTGCCTTAGCAGCGGTTAAAAAAGGCGCCAATCCCAACTTCTCCCTAAAAGGGGTGAGTGTCTTAATGATGGCCATTAATAAAAAAATGGATAAGGTGGCGGTGGAGTTAATAGATAAGGGGGCTAATCCCAAATACACCTTTAAAGGCATGAGCATTCTAGTGATGGCGATCAATAAAAAAAGTGAAAAAGTTGCTAGCGTTTTAATTGAAAATGGAGCGGATCCTAAGCTTACCTTTAGAGGGAGTGGCCTTGTTATTATGGCCTTAAAAAATAATATGAATAAAACCGCCGAGGATTTAATTAAAAAAGGCGCTGACGTTAAAAAGAAAGACTTTAAAGGAATAACCACCTTAGAACTTGCAGTGGAAAACAGGGACGCGGACATTGCCGATCTCCTTATCAGGTCGGGGGCCGATGCGAGAGGTTATGCTTCCAATAGAGAGCCTCACTTGGTCAATGCCGTCCTCAAAAAAGATGTGGAAATGGTGAAAACTTTACTCAGAGGCGGCGCCTCGGTGCTTGAAACAGGCAAGATGAAAAAATCACCGCTTAATTTAGCAATGGAGCAAAATCTAGATGTTATCTATTCGGAGTTACTTAAAAAGATAAACCTAAAGGGAGATTATTGTGATCTTCAATACCGCGAGCTTTTAAGAATAAATGAAAAAAAGTATAGAAAAGTTACCAATTTTACAACCGGTGGACTGCTTGAGGCGGAAGAGGAAATGGATAAGCTTACCGGTGATATGGGAGAGGATTTCGATAAAACCCTGGAGGCAAATGCTAAAAGAGGAATTAAGTACAAAATAGGTCAGTGGGCAATAACCATTTCTACCGGTTTGGTAACCGGCCCTATGGCCTTGGTCTACAGTAGAAAGATTAAAAAGTATAAAAAGACGCATGATCTTTTAAGAAGCGCTCTAGAAAATAAATATAATAGAGATATTATTCTATTGGGTAGAAAAGCAAAGACATCGGTAGATAGGACCAGGCAATGGCTAGTTATTGGAAATGTGACTAAGGCCTTTTGTGCCGGCAAACGTTTGGATGTTTTATCTGAAAAAGGAATTATGAAATGGGTAAGGTCTCGAAAATAATCTTTTTGGTAGTAGTCTTTTTTCTGGCCCAATCTTTGGTCTGGGCCGATTGCCGCCAAGTTTACAGAGAGCAAATACTAACCTATAAATCATTATCAAAGTTTGCCAAGAAGAACAAAAGAAGAAGTGAGTTCTACCAAATCAAAACGGAAAATTTACAGCAAGTACTTAGATTTCTAAACGAGGTCTATGGTAAAAAGTTATCTTTAAAGGTCGCCGCATTTGCTAAGATGAGAGGTGCCCAGTATAAGAACATGGTAACTTTTATTAAAAATATAAATGAAAAAAAGATATTTTGCTCTGATTATAAGAATCTACCAAACCTTTCAGAAGTGCTAGAAATTATCGATTCTATAGGAATTTATGCAAAAAATTCCAAAAAGAAATAAGGGCCTCTCAAGGGAGAGGCGCTTAATTATTTTTCGCTACAAAAACATTTATAAACAAGGCCCGCGAGTATCGCTCCAACGATAGGGGCCACCCAAAAGAGCCATAATTGAGAAATCGATGCGCCACCAGCAAAGACAGCTACACCAGTTGATCTAGCAGGGTTAACCGAAGTGTTGGTTACCGGAATACTGATTAGGTGAATTAGAGTCAGTCCAAGTCCGATAGCAATTGGTGCAAAACCTGCGGGAGCTCTTTTATCTGTGGAACCTAAAATGATCATCAAAAACATAAAAGTCATGACCACTTCACATACAAGGGCCGCAACCAAGGAATACCCTCCAGGTGAGCTAGCTCCAAATCCGTTAGTGGCAAAACCTGCGCTAACATCAAAACCGGCCTGTCCGCTAGCAATCACATATAAAATGGCAGCACCGGCAATCCCCCTAAAACTTGGGAGATGATGTAGGGAATGAGCTCTTTTGCCTCAAATCTTCCTCCGGCCCAGAGTCCAAAGGAAACCGCAGGGTTTAAGTGACATCCTGAAATGTGCCCAATAGCAAAGGCCATGGTGAGAACCGTGAGCCCAAAGGCAAAAGCTACGCCTAAAAATCCAATACCAAGACCTGGGAAGTTTGCTGCCAGAACGGCACTTCCACAACCACCTAAGACTAGCCAAAAGGTGCCCATAAATTCTGCACCCATTTTTTTAAAATCCATTTAATTCCTCCTAAATTAGCATTTAAGTTAATTCTAATAATGTAGAGCGTTAGACGTAAAAGATTTCAAATGATAGCCGAGAAGAAAGCTTTAAAATAGTCAGGAGAACCAAATGAAGACTCTGTTAACTTTTTTATTTATTTTCTCAATAACATCAGTTTATGCCCTAGATAAAAAACTGCTGCAACAGTCCAGGGAGGCAATCGTCCAAGTTAAAAAGAAATCTCCAGTAGTTAAGAGTGCTCTTGGTAGTGCCCATGCCTATGCTGTATTACCTCACGTTGGATCAGGGGGTTTTATTTTAAAAGGGACGCACGGAAAAGGAATTGTGTTTAAAGGTGGTAGTCCCATCGGATCAACTGCCATGACACAGACGACGGTGGGATTAACTATTGGAGGAAAAAAATATATTGAAGTAATCCTTTTTGAAAATTCTCAGTCTCTTAAAAACTTTAAGGAAGGAAATGCTAAGTTTACCGCCGGTTCGAGCTTGTATAACCTGATCAAGGGGAAGCCAAAAAAGATTAAATACAAAGAGGGACTAGCGATAGTTATTCTTCCTATAGGCGGGGTAATGCTTGATACCAGTATTGGTGGGCAGGGATTTAAATACACCCCAAAGTAATTATGGCCAGTTAACATTCGATACCTTATTTCTTTGACTACTTGGATATGAAATTGCAGTTGATCCAAAGCTTGGCATAGATAGAATATTTACTGGTGCCATAATAGAGAAAATAAAAGAAATCATGGTGGGAATCGCCAGCATAATAAACCAGAACAGAAAAGATATAAGGAGTGTTCTATGAGTTTATCTGAGAAAACATGTATACCCTGCCAAGGTGGAGTTCCTCCTCTTGCAGAAGATAGCATAATAGAATTTAAAAAGCAGATTTCACCTAGTTGGGAGTTAACTCATAATAACACCAGACTGCTTAGAAAATTATCCCTTCACCAAATGGCAAAGCCTATGCAACTTGCAG
>SMWT01000072.1 GCA_004356615.1 Deltaproteobacteria bacterium | reverse complement strand
TCATATAGAGGGAAACAAATTCATTTGGATAATCGGTAATGGAACCAACGTTAACTTCTTTTACCGGGCCTGAATTAATGGTAAATCCCGTATGGGTATGAGAGGATATGTAAAAAGAATTGGGGGCCAATTTTTTAAATCCCATATAATGCTTTTGTGATGAGGGAGAAAGACTTATATAAGGATGATGCCCCATAAATATTACCAGCGAAGCTTCCCCGTCTGATAAAAGCCAATCTTTTACCACACTCGCTTGAATATCTGTTATATTTCCCATTAAACCGGCTTTATAGGAACCAAATACAGACAGTTTCCCCATGATTCCAATGGCCCCGACAAAAGATCTTGGTGCCTTTATATAGTCAACGGTATCGAGAAGTATCCCTTTGATTTTTAAATCAGTTCCCGGCACCACTCCCATATTTAGCTCTTGAACGATATAAGACCTATAAGCGATTCTAATATCCTGTTCGATGGGATAGGTAAATTTCATCCTCTGCAAAAAACTTTTGGGATTTGAGCTCTTCCACTCACAAACCATTAGCTTGGTTCTTTTTTCCCGAAAATTATTTCGATTGGCCTTTTCGGTGGTTTCACATTTGACATCTTTTATTTGGGGAAAATCTTTTGGAAATAATTTTCCCTGTTTGAGGAGTTCTGTAAAATATCTTTTAGTAAGAATATCTTTAGTCATGGCCACATCTTTGATTTCTACATCTCCTGCCGGTGGATAGGTATCTGAATTGCAGGCATCTCTCCATGATCTGTTTATAAACCCTCTTTTTAAGAAGGTGTTTCCCGCAGTGTTGCCATAATAAAAAGCGTCGTGATTTCCAGGTAACATCACCCAGCCCCTATGAACCCTCTTGCCAAACTTGATGGGATTAAATTTATTAACATGAACTTTCCACTCATTTTGACAGGCGATATTTAAAGCGTCCCCCAAATGAATAATGTATTTAGACTTGGCATATTTATTAAGTACAAAGGATGTGAGGTCTGGGGCAAATAAATCAAGCTGAGGTGGTCTTATGGACACTGGATTTAAATTATCAAAAAGAGTATTTCTAATTATATTAGGATCTGCCAAAAAATTGTTAAATTGATTATCGGCAATAAAAAGAAATGGCAATTCCTGCATTTTTTTAACATCTGCCATGGGATAAATTTCGATATTGAGGTTTTGGGCAAAGGTATTTCCCATCAATAATAGCAATATGGTAACGCATTTAATCATAGCCATCCTTGTCTGTTTGTAAAATTCTATCATAATAATTTGGGGGATTTTTAAGAGGTGGATAATGCACCAAGGAAATGCTATCACCTGCTTCTATGGAAATAACTCCCCTTAAAGATTGGCCATTCAAATTCACAGGTCCCCTGATCATTTCAGGCCCTTGCAGCGCTGAAAGCGAACAGCAAGTTCTAGAGACTGCCCGAGAGCTCAAAGGCAGGGAATCGGCCCATATCTTCCGAGCTGGCATATGGAAGCCAAGAACCAGGCCAAATTCTTTTGAGGGCATGGGTGAAAAAGCTCTCCCATGGCTATTAAAGGTTAAAAAGGAAGTAGGTCTGCCCATCTGTACAGAGGTAGCAAATGCTTCTCATGTAGAGTTGGCGCTTAAAAATGAAGTCGATATTCTATGGATTGGCGCGAGAACTACAACTGGGCCCTTTGCCGTCCAGGAGATCGCTTCGGCATTGAAGGGAGTTGATATTCCCGTTATGGTTAAAAACCCCATATCAGTTGATATTGCCCTGTGGATTGGCGCTTTGGAAAGATTTTCCAAGGTCGGAATCACTAAATTAATGGCAGTTCACAGAGGATTTTCAACCACCCTAGATTCGCGCTTTCGCAACGGGCCCAATTGGAAAATTCCCATTGAACTTAAGCTTTTACTTCCTAATTTGCCTCTTATTTGTGATCCAAGCCATATAGCCGGAAAGCGAGAACTTATTCAAGAAATCTCTCAAAAGGCCATGGACCTAGATTTTGACGGACTTATGATTGAATCCCACATTGATCCAAATAATGCCCTAAGTGATAAATCCCAACAGGTAACCCCACAAAATCTCCAGCAAATTCTTCGTGACCTCAGTTATAAAACAGAGTTTTCTCCCGACAAGGATTTTGGGCCGGAACTTGAGGCCCTGAGAGAAAAGATAGACCATATAGACTTTGAATTGCTGGAAAACCTAAAAGTTCGTATGGAGATTGTAAAAATAATTGGCGAGTCTAAAAGGAAAAGCAAAATTACGGCCCTTCAAAAGAATCGCATCGAATTCCTTTTAAACCAAAGAGTACAAAAGGGCCGGGAATTGGGACTATCCGATGACTTTGTAAGGGATATTTTTGGCCATATTCATGCTGAATCCCTCAAATCGCAAACCGACATCATCAGCGGGGTGTAAATTTCTACAATACCCTGTCATAATTAAATTATGATGTCACAAAAACTACTCAAATACCCCTTGGCCATTATGGCGATCCTTTTTAGTTACCTTTTATTTATCTATTTTGATAAAAACGGTATTTTCAGCAGAAGAAGGCAATTACTAGAGGGCACGCCCTGCATAGCCGCCCTGGTAAAGTTGGAATTAAAAATTCCAGAAAACTGGTCGGCAAATTGCGATAAAAACCATCTATTGGTAGAAGTTGAAGAGAAGATTCCTCCTACAATAACAGATCCGGCCAAAATTAAAATTTTACTTTATCGCGAAATGGCCAATCACCTCTCTTTTATTGCCAAAAATTCGCCAGTGGCAAACCTTGAAAATATTTCCAGCGTGTTAGTTAAATTAAATTCCGAAAACTTAAATATTGAGGCCTTAACTACGGGCGATTCTTTGGTTAATCTTACTACCCTAAACTCACCAGAGATAATTAGAGAGCATTTAAAAAATACCGTCAAGGTCAAAGAAACGCCCAAATAATGGGGCGTTTTTGGCAATTACTTCAAAAACTTTATCAGCAAAACTAATTTTGTAATGGTAGGCGTGAAGAAATAGACGTTCGCTGTCCTCTCCACCATAAAGAGTATCACCTAGAATGGGATAACCTAAATGGGCCAGCTGCGCGCGAATTTGATGCCTGATACCGGCCCCGAGTTCCACCGATACGAGAGTAAGACCCTCTTTATATCCTAATTTTTTAATTTCTATTTTGCCTTCACCTAAGCTGTCCCCTGCAAAAGGGATATCGGCCACCATAATTTTATTTCCCTTTTCCCCAAAGGCCTTAAAAAAATGCCTATATTCTCCTTCTTGGTTAAACTCTCCTGAGATGATGGCCAGATAAGTTTTGATCTTGGCGTGAGATAGAAAGTTTTTTCTAATCTCCTCGTAATCTTTTTTACTCTTAACCAAAAAAAGCACACCAGAAGTACCTAGATCGAGTCTATATAAAAGCCCCGGGTCAAAATTTCTCTCATGAGCGAATTCACTTTTTTTAAAAAAGAGATTTTCTCTTAAAAAGCTTAAACAGTTGTCCTGTTCCAAATAGGTTAAAGGATGACAATGAATTTCTGGGGGTTTGTTTATGGCAATTAAACTTTCATCTTCAAACAATATCTCAACTTCAGGCCCAAGGTATTTTGGGTTTATTATTCCTCTATTTATTAAATTTAGAGGTAGTTTAAAACTTTTTTCTTTTGATACTCTAGATTTTAAAAATTCTTTAGAAAAATGTTGTTTTTTTATCTGGGATCCAGAAATCCCAAGTGTGATTTTAAGCGCCTCTTCTATAGAATCAAAATTCGTTAAGAAACAAAGCTCTGTTTCCTTACTTACCATGGACTTTAAATCCCGGCGCACTAAGATCTCTCTTTCTGATTATAAATTCTACTCGGCGACTTAATTTTTTATTAATCTTTCCATTCACCTTGAT
This sequence comes from Deltaproteobacteria bacterium, assembly GCA_004356615.1. Classification (GTDB taxonomy): domain Bacteria; phylum Bdellovibrionota; class Bacteriovoracia; order Bacteriovoracales; family Bacteriovoracaceae; genus SMWT01. The sequence continues at coordinate 36,493 of SMWT01000072.1, read as the reverse complement.
GGGCCTTGAATCACCATAGAAAACGGTGGTAATTTTTTCAGGTCGCACACCCTTTGCCACCAACATCTTTACGACTTCTGCTGCCCTCAAGGATGATAGGATGAAAGAATCTGATTTGCCATCGATAGATCTTTCACCTGTGCTGGAGTATCCTTCAACAAATATAGTCCAATTTTTCTTGGAAAGTAGCCTTACAAGTTTTTCAAAGACTGAGGAGGCCATGCTTGAAATACGGGTTGATCCCTGGCCAAAGTATATTTTGTCTTTAAATCTGGCCTTAACGCCCTCCGGCATCTCATGAATTTTTACCGAATCGGCAAGATTAAACTCTTTGAGATCCTCCCTCATCAGATTCAGATTCTCTTCTGATTCTCGGTTGAACTCATACTTATCAAAAAATCCTTCAGTGGTTAAAAACTCTATTGGAAACGGCCTGATAAAATCCTTACTCTCCATCATCACCGGCATATCTTCCGCCGATTTACCTTTTTCAATAACCTCTCCTTGGCGAAGAACGTTACCGCCAAAAGCATCTCTAATGGATCCTAAGGCCGCCTGATATTTTGCTGTTTCTGTTTTGGAAAATGATAAAAGAAGAACAAAAAAGGTTAAAAGTAAGAGGATTAAATCGGTAAAGGTCGCCATCCAAAATGGTAGGCCCTCCTCACAAGGAGGACATTTTACAACGGGAGTTATGGTCCCTTCACTTGCTGGGGCAGCTTCTATCTCTTCCGCCATATTTTATTCCTCTTCCCCCTTCATTCTCTCTGCAGGCGGTAAGAAGGAATCTAGTTTTTCTCTGATAAGTCTGGGGTTTTCCCCCGCCACAATACCAAGTATTCCGGTAATAACGATGGCCATATTTTTTGATTCTTCATTACTTCTATATTCGAGTTTCTTTTTGCACGGATTGGCCAAGATATTGGCAATGTAGGCACCGTAAAAAGTTGTTAAAAGGGCAACCGCCATACCAGGCCCAATGGCGGCCGGATCAGAAAGGTTTTGCAGCATGGCCACAAGTCCAATCAAGGTTCCAAGCATCCCCATGGCCGGAGCATCGGAGATCATTTCACCAATTACCGAAATGGCATTTTTATGCCGCTCTTCCATACTGTCTACATCCATTTGCAAGATAGAATAGATTACTTCGGGAGGACGATTATCTGCTGCTAAATTGGCGGCCTTTTTAGTGAAAGGATCCTCTATTTCAACTTTTTCAAGCGCAAAAATGGATTCTCTTCTTGCCTTTTCCGCCAGTCCAATAATTTCATTGATGGTAGCGGCATGATTCATTTGTTTATAGAATATGGTCTTTAGTAGCACTTTTGATAAGCTCAGCGAAATTTCCAAAGGCCATTTAGCGATGGTTACACCGGCCAGCCCTCCGATAACAATTGCTACTGAGGGGACATCTAGGTAGGCCCCAAATCCCGCACCACCTAAAAAGATGGCCATCATCATCATCGCATTGGCCAATATCAGACCTATAACGGTGGAAATATCCATAAACTTTATATCCTTATAGATTTACTTAAATCTGTTCGGGAATTAGTTAATAGAGATGAATTTATTTAGGAATTAGGGACTAAGAGGAAAAAAAAACCGTAAATTAATAACATGTTTTACTCGGTCTTTTTGAATTCTTCCATGGTTAAATCGAGGAATTTCAGAACTGATTCCCTCAGATTTTCCACGGAAACCTCATCACCTTCTAGTTCAAGCTCTTCTTTTAGCTGTTCCACAGGAAAACCAACCAATTCTGAGAGGCAATCGAGTGGAATCAATTCATCCTCTGATCTTTTGCTAGAAAATAATATTGGCCTAAAGATAGGTCCAGATATTGTCATTTACACTCCTTTGCAAAATTCAATATACCATTTATCTGCAGTTTTTACTTAGCGTCAAAAAAAATCATATCTATAAAGATGTAATCCTGTCAAATAAGCTCAATTCTAATGTCAGATAATATTTGTTTTTAACTTAAGATATTTATGAAGCTGCCAATTTTTAATTTCATCTCTTTATATTCTTCTTCCGCTTCACTTAAAAGAGTTATACCTCCGCCTGAGCCATAAAAAAATTCTTTTGAGTTTAAATCGATTGTGGCCGAGCGAATATTTATTGAAGCTGCCTTTAAATTTTTATAAAGAATAATTGTGGAACCGCAGTAAAAGCCTCTTTTTCCCGAAAATTCTAAATCTTTTAAAATTTCCATGACTCTTTTTTTGGGTGCGCCGGTGACACTTCCTCCGGGAAATAAACTAGAGATGATTTTATAAAGAGAAATATTTTTATTAAGCAGTACAGAAACCAAAGAGTATTGATGTAAAATTCCCGGAACCTTCAAGGGAGATTTTTTTTTAATTACCTTGGCCTTAGGATTTTCAATTTTAGAGAGATCATTTCTAAGAAGGTCTGTAATCATATAAAGCTCGGCCTGATTTTTTGGACAAGATTTTAATTTTTCCCAAGAGAGCTTGGGATTGTTTTCTAGCAACTGGCTTCCCTTTATGGGCATGCTCCAAAGAAGATGGCCTTCCTTTTTCGTTTTTATTTGAAAAAGGCATTCGGGAGAATTGCTTACAAAAATCTTGTTTAGCCTTGGAATCACACTGGCGTGGGCGTAGGCACCACGATTTTCCTTTTTGGCCCAAAGAGAATGAAATACGTCCTCGGGTTCACCTTCCAGGGAAAATTTATGCTGAAAGGTCAGGTTAAACTGATAACAATTGCCCTTTAAAAGATGATCTCTGCCTTCATAAAAACTTTTTTGATAATCGCTAAGTTTAATATTGTTTAATGGCCCTTTAACGGTATTTTTATTTCCACTTAATTGGTAGGGTGACGCCTTTTTGTAATTTAGTTCAATCAAAAGGAGTTCATCGGCCGCTATAAGGGATTCATTGCCTATAAAATTAAATCCATATTCATAAAACAAATGAATTATCGTGGGATCCTGGTAAGAGTCTTTTATCTTTAACTGCTCCAGCTTAATTTGTAGTTTTTTTAAAGAAGAAGGTTGCCTTGAACCATCTAGCAGGTTGATTCTATGATTTTTATAATAGGCAAAGGCAGATTTCACCCCTGAAAATTTTAAAAATTTATCTCCCTTATTTAAATAGACAATGGAATAAGGATTAGTATTCTGCACTTTCAGTGTAGGACAAATTTTCAAAGCTTGTATAAGGCCCGACCCAGGCCAACTTAACAGTGCCCATCTCTCCGCTACGATTTTTCCCGACAATGATTTCAGCTATTCCTTTGTCCTTGGTATCTGGGTTATAAACTTCATCCCGGTAAATCAGCATGACCACATCAGCATCTTGCTCGATCGCTCCCGATTCCCTTAGATCTGAAACATTAGGCCTTTTATTGCCTGGACGGTTTTCAACTGCCCGGTTTAGCTGTGAAAGGCAAAAAACCGGGCACTCAAGCTCCTTGGCCATTTCCTTTAAGCTTCTAGATATCTCGGCAATTTGTTGTTCCCTTGAAGGGTTTCCCGTGTGAGATTTCATTAGCTGGAGGTAATCAATAATGACCATTCCAAGGCCTTGCTCTGCTTTAATTTTACGGCACTGACTTTGAATATCTAAAACATTCACCCCATCATCATTTATAAGAATTGGAAATTCTGAAAGTTCTCTAACCGCTCTTGAAATAGATCTAAGATCAGTATCAGTAAAGTTTTTGGTTTTTAATTTTTTAGAATCTAGCTTGGCCCGACCTGATAACAGTCTAAAACTTAATTCCTGGGCCATCATCTCCAGGGAAAAGATGGCGATGGGCAGTCCAGACTGTTCTACCGCATTTATCGCCATGTTCAGCGCAAGTGAAGTTTTTCCCATGGCAGGCCTGGAGGCGAGGATAATTAGTTGCCCTGGCTGCATTCCCAGTAAGATCTGATCCAGTTTTGGAAAGCCAGTGGGAATCCCCATTATTTCCCCAGGTTTTCTGGAGGTATTTTCTAGCTCTTTTAAATTATCCTTTAAAACAGTATTTAACCTTTGCATGCCTCCTTTTCTGGCATCAAGAGTTAGCTTAAAAAAGGATTCTTCAATCTCTTGAATAAACTCTTCAATCTTTCCGGAAAAGTTCATTCCTTTATCAACAATTCGACTAGCAGTTCTAATCATCTTACGAAGCGAGGCCTTATCTTTTACAATTTTTCCATAAGTGTAGACATTGGCCGATGAGGCCTGATCTTCAATAATATTTAAAAGCGCCTTTTGCCCACCAATACCCTCAATCTTTCCTTTTTCAGTAAGTCTTGAGGTCAGGGTGACGTAGTCAACCGGTTGGCCCGCAAGGTTTAAATCGAGAATGGATTCAAAGATGATTCCATATTGCGGATGATAAAAATCCTTTTTATCGATCTTTAAATCTGAAAGATCATCCATCGCCGAGCTATCAATAATCAAGCACCCCAAAAGGGATTTTTCGGCCAATAAATCATGGGGGAGTTCTTTTCTTGCTTCGGACATTTTACAACCTCTTAAAAATAGAATCTACTTTTTTAAGAGGTTGTTGACAAGGCCATCTTAGTTAATAAAGTGGCGTCAAAAAAAAGGGATGCATAATGCATCCCCTTATAATCTAACCAATTATTTTTTCTGCTTCTTCGCGCAGTTTTTCTTCCTCGGTCTTTTCAACTTCTTCTTCTGCTACCTCTTTTGTTTCAGCTGCAGCTTTTTTCTTGGACTTATTTCTTTCCGCTTGGGCCTGTTTTTCTTTAAGTTCTAAGGCCTGTTTTGGATCCATCGCCACTTTAACTTCAAACTGGGCAATAACATCAGTAAATAGTTTTACATCCGCGGTAAAAGAGCCGGTGCTCTTAATCGGGGTAGAAAGGGTAATCCACCTTTTTTCTACTTCAATTTCTTTATCACCTAATAGCTTGGAAAGCTCACTAGTAGTTACTGTTCCAAACAGTTTACCATTTGCGCCAACTTTCTTTTCAAGTTCGATAACCAAACCATCGATTTTCTTTTTTATATCCATGGCAGCAGTTTTTTCTTCTTCAATTTTTTTGGTCAGTCTTCTTTTGTGGTTTTCAAATTCTTTTTTATGAGCATTGTCTGCTAAAACGGCCATCCCATTTGGAATAAGATAATTTCTTCCATATCCTTGTGAAACATTGGCAACTTCTCCAATATTTCCAAGTGTAGGAACTTTTTTTGTTAATATTACTTTCATTTCATTCTCCTTATTTACTTTCTTTTTTCTTTAAAAATTTTCTAAAATTAACCCAAAGGTCAAAAACACCCACTATGACAAGCACCTTCCAGGCCATGAAAAATATGAAGGCCATAAGCAGGGTTCTAAAAAAGCCATATATTTTGAGGTGATCCATAAAGTCCACTAAAACACCAAACCCCTGGAAAAAATAAAAAATTCCCAAGATGTATAAAAGGTTGGTGCCTACGATGACTCCGGTTTCTCCTAAAAGATAATCCCCGCCCAAAGTTAAGGCCAATGCGCCAATCAGCGGCCAGACAAAATAATCCGGCACCTTAAAATTAAGCAGATCCCTAAGTCCAAAAGGATATGAGACTTTCCCCCGCCAAAGTAGTGAATTTCTAAGAATCACATACAAGCAGGCCCATACAGCGAAAATTGTTGAAACAAAAACTCCCGCAGGAAGCCAAGTAACTATTTTTTTCACCAGTGTTTTAGGGTTGTTGATAACATCTAATAAGGCCCTGGCCTCCTCTCCACTTTGGGCCTTAAGGCCATCTAGTTTATTGGAAGCTTTAAACTCCTCAATGACTTCAACAACTTTTACTTCGATCAATTTTTCAATACTAAAATCTGTGGCCATAGTTGCCAGACCAACGATCAATCCCATTCCTAAAAAAAGGGCCAATCCGCTATAAACCATTCCCTTTCTAGGTGGAATTTTCCTTAAAACCACTTCGGCCAAAAGATATCCAACTAATGCCATAGCAAAAGCTATTGGGCCTAAAAGAGGAAAAATCTTTGGGTAGTAGTAAGACAAGAAAGACAGAGCTACTACGTAGGCGCCTGCCATAACGAGTCCTCTTCTTCTGCCAAAAAGCAGCAACCCAAAGGCGATTGGGGCCGGAGCTAAAATGCTTAGGGGAGGAAAAGAAGTCAAAGCGAGAGCAATAATGATCAAAAAAACCATTTTACCAAACTGAGGACTTTCATTTTCTTCCACCATCCGGCGGTCGTTGTTTTCTGAGACCATTTTATTCCGCGTTTCTTCTTGATAAAGCAGAAGCAATCCCAAGATTTCTTGCACGCTTAATTGCATTGTTGGCAACTCTTTGATGTTTCCGGCTAATACCAGAAACACGCGCTGGGGAAATTTTACCAAACTCATTAACCAGCCATGAATAGGTTTTAGGGTCTTTCCAATCTGCCTTTACATTTTTAGCGGTAAACCAACAAGTTTTTCTCTTGGCAAATTTCTTTCGGTCTTTTTCCATATCCATACCAGACTCTTCACTAATACCATCAGTGGCACTGCCCTTATGACTAGTAGAATATGGGGTTTTATAATTTTTAACTAAAGCTTCAGCTTCAGCATTTTCACCTAGGCGAAGAACCATATATTTTAGAATCGACTCATCAATATTAAACCTTCGGTTAACTTCTTTGTTGGCCTCAGTATCTGAACTATACATAAAGTATAAATATCCACCTCTTTTGATGCCTGCAGAAGATGGTTGGGCAAAGGTTAAAACACCCCAGTTATCCTCTACTAGGATTTCTCCACCATGTTGAGCGACGATTTCTTTAAGGGTTTTTGTTGTGGATTCGACTCCGGCATCACCGGAACCATCTTTTAAAACTACGGCCAGTTCGTAGATCATATTTACCTCCTGGACAAAAAAGGCCCATAATTGGGCGAGATAAGCTAAAATTGCTGCATGTAACCTAACACCAAAGAGCTGAAAACTCAAAGGATTATATTAATTATAAGGTGCTGATTTTAGGTTAGGATTCCTGGGGAAATATCTCGTATTGCTCTATATGGTAGTTGTTCTCTGACCTGATGAGGAGTGAAGTGCCAAATTTCTGCTCAAGAGTTTCAATAACATCAAGATCCTCCCCGCAAAGTTTTGCGGTAACTTCCGGATGGGCATAGATGAAAACCTTTTTATAGCCCCGCGATTTCCTCAATACTTTATAGAGCGCCCGAACAAGTTCATAACTCACAGATAGAGTAGACTTTACCCTTCCCGTTCCTTCACAGTATGGACAGTGCTCACACATAATTCTGGTCAAGGTATCCCTGGTCCTTTTTCTAGTCATCTCCACTAGACCAAGACCAGATATAGGCAGAACATTAGTTTTGGCCCGATCCTTTTTAAGAGCTTCTAATAAAACGGAATAAACGGTGTTGCGATTTTCTTCTTTTTCCATATCGATAAAATCGATAATAATCAAACCACCACAGTTTCTAAGTCTTAGTTGATAAGAGATTTCTCTCACCGCCTCTAAGTTAGTTCTAAGAATGGTATCTTCCAGGGTTTTCCGCCCTACAAACTTCCCAGTATTAACATCGATGGAAACAAGCGCCTCGGTTTGATCAATATTTAGTGAACCACCTGATGGCAGATAAACTTTGTTTGATAGTCCCCTTTCAATTTCTAGATCAATTCCATAATGTTCAAAGATAGGAATGGCCCCATCATATTGTTTGACCTTACCTTTCATGGAGGGAAGATATTTACCAATAAATTTTTCTACTTCTTTGTAATTATCTTTCGAATCAACCACAATTTGCGAGACATCTTCATCTGTAATATCTCGCAGTACCCTTTGGATGAAAGTTAAATCCTTATAAATTAAGGCCGGCGCCTTGGGTTTTTCTGCTTTTTTATCCACTTCACGCCAGATTTTAACCAACATATTAAAATCTGCCTTGATGGTTTTAGTAGATTGTCCCTCAGCGACAGTTCGCGCAATTATCCCCTGTCCTTCAGGCCGAATTTTTTCCAATATCTCTTTTAGACGATCTCTCTCTTTCTCGTTTTCAATTCTTCTAGAGACCCCAGAGTGTTCGATAAATGGCATAAAAACCACATGTCTTCCCGCGAGCGTAATCTGTCTAGTAACCCTTGGGCCTTTGGTAGAAATCGGTTCCTTTGCCACCTGGACCATTATTTCTTGGCCCTCTTTTAAAAAATCCTCAATAGCATTTTCTGGTCGAAACCTCATATCTACAGTTTCTCCCAGAGTGGATAGTTCATCGGGGATAATTTCACCTGGACGCCCAGGTTTTAATTTACTTTTTTTTGCCCGCTCAACCATCTCCCGTTGTTCATCCAATGTTGGAAGATATGCATCATCTACATATAAAAAGGCGGCCTTTTCGTAACCAATATCGAGAAAGGCCGATTGCATACCGGGAAGAACCCTTAAGACCTTGGCCTTATAAATATTTCCCACCGATGGGCGATTATCATTTTCCTCCGGTTTTCTATCCATCAAATAGTCGAGGATTTCTCCGTTTTCGATGAGGGCGGCCCGACATTCATTTAAGGTCTGATTAATAACTAATTCTTTGGCCATAATAATTTCTCACCGCACAAGGCTAATTTTAGAATACTAGGTCAAGTTATTATAATTCTAGCTAGAATGGAAGCAGTTCCTGAGGGTCTCTAGATGATACAGTATGTGGATTGGTAGGATTTAGCGTCTCTCCCCGGTCCACTCGCTCATAATACTTCAGGTAATTTTGGGCCATAATTTTAGCAGTGAATTTATTTTCCACGTAATCCCTTAGGTATTCTGGGTCAAAATTATTCTCGTTTAAACCAACGGCGCTTTCAAAATCGAGGTAATTATCACAAAGAATTCCAGTTTTTTCATTGATGAGCTCCGGCAAGGATCCAAACTTAGAGGAAATCACCGGGTTACCAAGCGCCATAGATTCAATAACAGCGACACCAAATGGCTCATTCCAACGAACAGGCCACAAGAGAGCATCTGTTTCATTTAAGAGCTCTAACTTTTTATCCTGATCAACTATACCGTTATAGTTAATGTAGGAAGAGAGACTAAACCCTCTCCCACCGGCCACCTCAAGATGTTTTTTAACTGCCTTGCAGGCGCCAATACATGCTTTTAAATTTTTAACTTTCCAGGATGCCTTGGCCAAAAATAAAAATTTATCCCACCCCTTATTTCTAATTGTGGACACTGGATATTCTGCCAAATCTATTCCGTTGTAGACAAATTCTTTAGAGCCATGGTTCTGGGCATGGTTTCTGGATAAAAATACCGTATTTTTATCAAAGATTTCGCCAACTTTCCCATTACCATGAAGGGTAACCATTAAGGGTTGCTCAAATTCTAGATGGGGGGAGATAAATAAATGAATGACGTCCACATCACCAGGAATGTGGAGGCGCCAATCAGATAGATTTTTATCAATAGGAATAAGCTCTACCCCTATTTTTTCTACCTGACTTTTATAATTCCCCACTAAACATACTTGATGGCCTAAAAGAACTAGTTCTTTCATAAGCCAATACAGAATTCGCTCCGTTCCTCCATACCTCTGGACGGGTACGACCTCCGGATGATTAAATAAAATTTTCATGATTAGAATTGAATATCGTAAGTCAAAGGCGGAAGGTCTGATTTAATTACTAAAATATTTTTTTCGACTTGCCTCTTATGCCAACTAATTCGCTCGCTAGTATCAAACTCCTTAGGATCTAATTTGTTTGATTCATAATACATATTTCCCTCAGTAGCATGACTGATAGCGACGATACCTACCCCTAATATGATTCCTACTGCCCCACCAATGGCAACATTTTTAAGATTGGCCTTAGGATCGTCCACAAAGGCCAGTGTAGATAGACCTAAAGCTGCACCTCCAAGTCCCAATCCCCCAATGGTAAAGAAATCTCTTTTTGTTTTATTGATGGTTTTTTCCATAAAGGTGTCGTCTTCAGCAAAACCTGGAATAGAGAATAAAATAAGATTAAGAAAAAAAAGTGCGTATAAATATTTTTTCATTGTAATGGCCCATTTTATTTGTCTTAATTAATTTTGAGTTCTTTTCAGGGATGAGTCAAGCGTGATTAAAATGCTGGAGACAACGGCCAAATATATTCAGTCCTTATCTCCCTACCATCCTAAAATTGGAGTGGTTTTGGGTTCAGGACTCGGGAATTTTATTGCTTCCTTTAGCGAAAAAATTTCTGTCCCTTATTCTAAAATCCCACATTTTCAAAATGTTTCAGTTGAAGGTCATGAGGGCCAGTTGGTGCTAGGAAAAATAAATGGAGTGGAAATCATTGCTTTGCAGGGTAGGCTCCACGCTTATGAAGGATATAGTCAGGATCAAGTGGTTTACCCAATTCGCAGCTTAGGCCTCCTCGGAATAGAAAGTTTAATTCTTACCAATGTTTCCGGTGGCATTAACAAATCCTTTTTCCCTGGTGATTTTGTACTAATCGAAGATCATTTAAACCTAACAGGAAACAACCCCCTGGTAGGGCCTGATATTTTTGATTTTGCTCCTAGATTTCCAGATATGTCTAAGGCCTGGAATCCCCAATTAAATGAAATCATCAGACAAAGCGCCATGGAGTTGAATATAGGCCTTAAAGCTGGGGTTTATGCAGGCGTTCTTGGTCCCAGTTATGAAACACCTGCGGAGATTCGAATGTTTCGAGCTCTTGGTGCAGATATGGTTGGCATGAGTACTGTCCCTGAGGCCATCGCTGCTCATCATATGGGATTAAACGTATGTGGGGTATCACTTATTTCTAATATGGCGGCGGGAATTATTGACGACTCACTTCGCCATGAAGATATTACCCTACAGGCCTTATCCGTTATGGAAGACTTCAGCTCTTTGCTTAAAAATGTCATTATTAAAATTGGAGTGGGAAGTGAAAGAGGACATTGAAAAATTAAAAGACCTTTGCCAGGAAAATCTAAAGAATTCCTATTCACCCTATTCAAAAATAAAAGTAACCTCCGCCTTAAAAACCAGCTCGGGAAAAACTTATACTGGATGCAATATTGAAAATGCCAGTTTTAGTGAAACCATCTGTGCCGAAAGGGTTGCTATTTTCAAGGCCTTATCTGAGGGAGAGAAGGAAATTTCCCTGATCTATATCTATTCGGAAAAAGGATTTCCTCCCTGTGGGCCTTGCCGTCAGGTCTTGAGCGAATTTGCCGCCAAGGATTTAAAAGTAGTGGTAGCAAGCAGTCAGGGCCATCAAGTCTATGATTTTGCGGAAATTTATCCCAATTCATTTTCCAAAGAATCATTTAGGTGATAGAAGTAATTAAACTTTTCTCGAGTGAATACTCGGAGCTTATCTATGACCACACCTTCAGAAAATCTTGTAAAAAATCTCACCTTTTGTGTTTTTGATCTTGAAACCACAGGCCCTAATCATGATCAGGACAAAATAATTGAAATTGGCCTGGTTAAGATTCAAAACAAAAAAATTGTTGAGGAAAAAGATTTCTTAATAAACCCCCAAATTAGGATTCCAGAGTTTATCCAAAAATTAACCTCTATTAGCAATAATGATGTGAAAAACTCTCCCACCATTGAAAAGGTGATTGATGAAATCCTTGATTTCATGGGGGATTCAATCCTTGTGGCCCATAATATTTCTTTTGATGTTCCATTTTTTAATGCTGTTTTAAAAAAGTTAGATAAGTTACCCTTAAAAAATAATAGTCTTTGTACCAACTTAATGACTAAATACCTGATTCCATCTTTAATCAACTCCAATTTAAATTACATGAGTTCAGTTTTTGGAATCGCCCACACGAAGGCCCATCGCGCCCTAGATGATGCCAGAGCTGCGGCCCAGTTACTTTTAAAATACCTAGATTTTTTTATAGAAAAAGATATTAGTAAAATAAATCATCTCTATTATCCCAGGAATCGATTTGAACTCGACCGTAAAAATTTCAGGTCAGAATCGGGAAATGATGAAGTAATCCGCCAACTCAAAAAAAATAAAATTCCCTACCTTTTAGCAATCAAGGGAAAAAATGGGGTTATTCTCTTTTCCCTTCCCTGTAAAGGAAACGGGGAGGAAATAGATTTTATCAAGAGTCATTTAACAAAACTTGAATGGGCCATGGTGACAATTAAATTATATGGGCCTTTTCTTGAGGCCCTAATCCATTTTGCCCACATATCTTCAAAGCTTCCACCCGAGACCCTTAAAGAAATATTAAAATTTCTCCAGATTGAAGAAAGTGATCAAAAGCTCCCGGATTTTTTCATCGCCAACCATTTAATCCCAGGACAATATGTGGTGTTTCCCGTCAGCGCCTTAAATACCAGATCCCAGTTAGTCTTCACCTATCCGGCACAAAGAAAAAAGCTTCATCAATTTTTAATTTCTAAAGGCCTAAAAATAGATCGGAAAAAAATAAAACAAACCGCATTTTCAAGTGATGTTGAGTCTTTAGTTAAAAGCTACCTGCTTTCGGCCACTGATATCTTTTTAATCAATAAGGAAATTCCAAAAAATAATGCGGATGGTTTTTTCGCTCTTTTCAACAAGTTTGTTAGGAAAAACCCCAATTCTGGATTATTTCCCGGAGAACATATTTAAGTTGCGGTATTTCTAAGTATGAAAAACCCCATTAAAAAACAAATTCCCATATTTAAAAACATAATAAGAAAACTTTCTAAATAATCACCGTTTTTGAAGTAGATAACCATCTCTAGGGAAAAGGTACTAAAAGTGGTAAGTCCACCCATTAGCCCTACTTTATAAAATAAATTTAATGCTGGAGCTGTTGGAACCCAGTATTTATGAATTAGAAAAAGAATAAGAGAACCGATACAGTTAACAAGCAGGGTTCCCGCCCAAACCCGGTGAGTGATTAAAAGAACTCCATAGGTAATAAGCCACCGAGAAACTGCTCCTAGGCCTCCGCCTAGAAATACCGCGAGTAAATTCATAATTTTTCAGTTTCCAAAACCAGACTGTTTCCATCTACCCAATGTCCATGTACCTTAACACCCCAATGAAGATGAGGCCCTGTCACTCGCCCAGTCATACCCGAAAGACCCACCACTCGATCATTTGTCACATGTTCACCTACTTTTACAGATATTTTTGATAGGTGCCCATACATGGTAAAAACTCCTAGTCCGTGGTCGATAATAACCGTATTACCAGTAAAAAACAGATCTTCTGCCAAGGCAACTTTTCCACCATTTGAAACCCTTATAGGAGTTCCTACCTTGGCCCTATAATCTGTACCGAGATGCTGTGATTTCTTATTATTGTTAAATAATCTTTTAGTGCCATAGATAGAGGTCACCTTTGACCGCAGAGGTAATTCGAAAGGCCCTTGAAAAAGATCTTTCTTGCTCCCCCCATATACAATTTTTAATTTTTCTGATTCCCTTATGATCCTTTTTAAATCTTTTTTACTGTAAAAAACTTTCTTCTTATCAACATTTAATTTTTCAAAAGGGAATTTTTTTTCCACTACGTTAATATTGGCCAAGTGAACCTGGGTCTTTTTTTCTAAATAGTTGCAGCTAAAAGGTTTAAGCTTAGAAAAATAAGACTCTGCCAAAAAGATGATCATCTTCCCATCTTTTTCGACATAAGGAATCTCTTGATTATTACAATAGACTTTCCCTAAAGGGTTAGCTTTGGGCACCTTAAACGATACAAGCTTTACCTCGCCTGGTTTTAGGGAAACTTTATAAGGAGTATAAGGTTTTTTATTCTGAGTACTAGAACAAGAAATCAAAAAGAGTAGTAAAAGTCCTATTTTCATGCGCTCAATCCTTTAATGCACTCCCCTCGCCGTCGTGAAATTTAAGGCCCAGGTGTTCTTTTTCTTTTAACGTAGAATATATTTTAAAACTAGGTATGATTTTTCCATTTTCATCCCGAATATAAACGTATCCCCTTCCTAAAACATTATGGGGATTTAAAACCCGGAGCAGCTCAAATGATTTTTCATTTTGAGCTGTTTTATCTCTGCACCATTCTAACATCTTCTGTTTCATTCGGGTAATCATTTCATCTAAAAACAATTGCTTCTCATAAAGACGGGTCAGCTCATAAAAGCGCGGAGATATATTTAGGGTTTCTAATTTTTTTTGCAAAGATAAAAAATTCTGCAAAATCCTATTTAAAATTTCTCGCGGATGGGCCTTATCCAACACTTCCCTTATATCAGCTAAGAGATGGCGAATTTGTGAGTTTAATCTGGTTATAGAATGTTGGAGGCCCTCTTTTAATTTTGTTTGATGATGAGTTAACACTTCTGCTGCCGCTGTAGGGGTTTCACATCTTAAATCAGCTACGAAATCTGAGATGGTATAGTCCACCTGATGCCCTACGGCGCTTACGGTTGGTATAGGGCAGGAAAAAATATCCCTGGCAAGCAATTCGTCATTAAAGGCCCATAAGTCCTCCAAGCTTCCTCCTCCCCTAGTAAAGACAACCACATCTATTTTTTTATCCACAGGTGCCTTCTCTGAATATTGCAGAACAAGCTTAAGAGCTCTGCGGAGAGAAGCTGGTGAAGCATCGCCTTGGACAACCGCACCCACTACCAAATTATCCATCCAAATGGATCTTCTTTTATAAACATTATTAAAATCATGCAGCGCTGCCCCCCCAATAGAGGTAATAACGGCAATCCTTTTAGGATAGGGAGGAATTGCTTTCTTTATGCTGGGATCAAAGAGACCTTCACCGGCCAATTTTCTTTTAAGCGCTTCAAATTGGGCCAGTAGATCTCCCTTTCCGGCCTTTTCTATTCGGGTAACAATTACTTGGAAAGTTCCTCTTTTAGCGTAGACTCCCATGCTCCCATGCAAAATTACTTTATCCCCATCTCGCATTTCTTTAATTAAAGGATTTCTCATGGCGCTTCCCCGAAATAAAGCAGCGCTTATCGCCGAATCTTTATCAGAGACAGAAAAGTAATAATGTCCTGCGGAAGAACTAGATAGATTAGTAATTTCACCTACCAGGCAAACATTCCTAAATTCTCCTTCTAAAAGAGATTTTACGCTTAATACTAATTCGGTGACAGTGATGGGATTGCTTTGCATTAACCCTTTATAACTTAAAACTTCAACTTTCTAAAGGTTTCTAAACTCTTTAGATAATTAATGGCCTGAATAACCTGATAGTCTTCATTGGGATCATATCTTTTTAAAGCTTTATCTACCTTCTTATCTTTTTTATTTTTAAGTTCTTCAATCCTTTTAATTCGCTCGGCCCTTATTTCTTTCTCTTCTTCTAAGCGAAGTGCTTTTTCTTCCTTGGTTTCAATGGTGGCGGTTAAATGTCCTCTTAAATCTTTTTCTCTGGTGTAGTGGCTTTTTCTAGTTAACTTTGACCAGTCATCTTTTACTTGGTCTAAATAAACATCGGGCTCCACACCTATGGCCTGAATCTTCTTTCCACTTGGTGTCATATATTGAGCAATGGTAAGTTTCATTCCTCTTGTCTTATCAATTTTGGCCACGGTCTGAACTGAACCTTTTCCAAAAGACCTAGACCCCATCAAGATCGCCCGTTTATGATCTTTAAGTGCCCCCGCCACAATTTCAGATGCCGAGGCAGAAGAGCCATCAATTAATACGACCATGGGGGTATCAATATCTTTCATACCTCCTTTGTTCACAAATTTTATTTCATTAAATTTCTTATCTCGTCCTTCTATGGAAACTACAATCCCATCTCTTAAAAACAGGGATGAAACATTGACTGCCTCATCTAGTAATCCGCCAGGATTAGCTCTAAGGTCTAGAATAATGCCTTTTAACCCGCCTTTTTTCTTAGTCTTTCTTTTAAAACGTTTAAGGGTTGAAGCGATATACTTGGCAGAATTTCTTTGAAATTGCACAAGTCTTATATAGGCATATTTTTCATCCACTAACTCTGCCTTAACTGGTTTTACTTTTATTTTCTCTCTAGTAAGAGTTATTCTTTTCACTCCTTCCACACCTTCTCTTAAGATTCCAATTTTTATTTTTGAATTAGGTTTACCTCTCATTTTTTTGACCGCTTCATTAAGCGTGATCCCAACCATACTCTCGCCTTCAATTTCTACGATCTTATCTCCCGGTCTGATATCGGCCCTAAAAGCTGGAGTGTCATCAATGGGGGTAATGACCACGATTACACCATCCTTAAGTGTCACCTCTATTCCAAGTCCCCCAAACTCACCTTGAGTTTCTTCTTCCATTTTGGAGAAGCTCTCTGCTGGCAGATAGGCCGAATGAGGGTCAAGGGTTGACATCATCCCCTTAAGAGCGCCTTCAATTAATTTTTCAAAATTAATGTCTCGATAATATTGGGTTTCAATTAGGTATAAAACCCTGTTAAACAATTCTAACTTTTCATACCTAGACTGGGGAATATTGGTAAGATCTGTTTTCTGAGAATAAACGGGATTTATTAAAAGCAAACTTAATATTAAGATCTTAATCACTTTAAACCTTCTTTTTTGTAGTATTCTTAGAAATGAAATTACCATCCATAAATAGAATGGTTTTTTGTACTTTATCTTTTTTTCTTACCTCAAAATATAACTTTCCACTTTCTGCTTTAGAAGTATATCCAATCACATCGCCCTTTTCTACCTTTTCACCTTTTTTAATTCTGATATCAAAACTCCCCAGGACAACTGAACGAGTACTTTTTCCATGATCAATTATGACGACATTTCCATAAGTGGAAAGTTTTCCAGAATAAACGACTTTACCAGATCTGGCGGCAAAAACCTGATTGATACCTTTGTACTTAAAAGTTATTCCTTTATTCTGGTAGGTCAAATCAGAAAACTCCTCCAAAGGAGAGGCAAATCGGCCAATTCTCATACTACTCTTTTTCTGTTGTTTTCCTTGAACAAGCTTACTTTTAAGCTTGTTGAATTTTAATCTCCATTTTTTCTTTTTTTCTTCCTCACGGTAGTAATTACTTGCCAGATCTTTTTTTTCCATTTCCAAATGATTTAAAAGTTCTACCAACTGATTTTCATTATTAATATGTTCAAGGAACTTATTTTCAAGGTCAATTAGTTCATTCCCAAGAGTAATTAACCTAATCTTGCCCTGGTAAAAGACCTCCAAATTTTTTCTGAGGATCTTTTTAATCATTTTTCTGCCAAGAATATTTTTAGGATAATCATTTTGATCAACATCGTTTAAAAGAGCATGCCTAAAACTATCCTGAGCATGATCAATCTTCACCTGAAGTTGTCCTTTTTCATTTTCTATAATCGTGCGATACTCTGCCAGCTTATCCTCAATCGATCTTTTTTGTTTTAGGTTTTCAAGATAGGCCTTATTCTTTTCTTCTAAATTTTTCTCTAATTCTTCTAGCTCACCAGTAATTTTAAAGATCTTTTTTTCAATTCTAAAAATCTTGCTTTGAAGTTTAGTTAAAGAATTAAACTTGGGTCTTTTTACCTTCGCATAAACCGGTGAAATTAAAATTAAAAAAGCAAGAATTAGCTTTCCCATGAAGGTCTTCCACTAAGCAAGGCCATTATAGCAAAAAATACTGCCCCTACCCCTGCTACCAAATACCACTGGGTGGTAGGCAGTGGGTATGAGATCAAGCAGCCAATTATATAAAAAAGGGCCACCCCAGAAAGGATTATTTTTATTTCCACCCCTCGTTTGCGCTGATATTGCTCGATTATAAAAGAAACTTTCTTCACTTTTTGCTTAAGAGAAAAGAAGGCCAAAAGCCAAACCAAAAACAAGCAAAGACCAATGGCCATTCCTCCATATTTGTTAAATATATCCAAATTCTCTTTGAGCTTTTTACTAATAGAGGGAGGGTAAACCTTGCCAAGAGTAATATTGCTTTCCCCAGCAAGCCGTTTTAAATATCCTCTAATCAACTCCTGGCCTCTGGCATTCACATCCCGATCCAGAGCAATTTCCATGCCTCTATATTCAAAATTAAATTCCTCTTCTTGGCCCATGCTTAAATTATCCAAAATTTCTAAAGTCTGGTTTTTTACTTCATTTTTACCAATAATACTCACCTTGTTCACACCAGGTAAAAGAAGCATCTTTCTTTTTATTCTGGAATGGTTTTCAGTAGCAGAAAGAAGAGCATAAAAATAAGGCCCTTTTAAATATTCCGGATAGAGGCCGATTATTTTATTTTTAAAAAGGTCTATATTTCCCATATAAATTACAATGATCAAGGAAATAAGTGACAGTAAAATCCCGCTTAAAAGATTGTCTTTGATGATCTTGAAAAAATTCTTTAAATAAAACATGCGTGCCCCGTATAGACTAATTTCCCCGAATCTAGGTGAATTATTCTCCCTGTGAATTCTTTAACTAATTCCCGATTATGGGAGGCCCAAATAATGGTTAATTTTTTTTTCATATTATAATAAGAAAGAACCTCATAAATCTTTCGGGCATTATCTACATCCAATGATCCTGTGGGCTCATCTAAAATGATAACTTCAGGTTTTGCCAGCAGTGCACGAATTAAGGCCACCTTTTGTTTAAGGCCACCGTTGGCCTGCTCCATTTTAAGATGTAGTCTATCTGTAATCCCTAAAATTTTGCACAGATCATTCATTTCACCTAAAAATATTTTTTTATTTTTATAAACCTTTTTATCAAAGCTGTGAAAAAGGTTTTCTTCGCAAGTTTTATTCATTAAAAACTTTAAATCTTGAAAAACCTGGGAAATGAAAAGTCTAACGCCTATTAAATCTTTTGGTAAAAGGATCTTGCCACTGTCAGGTTTTAGTTGTTCGGCCAAAAGTCTAAGTAAAGTTGTTTTACCCGCCCCTGAGGAGCCGGTGACAAACAAGATCTCTCCCTGGTGAATATCTAGAGATACTGATTCTAAGGCCTTTAAATTTCCAAAAGTGACGGAAACATCTTCCAACGAAAAAAGAGTATCATCAGAGCTTGTTACCGGCCTTTTTTTGGAAAACCCTCTTATCGAGTTTTGCAACATTTTGGCCCCCTTCCTAAGCTATATTTACAAATCATCCTAATTTGAAAGTCACAAGATAGATTAATTAATTTTACCTCGAATTAAAAAAGAAAGCAAAATAGGCGGGCTACTCATCTATCAGTTTTGCTTTGCTAAGAATCTCATAGGCCGATTGGGAACAAAAAACATTGGGTATATAATTTTTAGTATCTTGCAAAATTGAAATGGTGGAATTTTCTATTTCGCCAAGGAGTTTAATATCTCCATTTTCATAGCTTATTTTGACGGGGTCCCTTTCTAGTAAAATATTTGGGCCTTTCGAATCCTTAATAATTTGTTTATAGGATTTAACAAAAGTTATATCCTTGGTGGGAAGATCGGAAATGATCCAATCCTTAGGTCCACCTTTCTTTTTAATAAAATCCCTGATCTCTTGCACCTTGGCCTTCGCCTTCTTACAAATTTTATCATTTTCAGCTGTATTGTCTTGGTTTAGAAGCACCCTTCTTAAGTCATCATGTCGGACTCTTTTAGGTCCTTTTTCAAGCAAAAGCCCCATCGCCATATCGCATATTTTTGGATTCTCATCAAAATTCCCGTTGGCCAAACTTTTTTGGATCTGGGTTAAAAAGAAATTATCGGTAAATCCCAAAAATCTAAGTGGTGAGTCTGTCACCATCTCTAAAATTTCGCTATATCTAACAAACAGTCTTTTTTCTAACATATACAAACATATATGTTCGGCCAAAGCATCGTATTTTGCCCCTCTTGGCGATCTAACCACTTGGGAGTACCAGGAAAACCTAGACATGAGGAAATCTTCCACGCAATGAAGAGCATTGCTATTAATGGTTAAAATTTCTTGGTTATCCACCTTGGCCAGGGAAAAATGGTGAAGAAGATAGTCACGATCATAGGTCCCATATTCAAGCCCTGTATAATGAGCATCCCGAAGCAGATAATCCATACGATCACAATCAACTTCAGCATGGAGAATTTGATTTGCCAAGATGGATGTAGAGGTTCCTTTAACCAAATCAGAAATATGTTTGGCCTCGTGGCCATACTTTTCCAAGATATGGGTTATGCCGCCTGGAAAGTCAGTATTTTTAATTACAAAAGCGCCAAGGTTTTCATGGTCATCTTTTAGTCCTTTTCCGCCCTTGGAATGGGTCGTTTCGCCAAATTTTATATAGGCCGCTTCAGTGGTATGACTAAAAGGAAAAGTACCAAGGTCATGCATTAAGGCCCCAAGCCTAATGGATTGATGAAACTTTTTGGCCTTCGACCCACATTTAGGATCCACCAATTCTTCATCGGATACTGCCTTATTGATGGAGATCAAAATATTGTGGGCATTAAACATTGATCCAATGGAATGGCCAAAACGAGAATGCTCGGCCCCCGGAAAAACATAGCAGGCAAAGCCTAATTGTTTAAGCCACCTTAGACGTTGATAGTAAGGGGAATGGACAATCTCCCACTCAAGAGGAGTAAGTCTGATGAACCCATAGATGGGATCAAAGATTATTCTTTTTTTTATTGAAACATCCATGTTTCTTGTTTTTTAGTGGACCTTTTTAACTGAATTTCTTCGCGCGCGTTTTTTCGTTCCCAGCTTGCTCCAAAGAGCTTCAAAAACGATCTTTGCATCTCTTCTAAGCCCATGCTCATCGATA
Organism: Deltaproteobacteria bacterium; assembly: GCA_004356615.1. GTDB lineage: Bacteria > Bdellovibrionota > Bacteriovoracia > Bacteriovoracales > Bacteriovoracaceae > SMWT01. Next base: position 15,885 of record SMWT01000072.1, on the reverse strand, counting down.
AAACGATAGAGAGTTTCAATCTCTGATGCCCTTCTCACGTTTTTCCAAGTAAGACCGGCATCTCCGTTCATAACTTCTAGGTTTGCGACTGTATCTTTGGCCATCTATTCCTCCACCTTTTTAAGTGTAATTCTTTATGAGGAATAAAACAATTTAAGGCCTAAACTTAGACCTTAGGGTGGATCATTCCGTAACTATGGAGTTTGTTATACAACGTTTTAACTGTTATTCCGAGTATTTTGGCCGTTTTAGTTTTGTTGCCTTGAGTATGGTCTAATGTATCGCAAATATGTAATCGCTCAAGATCTCCTAATGTCATACCAGTATAAGAGATAGGACTAAGGTCTTTTTCCTCTTGCATACCTTTATTTTCGATAACACGCTTTGCTAGATGGGCCTTTTCAATTACCCGACCTTCTGCAAGTAGATACGCCTGCTCCATTGTATTTCGCAGCTCTCTAATATTTCCTGGCCAAGAATATTCTGTAAGTGCTTTTACTACACCTGGCGCTAAAGTCTTTTGCTCTTCACCTGTTCTAGTTCCGTTTAAAAACTTGGTGGCCAAAAGTTCAATATCTTCCTGTCTTTCTTTTAGACCTGGAACTCTAATGGAATTAAAGAAATAAATTAGTTCTTTTGAGATAACTTCTTTATCCATTAATTCTTCTATTTCGTTTTGATCAGTGGCAATGATTCTAACATTAGTTGATACTGGAGCATGTCCGGAAACTCTATTGATTTTTTTACTGCTAATTAATTGAATCAGTCTAGATTGAATATTACTGTTAAGCCTAGAAAGTCCTTTAATGACAACAGTACCACCATTGGCCCTTTCAAAAATACCAGGTCTAACCATTAGTTTTCCTGATGGATTTAGGCCTTCAATTCCAAAAAGCTCAATTTCCAGGTTTTCTTCAGTAAAAGAAGAGGCACTTACCACTAAAAATGGTCTGTCTTTTCTTTCACTTCGACAGTGAATTCTCTTGGCAACCAGTTCTTTACCGGTAGCGCTCTCACCCTGAATTAAAACGGGGCCGTCAACTTGTGACAGCTTATCGGCAAGGTCGATAAGAACCGACATTTCTTTGGATTGATAATTAAAATCGGGTTCTAAGGCCTTATAGGCCCCACCTGTTTCAATTCTTTTTTCTTTATCTTGAATAAGATTATCAATTTTTTTCGATAAGGCATCATTTAGATTTTTCGCTGCCAAATACATTTTCATATTTGAAACGGGAATAGTTTGAGTATTAAGGATTTCCTTGGCCAAGGCCAATTGATCAATAGTGAAGGTCTTTTCAACGCCTTTCATCTGAAAATGTATTGTGGCCACCATGATTCCTTCATGAGCTACAGGAATGATAAGTTCGGCGTTAATATCTTCTCCATAAGATTCTCCACTAAAAAGTGGATCCCTTTTTACATTATTACTAAAATATGGACTTTTTGTTCTTACAACGTGACCAGAAGGTCCCTCTCCTGCCGACATAATTTTTGTCCCTTTTGCCTTTTTCCCGTTTTCCACCATAAGCTTAGTAGACTTATCCTCTAAAACTAGAAATACAAAAGAATTATCCGCATTAACTTTTTTCGCTATAAAGGAAGAAAGTTTTCCAAAAAACTTCTTCTCATCTAGTGTGGAAAGAAGGGTTGAAGAAAGGGTATTGATTTCATTTTGTTCGGTTTTTTTTAAAGTGCTCACAGGTTCTCCTCGAATTACTTGACTAAATAAATGTACCTTATAATACATTGCGTCTATAATTTTTACAAGACCTTTTGACTCGGTTGATCATATTTTGGGCATAAAATGATGAAAATCAAGGACTTAAACTGTCTATACTTTAGACGGCCTGGAAAATTTCAGGTGGTTATGAGCAGCTGTCTACTCTTTGTACAATGAGCTAAGTATTTAAAACCCCGTAAAGTTTTCTGTCCACCTAGGGCTTAGACAGTTACCAAAATCCTTTACTACGGCGCCTAAAATCTGCCCTTCCCGGTCCATTAGATAGATATTTTGAACCGCTCGGTACCTAGAAATCACCCGCTGTGATGAAAAAACGATAAATTCTCCATCATTGCTAAAGGAGGGAGATTCATTAGAGCCAAAATCCTTGGTTAAACGGGCCAATCCAGTGCCATCGGGATTGATTTTAAAGAGATCAAAACGATTATCTAGCCAAGAAGAAAAAACAATCTCTTTACCATCGGGGGAAAACCGAGGGGTGGCATTAAACCTCCCCACAAAACTTATTCTTTTAACTGATTTTTCTTTACCACTTGGGTCTAAGGTATAGATATGGGCCCTACCTGATCTACCTGATAAAAAGGTCATCACAGATCCATCACCATTTACCGAGGGATCCACGTCGGATGCGTAGTGGTGGGTCACCCTTCTTAGATTTTTAGTGGCAAGATTCATGGCATAGATTTCTGCATTTCCCAAATTGGATAGGGTTAGAAGGATCTCATCGCCACTGGGGAGAAAGGTTCCCCCTGAGTTAAGTCCTTTGCGACGGGAAAGAATCGTTCTTTTTTTGGTCACTAAATCCAAAAGATATAATTCTATTCTTTTTTTCCCTTTTCCTTTTTTTATAAGAGAGTAAACCAGCTTATCCCCTTTAGGGGAAATGGCAGGAGATATCACTATTCCTCCATGGTGAGTAATCCTTTGGCGATTGGCCCCGTCAAAATCCACCACGTAGATCTCTTTTCTCGTCTTTCTTTTTTTACCTCGGCCGGTACTGGTGACATCAGAGACAAATATTACCCTAGATTTAAAAATAGATTTCTTACCTGTAATACTGTGAAATATCCTATCGGCCAGATAATGCCCTTCTTTTCTCCAGTCCTTTTTAAATAAATTTCCCTGTAATTCCCTGATCACCTTTTTAGTATTTATAGAATAAACCCTGGCCACATACCTCAGTCCTTCATTCTTAGACACAGAAGAAGAAAAATCCATCTTGACCAGGTAATCTGTTTCTTTTTTTTGCCAAGAAACATATTTAACATCCTCAACCACAGATTTTTTTGAAGGATGGTTTCGATATTTTTTGGGGAACACGGCAAAGCGATTTTTGTAATAAGAAAAATCGGATCGAAGGAGTTTGATAACGTTTTCAACAATTTTTTTATTTGATTTACTGACCCATCCCTTAAAATATGGATTCTCTAAAAAAAGATGATCTTTTTCTAAAGTCGCTTTACCAACACTAACAATACTTAGATCTTGGGAAGCACTTGAGTTAACAAAAATAAGTAAACTAAATAAGAATAAAATTTTTTTCATTTTTAGATTCTACCTTATAGGGGAAAGCCCAGTAGTATTTGGCCCTTTCTGGCCTTCTCCTTAATATTTTTACTAGGAATGGGAAAAGACGTCTCCCGCACTGCTTCCATGGCCTTCCGATCATATTCACCATTGCCACTAGATTTAAACATTTTGGCCTTTTTAAGCTCTCCCTTGGAACCTATAAAAACTTGCACCCGACAATTTAATTTTTTTTTCATCAAATTGGCCGGTAGTTTCCAGTTTGGCCTTATATAATCTGGTAGACTCGCCATATATTTACCAAACTCATCTAAGATCATCTCTCTGGTATCACCGACAATGGCCCATCCCTTACTGATTTTATTTCCCTGAAGAATCAATCCACCAAGTTCTTTTGCGTACTTGTTTCTTTTGGCAGTTTTTTTAGTTTTTCCTTTGGCCTTAACACTTAATTCTTTGCCTGCCTCCCCTCTCAACAAATCTTTTAAGCTTTTTTGTTTTCCCTTTTTCAAATAGGTTGGCCCTTTATCTTTGGTTGGTATAATTTTTGCGGCACTGGCCGCTGCACTTAATTTTTTCAGCTCCCTAAGCGTATATTTGGGCATGGCCACCAGATCAACTCTTATGGCCGAGACCACTTGGGTGATTTTTGGCATTTCCTGGCCTAGGTCAAAAACTCGAGGAACAAAAATTATAGATAAGGCAATAAAAAAATGGACTATAAACGACCATCTAGCGTAGGGAACAAGGCTATCTTCGAGAAAGAGGGGTAAATTTGCTTTAAGATTTTTCAATTTCTGTCACTAGCGCAATAGTAGTGATTCCTCCATGTTTAAGAAAAGACATTAGTTTTGCCACTTTCCCGTAAGATATTTTGTAATCGGCCCGCAAGAAAAGGGTTTGATTTTTAGTTTTGAAAAATTCACTTTTTATTTTCGATATCAATTTATTTTTGGCAATCAGTTTTTTTCCGATAAATAGGTTCCCATCCATGGTCATAGACAAGACTACCTGCTTGGTAGTTAGGTTAATGATATTTATTTCTTTGGTCTTGGGTAATTGCAGTTTAATAGCATTTAACATTAAGGGGGCGGCAATCATAAAAATTACCAAAAGCACCAACATAACATCCACGAATGGGGTCACATTGATATCGGACATATATTTATTATTATTATTATTTTTGTTTAGATTTAAACCCATTAATCATCCAAGCTTCTTTCTACGTTATTTAAAAACCCTTCCCCAAAACTCTCCATTTTTATATTTATCTTAGAGGTTTCACCAGAAAATCTATTAAAAAACCAAACAGCGGGTATGGCGGCAAAAAGGCCCACTGCTGTGGCCACTAAGGCCTCGGCAATACCTGGGGCCACGGCATCAAGTGTTGCGCCACCGGAGGCCAGGCCGGTAAATGAATTGATAATGCCCCAAACTGTTCCAAAAAGCCCTACAAAGGGAGAGACAGAACCAATGCTTGCCAGAGTAGGCACAAGTGCTCCCATTTTTAAGTTGGCCTCATTAGCACCCTTCCTAAGCGCCCGCTCTAGGGATCTCGTGCCAAAGTCTTTAATATGATTTTTTATATCGCTTCCGTATTTAGACCTTAGACTATCGAGTTCACTATAACCTTCCGAGAACATTACTTTAAAGGGAGAATTAGGTAGATGCTCGGTTTTGAGTTGAACATCCCTTAAGTCTTTACAACTATAATAGGCATCTAAAAATTCAGAATTATCTTTTTCAATCTTCTTAAGATTTCTTCTTTTTTTAAAAATAATCGCCCAGGAAACAATTGAGGCGAAAAATAAGAGAATCAAGACACCTTTAACTATAGGTCCTGAATGTAAAATTATTTTTACAATATCTAATTCACTCGATCCCATAATTTTCCTTGTATTTGAAATTTTTTAAATAAAGATAGCATAAAATCAACAGGCTAAAAACAATGTAATTTTTTAAATATGGAATAATCTTTAAAGTCATTACCGCCCTGGAATCACCCCAAACAGGATCTAGGCCAAAGATTGATATTATCGGGCAAATATAGAAGATTAAAAAAATTAAAGGTGCGAGCAAACTAAACTTATTCTCTCGGTTAAGTCCGCTTATAAACATCAAGAGCACCATATTTAGATACGTAATGAGAAGTGTTAACTGCCCTTTTTCATCTGAAACGGTTATTAAAAGAAATGAAGTTTTAGCGATAATGACAAAAATGAGTGGATACAAAAAGTTTTTAAGTCTACTCGTCTTTCCGTTCGAGCTAATTTGGGCCAGTAAAAATAAATCTGAAAAATAAAAAAGAAAAGCATAAAAAAAGGATTTTATTACATTATCTAGTTCAAATTCCCCCACCACAAAGTTTACGCTTTCTAGCACAAAAAACAGCCCGATAAAGGCCAATAAAATGGGATAAAATTCTTTCTTAGGAAAAATGAAATGATCCAAAGTGAGTTTTTTAAATGTAGGTTTATCGTTTTTATTTAAGACATGAAATTTCATGACAATAAAAAGTGCAATCAACTTGGAAGCAGTAATAAGTCCCCAGCCGTTGTCAGATATCCAACTTTCGATGGCCTCTATGGAATGATCTAAAAGAAAATGAAAGAAAGTAATGAGCGAAACAATTATGGTAATAGAAACGAGAGTAACTAAATTGTAAAAAACATAATAAGAGAGATCTCTTAATAAACTGTTTTTCATTTCCTACAATATTTCCTTTTTCGGTTTAAGCCAGTTGATTTGAAGTTCTGGGGATGGATAAATCTTGTTATAATCCTTATATACAACATTACCCTTAACCAAGTTGGATATCTTTCCTAAAAGTGTCATATAGCTCTTCCAATATTTTAACTTGCCATGAAGCATTCCCTGCATTTGCTTTGTAACTGCAAACTGCTCTTCAAAATTAAAACCCGTATTAAAAACCAGCTTGCTATAATTTTGAAGGACTCCATTAAAAATCCCCATATCCAGCTTTTTCTTGTAGAAGTTGCTACCTAACAGCTCGGTTAGGCCTTTTGGTGTGACTTTCTTTTTAAACTGCCCCAGATTACTTCTCATATAATCTTCTAGCATTAAAATAGAAATTTCTAATTTGCTTAAATCCATCACTCGAATAAAAGGAACCGAGAGGAGAAAAAGCGCATCTCTTCCCGATGTTGGAAGGGCAAAGTGGGTTACCAAAGAGGTATCCAGTAAAAGAACTTTAAATTTTATTTCGTAGTAACCTAAATCCTCGAGAAATCTGGCAAAATAATCATCAAGCCCGTAGTCTGGCTTTTCAAAATTCCATTTTAGCTTAGAGATATTTTGGACCACCCATAGTTCACTCATAAACTTCCAAAATTCATTCTTACCTGGAATATCGTAACTTTTTATTTCCTTATTCAGCTTTTTCTTTTGCTGAGCTATCCGACCGTTTTGAATCTTTTTGACATTGTTTGAAAGTTGATCATTTTCCAGGACTTCCTTGATGGCCTTGAAATCCGTAAAAATTTCAGCGTCTGCCTTTTTTCGTCCCTCCCCCAATCTGTCCCCAGCAAAGGAAAAGGTGGTCAATAAGAGAAGAATGAGACTAAATCTAATAAACATTAATCCTACCTCACTTTTGAGCTGCCCGTTACATATTGGTCGTACAGCCGGCCCCAAGTAAAAACATCGTTTAATTCAATTTTAAACTGGTTAAAAAATTTGATGTATTTGGCCTGGAAGCATTTTGGTTTGCTCTTATCTAAAAATTCAGCTCGGATAAAGCCTTCATTCGGTCCATATTTTATTTTAACCCATGAAAATCTGGAAAACTCAGTAGTAACCCCGCTCTTGTCTTGAATTAATTGAACACGATCTCCACAGGTCAGTGATTTCAATGAATCCGAATAACTAGATGGGCCCTGATGAAGATGACCGTACATATTACCATAATATAAATAATGAATAGGCCCTGACTGAGCTATAGGGGGCATAAGAAAGAGTAAAACTAAAAATGTTTTCATCAGACCTTCCATCTAAATTTTATCGTTTCCCATTCATGGCACTGAGAACAGCGCCAGAAAATTTCATCCGAATCATATCCACATTGATTACAATAATGCTTAGTCATTGTTTTTTGGAAGTTTTCAAGTAGCGAGGATGTCTCCGCTAGGGCCTTTTCGCTTTTTCCTAGGGTAATAAGGAGTTTGATGTATTCCACCTTCAAAACTTCTGAAGTGTTAGGATTTTTCTTAATCCAATCATCTAACATGACAAAAGCTTTTTCAATTTTCTCACATTCTTTTAGAAGTCTTAGCTTGGCCAGTATCACTGAGGGAAAAGAGAGAAGCTCTTTATCATCTAGTTTTAAAAAGAACTCTCTTAGCTTTGCAAAATTCATCTTATACTTGGCCGAAAAGCTTAAGCTATCCTTGATCTCAAAAAGGGACTCAATGACAAAAGAGGCATACATGGGATGCTCTTTAAGGATTTCCAAAAAATAACCATTGGCCTGGTCTAGGTCGCCTTCGGCCAGATAAACTTTAAGTTGAAGAATTTTCGCTGAAACAGCAGGTGAATATCTAAAGGCCTCTGACAATTCATTTATACATTCTGCAAGGTTCCCTTCCTTAAAATAGTTTTTAGCTTTTTCCACCAAGATGTGGGAAATAGTTTGGGCCTGATTTTCCGGGCCAACTTTTGAAAGCAGTTTACGATAACTATAGGCCTGGTCCCACTCACCTAAATCTTCAAAGATTCTGCATAAGGCGCCAATAACCTCATATTGATCACAGTTAATTTTTAAAACGTCTTGATAGGTAGAAATGGCCTTATCTAAAAAGCCACCCTTATCAAAATCCACTGCTAACTCTTTTAAAGATTTCAAACGAATGGATTCCGTTATATCTTTTCTAGAAATCAGTGAACGATGGATACTGATGGCCTTGTCAATTTCCCCATTTGCCCGAAATAATCCTCCAAGAGCAAAATAGGTATCAATGGTTTCATTATTAAGATCTACTGCATTTAAAAATTCACGAATGGCCAGATCTTTGTTTCCAGAAATAAGGTACTGAGTGGCATTTAGATAAATCTTAGACTGGGCCTCAAAAATGGAATTACGGTATTTTTTAGATAGGGTTATCCCCTTCCTTCGTTCACTAAAGTAATGATAGATTAAAACCAAAGTAATAAAGAATGCTACTACGGCCAGTAAATGTGATCGGACCCAAGTCCAAACGATATAGTAATCCATCCGTCCTCTTAATATAGATACATCGGAATGCTTTTAATAAATTGCCCAACCTTTATATGGGATATGCTCTCATCAAGGGTTTCTAAAATATCAAAAATGGAAAACTTCTTTCTTCTTTTGATAAATTTTAAATTAAGTTCTCCTGAAAGCTCTAGCTCCTTGTGAATTCTTCGTCCGGCCTCCCAAAGACCAGCAAGTTCATCAACTAATCCTATTTTTTGGGCCTCTTCACCAGTAAAGACTTGTCCTTGAGCATATTCCCAAATATCCCCTTTAATTTTATCTTTTCTAAGAGCTAAAATATCTCGAACAAACTGCTTGTGAACCCCTTTAAGCATTTTTTCCAGTAGTGTTTTTTCTTCTTTGGTCATAGGACGACCAGGTTGACCTATGTCCTTATATTTCCCTGCCTTTATAACGTTGGAATCCACTTTTGCCCATTTTAAAAGTTTAGAAAAGTCAACGAACTGCATTATAACCCCAATGGAGCCCGTTAACGTTCCTGCGTTAGAATAAATCTTTCTTGTCGCAGCACCTATATAATAACCACCTGATGCGGCAATAGACCCAAAGCTGGCATAAACTGGCTTTCCATTTTCCTCGTCCTGATCAATTCTTCTGATCTCTTCATAAATCTCTTGTGAAGGCCCAACCGCCCCTCCAGGGGAATCAATTCGCACTATAATGGCCTTAATTTTTTTGTTTTTTTCGGCCATTCTTAATTTTTCAACTATTTTTTTAGATTCAAAAATGACGCCGTTCACTTCTACCACGGCTATTTGATCCCCTTTGGAGATAAAAGATAGACTTGAGTTCTCACTATTTTTAAAAGCATTTAGGGTATAAACAGAAAAACCCATCAGGATTAAAAAAAAGAATAAAACTAAAATCAAGATTCCAAAAATAGCTCGATTGTTTTTGGCCGACATCAAGTGTTCTCCCGGTTACACATCCATATTTAGATATGTTCCCATAAAGAGAAAATTTCGTAAAATAACTTAGGCCTAATTCCAGAGATTTGGTGTTTCTAGCTCACTTTTAAGCTGTCCACAGGCGGCGAGTATATCCTGACCTTTTGTGGCCCGGATAGTAGTGATTAAACCTTTTGCCAGAAGTGATTTTTGAAACCAGATGATTCGTTCATCTGATGGCCTTTTAAACTTAGATCCAGGGTATTCATTGAATGGGATTATATTTACCTTGGAGACTTTCCTAGGAAGAAGGCGCGAAAGACCTTCAATATCTTCCTGACCGTCATTTAGGTCTTTTATAAGAAGATATTCATAAGTGATATGTCGATGGGCCTTAAGAGGAATCTTCTGGATGGCAGAAAAAAGTCTTTTTAGATCATAGACTTTATTAATCGGCATTAACTCAGTTCTCATATCATCACGCGACGCATGAAGAGAGATCGCCACGTTTATCGGCGGAAAATCCGACAATCTTTCTATTTGGGGAACCAGACCTGAGGTTGAAAGGGTTATTTTTCTTTGCCCCAGACACAGTCCATGGTCTTCCATAAAAATTATGGTAGCATTTTTAACATTATCGAAATTATGAAGAGGCTCACCCTGCCCCATGTAGACAATATTAGTGAGGCGAGTTTCTGGCCCCTCTTCCTGTAATAACCAGCTACCTATGGCCATAAATTGACCTACTATTTCCCCTGCCCCTAAGTGACGCTTAAGTCCCATGGTTCCGGTATGACAAAAGGTGCAGCCAATAGCACAGCCTACTTGAGTTGATAGGCAAAGAGTGAGTCGGTTATTTTTGGCCGGTATAACCACTGATTCAACTGTTTGTTTATCTGACATTTGAACTAAAAATTTTCTCGTGCCATCTTCTGACAAACCTTTCCATACAATTTTAGGCAAAGTTATATCCATCTCATTTTTAATATGGGCCTTCACCTTGGCCGAGACGTTGGGCCAGGATTCAAAATCAAAATTATATTTACGGTAAATCCAATTATAGACCTGGTCGGCGGCAAATTTAGCAAGGCCTTGGGAGACGAAATAGTCCCTAAGATCTATTAGTGAATATGAAAAAAGAGATGGACGCATTTTTAGTCTCAAATTAATAAAATTAACTATTTACAATGGGTAGGGCCTAAATTCAATTAGGTTGGAAATATTTTCTCAGAAATTGTCCCAAAATTTGCTCTTTTTTAAGGCCCTTTTGACCTCAAGAGGGCGACCTTTTTTGATCAAAATATCAAAAAACACCTCCCCTTTCTCCATATTTTCAACTACCTGGTTGAATTCCCTGGGGGAGAAAACAAAGGCCTTCGACACTTTGAGCTTTTCTGCCATTTTATGGACGAATTCGTTCAATCGGTCCAAATTTTTAAATTTCAAATCAACCATTTCTATTTTGAGCTCATCCCAGGCCCTTTTGGTCATAGGACCATTTTCTGTAAAAAGATATAGCAATTGATAGGAAGAATGTTGGCGGGAAAATACCGTAAATAAATAATTACCTTTTAACATAAATTCTCCTAGGGCCAGATACCAAAATCCATATCAATGCTTCCGCTTGGGTCTAATTCTGCTTCAATACTTTGTGCTTTTGTCTTCACTTTTGCGTTGTACTTACTAGCTACTTTAACTAACGAAGTCTTATTCCTTAATTTAACTTTAAAATGCTGTTTACCCTTGCCAGTATTATAAAGATGCAATCTCCTCACTTCCTGAAAATCTATTTCACTGGGAGAGATCATCCTAGTAGTCCAAAAAAAGTCCACTTCTTCTGGCAGTTCAAATTCCACATGCTTTAAATGGAAGGTGTTGATTATTTTTTCCCAAAAAACACTCTTTTGATTTTCGGCCAATTCTTTAAAAATGGATCCTTCAAAAAGTAAAATCCGTCCCTCACCAAGAGTAATATTTTGGATTTCCGAGAAAAATTTCAACTTTTCAACTTTTATGGAATTTTCCAGGACAAAAAGCTCGAATTTTTTAGCGAGTTCCTCATCCAGCTTGTTTTTTTCGATAATAAACTTACCTCCCTCCATAAAACTTCTTAAAATGCCCCCAAAAATTTTTCCATTTATTATCTCACCAGGAAGGAAGTTCACTTTAGTATCATCAGCGAAGTCAGGATAATTGTATTCATTAAAATAATAGTTATAGGCCCATTTATATTTTTGATTTAAAAAACCCACCAAACCGTTATTTACCCAAATATTTTCTTCCGTTATCGGAGATTTGTAGAGGTTAAAAAATGAGAGCAAAGAAAAGCTACAACTGTCTTCTTCATTAAGAGGAGGATTTATTTTCTGAGGCAAATAATTTTCGAGCAAAAGATCATTTAACTGACGCCCAAAGACCTCAGATCTAGAATTTTCCCCTAAAAGGATCGAACAGGGAACAAGACCTTGATAAACACTCTCTTTAAGTTCATCGATATAATTATTTTCCAGATCTGAGTTTGAACATCTTTTGATAAAGTCTGTAGTATTGGCCCCTAATAGGACAAGTTCTAGATGGCCTTCATAGTTAGGGCCCAATCCCTCCCTGGCCACTTTTTTATATAGATCCCCAATAAAGTAATTAAACCGGTTAATAAGAACTAATTCTTCGTTTACAGATTCCAAAGAATATTCTTTATCATGGTCTCTTAAGGCCTCAATATACTGGCCAAAAGATCTATGAAATGAGGGAGAATAGTCCTCTAAAAAACTAGAAAAACGTCCCTCATTTAAATGGCCAGAGATTACGCCCCAGAAGTCTGAATTTATTTTTTCATTTTTTACATACTCACCAAGTTTTTTAACAAAGTAACTAAATCCCCGGTAAATATGCTTATCAAAAAAGGAGTATAGTTTATTAACTTTTCCTTCATGGTCTAAACAAGTATGAAGTAGCCCTTCCTTATTTAAAGAGAGAGTATTTTTTAAAAAATCTGGAATACCCCCATCTGGTAGAAAGGGGGCCGGGGTAAGAGGAAGATAAAAAATAACTTTCTTGTTTACTTCTTCGGCCAAGGAAACAATTTGTGCTAAATTGGCCTCTTTCCTATTTTCCCCAAACTCAAAAGTGTATTCATCGACCTGGTGAAAGGCCCAATGGATGGGAACAATTATTTGTTGGCCCTTAAATTTTTCAATTTTTTCCTTCCATAAGGAGGAAGAGATTCTGAAATAAAAAAACCATTCTTCGTCAGCAATACTCTTGGCGTCATCCATAAGGCCCTTTAGCTAAAGATCATCCTTCTTTCATTATAGCCATATGCGAAAAGTGAGTAAAGAATTTGCCTCTCTAAACAATTTTGGGTATAAAATTACACGCCGAGTCTTTAAGAGGAAATTTATTATGTGGTTTTTTACTGATGAAGAAAAAGAGCTCCAGAGAGTATGCCGAGATTTTGCTCGCAATGAACTAGCTCCCTTTGCTGAAAAACATGACACCGACGAAACTTTTAATATGGATGCCTTTCGTAAAATGGGTGAAATTGGTGTTTTAGGAATAACTGCCTCTCCCGATTTTGGTGGCGCTGGAATGGGTTGTACTGCCGCTACCCTGGTAATGGAAGAATTTGGTAAGGCCTGTGCCTCTTCAACTCTTAGTTATCTCGCCCACGCAATACTGACGATAAATAATATTGAAAACAATGCCAGTCCAGAACAAAAAGAAAAGTATTTACCTAAACTAATATCCGGTGAACATATAGGTTGCATGGGAATGAGTGAACCAGAGTATGGTTCTGATGCCTTAGGCATGCAGACTAAGGCAGAAAATAAAGGAGATCACTACCTTTTAAATGGTACCAAAATGTGGATCACTAATGCTCAATATGCCGATATCGCCTATGTCTATGCCCGTACTGGGAAAAATAAAAAAGATATCTCCACCTTCATTTTGGAAAAAGATAAAGGACATTTCTCTTTTGGAAAACCTATTCACAAAATGGGAATGCGGGCCTCCCCCACGGGTGAACTGATTTTTGATAATGCCAAAATTCCTCCCCAAAACCGTGTAGGTGAAGAAAATCAATCTACTTACCACATGTTGAAAAACCTAGATATTGAAAGGATTACTATTAGTGGTATCTCTGTGGGAATTGCTCAGGCCTGTTTAGACCAATGTGTGAAATATGCGGGTGAGAGAAAGCAATTTGGCAAAACTATTGGAAGCTTTCAAATGATCCAGAGAATGATTGCTGAAATGGCAGCAGAAGTAGGTATGATGAGAAGTTTTATCTACCAAGTGGCCTATGAGTTTGATCAGGGAAATCATGGGCCGGTGCAAGCGGCAAAAGTAAAATTGGCCATTCCAAAGCTCGCTACCAAAATTGCTTTAGATGCTATCCAGGTCCATGGGGGCTATGGATATAGTAGGGAATTTCCGGTTGAGCGAATGATGAGAGATAATAAGTTAATGGAAATTGGTGCTGGAACTAATGAAATTATGATTTTAATCATCGCTAAGAATTTGCTCTCAATAACCGAGTAAAAGGCTCGCTAAAATTATCTTTATATTCTCCGAAAAGAATTGAAATGGCAGATGATAGCTCAACCCACATTATTACCGATATTCATGCGGCCTTGGCCTCGGCCGATAAAGAAGCTGAAATGCTTCCCGCTGCCCTTTTAGTGATTGGTGGCGAATTGAACGGAAGTCTCTACGATTTAGAGGATAACCGAGAGTATAATCTTGGCCGAAGTATAAATAATGAAATTTCTTTAGAATTTGATGGTATTTCCCGCCAACACTGCAAAGTAATTGTTGGCGAAAATAGCGTGATCTTAATGGATATGGGTTCTAAAAATGGAACCTATTTAAACAACAATAAAATTGAATCCAAGGTTAATTTAAAAAAAGGCGATATTATAAAGATTGGTAAAATTGCCTTTAAATTTTTGCCTAGGGGGGACACTGAAAGGCTCACCTACGACAAGCTTCAAAAAGAGGCCAATATTGATAAATGGACTGGTGCCTACAATAAAACTTATTTTAATAGGGCGCTCGACCAGGAAGTTAGAAAATCAAAAATATCTGGAGATCCCCTTTCATTAATCGTATTAGATCTAGATCTTTTCAAAAGAGTAAATGATGACTATGGCCATGATGCTGGAGACTACGTCTTAAAGGCCATGGCCAATATTGTTTTAAAAAGTGCCATTAGGGGAAATGATGTATTTGCTCGGTATGGTGGAGAAGAATTTTGTATTTTACTACCAGGTACTAATTTAAAACAATCTTTTGTTATTGCGGAAAGACTTAGAGTGCAAATTCAGGATTTTAAATTTATCTATGACGGCACAGAATTGCCGGTTACCGCCTCAATTGGCGTAAGTGATTACCGTCAAGGAGTTAACACTCCACAAGACCTTTTTAAAAGGGCGGATAAAGCACTTTATGCCGCCAAGGACAGTGGCCGAAACCAGGTTCAATTTTTTAAACCTACTGACAAATTAGACGCGGCCTAAAGTCTTTTAAATCCCTTCCATTTAATTTATATTGGGTGACTATGGAAATAGCTCCCGAAATTAAACACCTTCCTAATCATTTAATTGACCAAATCAAGGCGGGAGAGGTTATTGAAAAATCGGCCTCCATTTTAAAAGAGCTGATTGAAAACTCCATCGATGCCGGAGCAACCAAAATACATATTCAAATAGAAAATAATGGACTCGACCTCATCTCAGTGGAAGACAATGGCCATGGCATGAACTTTGAAGATCTTCCTAAGGCCTTTGACCGCCATGCCACATCTAAATTAAACAAATTTGAAGAACTCTATAAACTTACCAGTTTTGGTTTTAGAGGTGAGGCCTTGGCCTCCATAAGTTCTATTTCGCGAATCAGCTGCACTTCTATCCCTAGTTTAGGCCAAGGCGGAAAAATCGTCATCCATGGTGGAAAAGAAATATCTCATGTAAGTTTTAAAAGTTCAGAGATGGGAACCTCTATAAATATCCAGGATTTATTTTATAATACACCTGTGCGACTTAAATTTATAAAATCGAAGATTTCAGAGAAAAACGCTATATGGAAAACCCTTAATTCTTTTATTTTATCAAACCCACAAGTTGCCTTTTCCATTAAATATGGAAATGGTGATAAAGCAATTTATGCCCCTTTGAAAAAAGTGGAAGACCGAATAATCCAGATCTTTAAAAAAAATAAAAAACAAAATGTTGAATTGATTCTTATAACGGGTGAATACGAAGGCCATAAAGTTTTTGGCATGGTAAGTCCCATAGGCTCTCGTGGATCATCTAAAAACCATCAATTTTTATTTGCCAATAAAAGACTTTTTTCGGACAAGGCCATTCACAGTGCTGTCTTAAAGGCCATGGAAGGATTCTGGAATCCGGGAGAATCAGGAAACTACTGCCTGATGCTTGATATTCCTCCCGCATACTTAGACGTTAATGTGC
>SMWT01000071.1 GCA_004356615.1 Deltaproteobacteria bacterium | reverse complement strand
TCACGCTTTTCTTCGAATTTTTCAATGATGCCTTCACTTTTTTCTTCGCAGTCTTTAGCTAAATCCTCTGAGCTCCAAGGTTCAAATTCAAGGTCAAAACACTCATCGGGAAGACGCGCCTCTCCTTCGTTGGCCTCACCGCAAGACTCATCGTCCTCAGAGGTAGTCCAACACTTGTACTGCTTAAAAATAACCGCCAGTTTTTCGTCTCGGTCTTGTTCAAGGGTTACAATTTCTCTTTCAATCTTGGACTTATCAAAGCTCAAGAAATCGATTCTTTTGTAAACCTCTTCGATTTGCAGTCCCAGTTGAGCAACAATTGCTGCAACTTCCACCTGCTTTGCACGGGATATATTGGGCCATAAGAAAAAGTTAAAGATTTCTGTTCCGGTTTGGTATTTTCTTTTTATTTGCAGGGATGGTTTATTAAACTCAATTGGTGGAATCAACTCTCTTTTAAAAGCGGAAACACTAGCGGGGTTGGGGGCCTTGGCACAGCCAACTAAGAAAAAAATAAATGTTAATGCTTTAAATCCTTTCATAGTCACCTAAAAATAAGTTGCCAGCTCAAAAGAAAAAATGGGGTCTTTAACGGTATTTTTTCCGGCAATAAATCCTAAATAGCTTAAGCTGAGTTCAATGGGGAGAAAGTTTCGAGACTCCTTGACCCAGGGAATATTGGAAAAGCTAACTCCCACAGTATAGGTGTGAACCCACTGCAAAGTATCTTGTCCAAGCCATGAATATCTTTCTTCATCATAAAGATTTCCATTATAGATATCTCGACCTTTGTAATGAAAATTGTAGGCCAGCCTGCCTTGCACTCCCTTAAATGGCGCCCATTGCCCACCTAGCTGATAGTGCAAATGATCCCCTAAATTTCGACTGACCTCCGAGTCGATATCGGGGGTAGCTATAGTATCTTTGTTATAAGGAACTCGCTCACTTGAGGTATCCCTTAATTCCCAGGTGTATTTAAAAGAAGTGGTCACGTAGGTATTTTCATTAAAATAAAAATCATAGATAGCAGAAAACCCAAGATCCACCTGGCCGTCACCTACGGGGAAATAAACCAGTTGATTGATATTTTTTTCTTTTCCGGTAGGAAAGGTGATGTCAGTTTGCAGCGCCAGACCATGTCTTTCCATGTTTATAATCCGGTATTTAAAAACAGTAATCAAATCACCAATGGCCTGCCCTTCTTGATTTCCAAAGGTCTCATAACCATAATCTTTAACAGCTTGCTGAACAGGCCTATTTATCCTTAATAACTCATTCAAAGCATAGAACTTTTTTTCATCTTTAAACTTTTTGGCCAAATTTTTAATAGGTTTATAGGCCACAAAACCGGTATCAACGGAAATTTTATATTTAAAGATTGGTAGCGCCACGGCGATAGTTAGTTCATCGGTGATTCCGTGAACAAATATGGGTACAGAAGTGGCAACTCCTACACTTATATCTCCCGTTACCCGTCCTATTTCGGTATCTAAATAAATTCCTAGCTCTTCTCCCCACTCGTTAATAACACCTAAAAGACCGCCTCTTTCAGCGGGATCTGAGGTGGGGTCTTCTATGCCAATTAAATCTCTTGTGGTTAAAGTCTTGTCAAAAATCTGGGCCATAGAACCGGACCTTCTATTTTCATTAAACCTTTCTGTGACGGTGGTAAAAACCCCTTTCCATCTAAGACTGGTGATTCTTTTGGGCATAACTCTGGCGGTATTTAAATCAATAAAGGGCGATAGAGTTACCGCCCTTATTTCGGCCACAAACAATAAGGCCACTATTATCCAGAGTAATTTCATGGAAACCTTTTACTGAAGCGAATGGAGAACTTCCCTACAAAGTTCTATTTCATGCAGGGTCTCAAACCAACGATAGTCACCGTAGAGTTTTTCTGCTTCGGCATTTAATTCTCTTAATTTTTCTTCATCTTCAGCAAGGGTAAGCGTTGCTTCTAATATTTTTCTTGCTTCATCCATTTTACCTTTAGCAATTAAAGACTCTGCATAAAAGTAGGTATTAAGAGGATAAACGGAAACTTTATGGTTTTTGGACCGGCTCTTCATATAGGCCTTTTTCATAAATCTTAAAGATTTTGATTTGCCCGCAGGGATAGAATAATAGGCACGTCCAAGAGCTCTATGAGGTCCCCAACCTAACATCTTTTCCATTTCCATTTGATCTATTAAAGATTCAAGAATTGGTTTTACTTCGCTATTCCAATATTTAAGAGCACTAAACTTGCTTTCATCTTCAAACCATCTGCCAAAAACAGTTGTGTACCAAAAATAAAGTTTTGCTAAAGTTTGGCCATCCTCTGGATTTTTAGGTGTCCCCAATTTTTTTTCTAATAATTTAATTCCATTTCTACAGTGATTAGTTCCTTCATGAAATTCAATCTTTTGTTCAGATCTCGATACCGGTAGATATTCACCTCTAAAGTTCTTGGCCCGACAAGCGATTAATATACCTCTTGCTCTGACAGCATCTGATAGATTTTTAGAGTTATAAATTTCAAGTCCCATGGACTCAACATCTAACATACTTTCAAAACCCGAATCGTCCATGGTTCTTTGCTTAAACTGCTCCTCTACTTCTTCAATAGATATGGCAAAACTGGCAAAAGAGCAGAATGATAGAGTAAGTATAAAAAATAGGTTTAATAAATCTCTCATATGAAAATACCTCATTAAATTTTCTTTATTATATCCTTATAAGGCAGGAATTTATAAAATTATTGGTATACACTGTCAATTTCTCCGACTTTGACTTCATGCGAAATATCTTGTTCCTTCTTCCTCCCAAAAAGACCGATAAGATCATCTCCCACCGCATAAATACACGGTACGAGGAATAGGGTGAGAAAAGTAGCAAAAAGCAACCCATATCCCATGGACAAGGCCATAGGAACCATAAACATATCCAATCCACCTATTCCATACGCCAAGGGCAATAAACCGGCCACAGTGGTAAGAGTGGTTATTATAATGGCCCTCAATCGATTGGTTGTCCCGATGGCCACGATTTCTACAATATTTTTATCGGGAAACTTTTTTCGGAGCTGATTTATATGATCCACCAAAACCAGTGAGTCATTTACCACAACCCCCGCCAGCCCAATCATCCCCAGAGCAGCAAGAAAACTTAGAGGTTCTCCATGAGCAGCAAAAGCAAAAATAACCCCAATAAGGCCAAAGGGTATGGCAATTAACACATAAAAGGGTTGTAGCAATGAATTAAAGAGTAAAATTAATAGAAAATAGATGCCAACAGCACTAATGGCAAATGTTTGAAGTAAGCTTATAATAGACTTGGCCGTTTCATCAGCTTCCCCACCAATAATAAACTTCATTCCTTGCCAGTCACGACTCAAATTATAATGGGCCTTTACCTTATTTATGGCCTCGATAGGAGTCACTACTCCCTCTTCAACATCGGCCACTACCGACAGGGACCTTTCACCATTATAGTGCCTAACTTCATCCACTCCGGGTTTTACCGTAAACTTGGCAACTCTTTTGAGCGGAATCACTTTGCCAAATTTATTAGAGATCAATAGGTCACCGATATTTTTCTCATCAATTCTGGTTTTTTTATCTAGAATAACTCGAAAATCCACGTCCTCATCCTGGTAACGGACATCGGTGGCAACCATCCCATCGATGGCCATTCTAATAGTATTGGCCACTTGAGAGACGGAAAGTCCATATTTAGCGACAACGGGATAATTTAAATCAACATGAATTTCATCCTTGCCATACTTATCATCGCTCTCAATATCTTCGACTCCCTTAATACTGCTGAGATATTTCATCAAGTCCCCGGCCAAGGCCTTTCTTTTGGCGTCGTCACTTCCCACCACATTGATACTAATGGCACGACCCACAGGCGGCCCTCCCTCAGCAATTTCAAATTTAATGGAATTAAAGCCCTTAAGTTTTGCCGTTTGGGCCCTTAAAATATTAGTAATCTCCAGAGCGGTTTTTTTCCTTTTGCCAAATGGAGTTAAATTTAACTCAATGGTGCCAAAATTTCTTCCTGGCCTAAAATAACCATGTTGTCCGGCAAGTACCCCTATTCGAGTTACGTAAGAACTCAAATCATCTTTGGAAATTTTATCTATTAATGTCTCAATCTCTTTTAACTTTTCACCATTGGCCTTAAGTGATGTGCCCGGAGGAAGCTCTGTTCTAAGATAAAGTCTTTCCGCCGTGGATGCCGGAAAGAGAACAAAATGCATATAATTTGTAAAATAAAGTACCGACCCGCCTAAAATCAAAAAGAATCCCAGGATTGAAATATAACGATATTTTAAAACCAGACGGATCATCTTGGAAAAGGGGTTTTGAATTTTTATAAACCAGTTTTCCTTATCTTTTTTCTTACTCCGGTGAAGCCCGTGAGCGATGTGAGAGGGTAAAAAGAAACAGGCCTCAATAAGCGATATTACCAGCGCGAAAGTGATAACCAGGGGAATAATATAAATAAATTTCCCCATTAAACCCGACATAAAAAACATGGGCCCAAAGGCCAGCATGGTAGTTAAAACGGTGGTGAGTACTGGAAAAAAGACTTCTTTAATCCCATCAACTGCAGCATCAATTGGACTTTTGCCAAGTTCATCAAAGTGTCTGTAAATATTTTCTGAGATAATAATAGCATCATCCACAATTATCCCAATAACAATTATAATGGCAGCTAAACCGATGGCATCCAAAGAATGGCCCGTGACCTTTAATAAAAACACAACTCCACAAACACTGATAGGAATGCCGAGTCCCACCCAAAAGGCAGTTCTAACGTTTAAGAAAAATGTTAGCAGTACAAAAACCAGAATCAGTCCGATGAGTCCGTTAGAGGCGACAATTTCAAAGCGATTTTTAACGAGCCTTGAAACATCATTACTAAAACTAAATGCCACTCCTTCAGGAAGAAATTGTTTTTCCTCTTCAATCATTTTTTTGATTTCTTCAACAGTCTGGACGATATCTGCATATTCT
>SMWT01000005.1 GCA_004356615.1 Deltaproteobacteria bacterium | reverse complement strand
GGATTAGGGCCTTCCTAGATAAAAGAGCTGCCAAATTCAGCGGCCATTAGGAGTAAATGTTGCATATTTTTGATATGGCCACACCTACAAAAACCTTGATTAATGATTCGATCAATATTGTAGGTTTTCAATTTGACGGGACTGCCTGTTACCGAAAAGGTACTAAATTTGGGCCGGATCATATAAGAGCTGCATCAGGTAATATTGAAACCTATTCCCCTTATCTAGATAGAGACACCAGTGACCTTAAAAATGTGTTTGATCTAGGAAATTTAGACTTGGGCCTTTTTCTAGACGTTGAAAAATCATGGTTTCACGCTAATGAACACTTCGATTCTTTTTTTAAAGAAAAGGATTTGAAACAGGATAATATCAAAATGATTACTCTCGGTGGTGAGCACTCCATCTCCTTTGCCCCCATTAAAAAATATCTAGAGACCTATCCAGATCTGGTGCTACTTCATCTTGATGCCCACGCTGATCTTCGCGATGGATACGCTGGATTTCACTATTCACATGCCTCCATCATAAGAAGAGTGCTAGATCATTTTGGTGATGATCATAAGCTAATTCAATATGGAGTTAGATCCGGTACCAAAGAAGAATTTGCCTGGATGAATGAAAATGGTACCAGAATGGAGTCCCATGAACAGCTAATTGAAAATCTACTTTTTTTTGCTGATGATAGGCCAATTTATCTAACCCTTGATTTAGATTATTTTGATCCCAGTTTTTTGCCGGGAACCGGAACCCCAGAGCCAGGCGGAGAGGATTTTCATTCATTTATTAAATTAATAAAAGTTTTAAGTAATAAGAATTTTGTCGGCGCTGATATTACGGAGCTTTCTCCTGAGATTGATCCTACAGGAAATAGTGATGTTTTTGCTGCCAAAGTTGCCAGAGAGATTTTACTAGCACTAGCGTGAGGATTTAATGGCCTTAGATTTAGATGTAAATAAATATATTGAAGACATCTATCATATTGAGAAATGGGGTCAAGGCTATTTCAAAGTCAATGGAGAGGGAAACCTCTCCATTCAATCGACTGAGGAAAATCTAGATATTTATCAAGTCGTTAAGGAAATCGTAGATCAGGATGTTGAGCTTCCGGTAGTGGTTAGATTTCACGATATTTTAAGATCACAAGTAATCTCGCTCAATGAAACCTTCATAAAAATCATGGAAGAGGCCGGTTATAAGGGACAGTATCGTGGTGTTTATCCCATCAAAGTAAACCAGATGCGTGAAGTGGTGGAAGAGATCCTCGATGCCGGGGCCCCATACCATTTTGGGCTGGAGGCGGGATCAAAGGCGGAACTGCTTTCAGTATTATCTCTAAACGGAGACGATAAGTCCCTCACCATATTAAACGGCTATAAAGATAAGGAGTTTTTAAAACTTGCTCTGATGGGGAGAAAACTTGGTAAACAAACGGTTGTAGTTATTGAAAAATACAGTGAGCTGATAAACCTATTAAATCTTTCCCGGGAAATGGATGTTAAACCAATTATCGGGATACGTGCCCGACTCTCGGTTATGGGCTCTGGAAAATGGTCCGGCTCAGGTGGCGAGAGCGCCAAGTTTGGACTTTCCATACCAGAGATTTTAAATGCTCTAAATTATTTAAGAAAGCATGACAGTCTGGACTGTTTAAAACTTATTCATTTTCATGTGGGCTCACAGATCACCAACATTCAAACCATTAAAGATGTGGTGAGTGAGGGCACCAGAATATATACCGAGCTTAGAAAACTTGGCGCTCCTATCGAATATCTTGATGTAGGAGGAGGGCTTGGAGTTGATTACGATGGTTCCCAGTCCACTCATGATTCTTCTAGAAACTATAACCTGGAAAATTATGTCAGCGACATTGTCTATGGAGTTAAACAGCTCTGCGACCTGGAAAATGTAGAGCACCCAAATATTGTAACTGAGTCGGGCAGATTTATTACCGCTCCCCACAGCTGCCTCATTACCGAGGTGGTGGATAAAATCGACTACCGGGAAAATGAATATAAAAATGATACTAATACAGAGAATGAACATATCCTGGTTAAAAACATTAAAGAGCTGTGGAGAAATATAAGCGAAGAAGATCGACAGGAGAGTTTCAACGATGCCTTGGCGATTAAAAGCGATTGTGACAATGCTTTTAAACTTGGAGTCATCTCCATCGAGGAAAAGGCCATCATTGAAACCAATTTCTGGAAAATTTGTGAGTGGCTTAAAAATAAAATTGGCTCCATGAATTTTATCCCGGAAGAATTTGAAAACTTCTCGGGTAAGCTGTCTTCCCAGTACCTCTGTAATTTTTCTGTTTTTCAATCCCTGCCGGATAATTGGGCCATCGGACAGTTAATTCCCATCGTTCCCATCACAAGGCTGAGGGAGTTACCCACTGAGCGGTGTACAATTGTTGATATTACCTGTGACAGTGATGGCAAAATTGATAAATTCATCAATGGCGGAGAAACCAGTGAAACGCTCCTGCTTCATAATCTCAAAAAAAATGAACCCTATTACTTAGGCTTTTTCTTAACCGGCGCCTATCAAGATGTAATGGGAGATATGCATAATCTCTTTGGCCGGGTAAATGAAGTTCATGTTTTTAGCGACGCCGAAGATCCCAACGGATTTTTTATTGAAACGGTGGTAAAAGGTAATTCCAATCGTCAGGTTTTGTCTTCTATGCAATACAATCCAGATCTCATGTCCTACTCTCTTAAAAAGGAAGTAGACCGCAAAGTGACTGAAAAAAAGATACCTCCACGCGAGGGTGTGAAGCTTATCAACTTTTATGAAAAATGCCTTGAGGGCTACACTTATTTAAAAAATCATTAAGGATTAGTAATGGGACCAATAAGCACCTTTATGCTTAAAAACTATAAACATTTCAATGCCGCCGCCCTGGTAGATGCGGCCATCGGCTATGAAAAACACCTTGAAAATGGCGATAAAATGATGATTACCCTCGCTGGTGCCATGTCCACTGCCGAGCTTGGTAAAACCCTCGCTGAGATGATCCGCCAAGATAAGGTTCACGCCATCACTTGTACCGGAGCAAACCTAGAAGAAGATATCTTTAATCTTGTGGCCCATGAATATTATGAGCGCGTGCCAAATTATCGTGACCTCACTCCCCAAGATGAGATGAAGCTCTTGGACAAAGGAATGAATCGAGTAACAGATACCTGTATCCCGGAAACCGAGGCCATGCGACGGGTGGAAAATTTCATTAAGTCTGAGTGGATGAAGGCAGATAAAAATAATGAAACTAATCCTCCCCACCACTACCTCTGGCAAATGTTGGATATTCCCGAGTTTAAAAAACTATTTCAAATCGACCCCAAAGATTCCTGGGTTATTGCTGCCAAAGAAAAAAACATTCCTATTTTTACCCCTGGCTGGGAAGACTCCACCCTGGGAAATATGTTTGCCGCCGCCAATATCAAAAAAGAAGTGAGCTCTACTTCACTTGTTGAATCTGGAATTCAGCTGATGATGAGACTTGCCTCTTGGTATCAGGAAGTAACTCCAAAACACTCCATCGGATTTTTTCAAATAGGTGGAGGTATCGCTGGAGATTTTCCTATCTGTGTCGTTCCTATGCTGGAGCAAGATCTTAAAATTAAAACCCCACTGTGGGGCTACTTCTGCCAAATTAGTGATTCCACCACCAGCTATGGGTCCTATTCCGGCGCTGTTCCCAATGAAAAGATCACCTGGGGTAAGCTTGATATAGATACCCCGAAATTTATCATAGAGAGTGATGCCACCATCGTGGCCCCCTTGATTTTTGCTTATCTTTTAGGCCTTTGATAAGATTAACATATTCCAAGGAGTGGATATGAAAAAATTAGCAGTATGTCTGATTCTGTTTTCCTTTAACTTAAAAGCAGAACCCTTCTTTAATAAGAAATATCGAAAATCTTGTTCCAAGTATGTAAATCTTATGCGCCGGAACTGGAGCATGCACCGAGAGGTTCCCAATCTTGACCAAGGGCCTGTTGGAATTTGTTATTCCCATGCGGCCACCACTTTAATAGATATGTACCGGGATATTCACATGCCGAAGTACAGTAAAAGAATTGCTCTTTCCAACCCTCAATACACCGCCCTTTTATATCATATGGAATATCCTGGAGGGAGTTACCTGGGGAAATCCAATACTCTGGATGGAGGATGGGCCCAAAAGGCCATCGATGCCGTTAGAAAACATGGCATGTGCCGGTTTGATGTTATTAATAGATCCATGCAAAATTTTTCCAAAGAAAATCAAATCTCTACCCGGGACTGGTATGCTTTTACCGAATGGTTTTTAGAGTTTTACGATAAGAAAACACAAAGAGAGCTGCAACGAGCGCCTAATAAATCAAAAGCGCTTAAAGATATTTTTTCACGCTACACCAAAAGAAAAAGGATTGAAGATTTTTACAATTATGCCGACTTTACCAAAATTTTTAATTCCATGAAACCCTACCTTCTGACGGCCAGCTATAAAGATTATGCCAAAGATGTTTTTGGACAATGTTTTAAAAAAGAAAATATTTATCTCCCCACTAAAAGACTTCCGAAAATCATAACTCATAGAGGAATAGGTGGTAAGGCAAAAAGAATAATCAAAGAGTTAGATAAAAAAAATCCCGTGGGAATTACTTATACGGCCGATGTTTTACGAGGTGGGAGAAAGTGGTATCACGATATTAAATATTTTTGGAAAAGCCCAAACCACCAATCGGTAATTGTGGGAAAAAGAGTGCGAAACAAAAAATGTGAATTTCTTCTAAAAAATTCCTGGGGAAATTATTGTAAGTACTCCTGGGAATGCCAAAAAGATCCAGGAGGCAGGGAGCTTGGAATTTGGATGGATGCAGACACCTTGATGACCGCCACAAGTGATATCTTTTATTTTGATGTGAGAAAATAAAGACTTGACGCATATCTAAAGACCTCTTGTAACAAATGTGTAATATTGTGCCTCCATATTCAACGAGAGGCACCATTAATGAAATTATTCATTCTTCTTCCTATATTTTTTCTAGTTTCCTGTGGCTACGATTTTCCAAGATGGAGTAATTCAAAACTACCCAGAACAATTCTTGTTCCCGAAGATAAGTACTACCAGTACAAAGAAATTTTTGATGAAGT
>SMWT01000004.1 GCA_004356615.1 Deltaproteobacteria bacterium | reverse complement strand
ATCCCTTTTTTAGCAACAAAAAGACCTGAGTTTGCAATGCTTAATAAATCGGCCATTAGGGCTGCCCCAGCGTTTTTCCAGAGGCATTGTATATTTGAAAATTGTTCTCTCCAAAGGCCTCTTTCTTCCACTCAGAAAGAGAGATCATCGCCTTCCTGAGAAAAATTTGATTTCTTTTATTCTGTTTTTTAATTTTTTCAATGATTTTGATTAAAAGGGTATTAAACCGGGCAAAATGTTTTTGATCTTTTTCGATGGTGGATTTTCCAACATATTTTAAAAGATCCTGGTGGGAGTTAATCTTCTCAGAATCCTTAAGGCCGGCATTTATTTTTCTCAGATAATCTTTGCGAATGTTTTCAAGTTCAGCAATCCTGGTAATGACGCCATTTTTCTCTGCCACAGTTTTTTCGATGGAATCTAAATCGCTATCTAGAAGATAGAGGTATTCATCACAGGTTAGATTAAAGAGGAGAGCATGCTCTTCGCAAAGTTGTTGCCATAGATCAGTTAAATAAAAATAGATTTTTTCATTGTCTTTCATCTCTCTCTCCAGAGCTCAAATTCATTTTGAAGTACTTTATCTGCCAGCTTATTTTCATTTATTTTATAATTTCCGGACTGTATTTGACTTCGCAGGTTTTCAATTTTTTCCATGTTATCCTGTGGAGGAGTTCGATCTACCAATTTTTTAATCCGGGAAAACATTTTTGTCCCCATGGGAATGGAAACCTTGGCATCATTTTGTAGCTTATCCTTGGCCGGGGAGGCGCCCCTCTCGGAAAGAGCTGTGTAATTGTTCTCATTAACATTTTTTGCTTTTTGATTAGGAAAAAATGGCGCTCTCTTAGAAGTATTTTCTACTCTGTTCATAATTTATTCCCTTCGATATAGGCCCTTGGAATGGTTTTTGGCCCGGGGTTTGGTGCTTTAGCGGCCTTTTGATATCCAGGATAGATCTGCTTTAAAATCATCTTTTGAATACCTAGTCCTCCATTGTTAGCTGCCATGACTCTGGCATGTTCAGCATTCATTAGGCTGTTATAGTATTGGGTAGCGGAATCTTGGTTTTTTGTTTTTGCGGTGTCTTTCATCTTTTCCAACATGTACCTAAGAAACTGCCTTTCCATTCCCTCAGCAACTTCTTTATAGGCCTTGGGGATGGCGTTGGGTATTTTTTGAGTCAGTCTTGCTTTAATATTTATAGGCATTTAGCTCTTCCTTGACTATTTTCCTCTCTCAATTATAACCCCTTAAAAAAATTTATTCAGGCCTGCTAAATAAGTTCCACATTTGCTACTAGGGAACCGCTCTTTTTAAGCGCCTGGATAATTGATATCAGGTCTTCAGGCCCAGCGCCGAAGGAATTAAGTGCTTCTGCGAGGTCTTTAAGGGTGGTACTTTTATTTACGTAGATGATTTTTCCCGTTTTTTCCGACTTGTCCGGAGATCCTTCAATTTCTATAGTCAAATTTCCATGGGAGATGGCCACCGGATAAAGGGTGACATTTCCTCCGGAAACGATCGTTCCGGTTCTTTCATTGATAATCACATTGGCGGCAATATCCACATTGACCCTGTAGTTTTCCACAATGGCCATAAGTTGTACTACCTTTCGGTTATAGGTAACGGGAACAATTAAAGTAATAGTGGCCGAATCTTTTGCTTTGGCAAACATTCCACCGAGGTTTTGATTAATGGTTTTTTCTATCCTGGCAGCGGTAGTGAAATCAGGGTTGGTGAGTCTTAGTTCGAGCTTATCTTTAAACCTAAACTCTACCGCCAAGTCCTTTTCAATAGTTCCTCCACCGGGAATTCTGCCAGTAGTGGCAAAACGTTTTCCTTGTCCAAGTCCGCCGATGGAAACTTTTCCTGAAGCGATACCATAGATAATGCCATCGCCCCCTTTGAGGGGAGTGATCAAAAGAGTTCCCCCCGCTAGGGATTTAGAGTCGCCAATAGAGGAAACAGTTAGATCCATCTTTTGCCCAACTCTAGCAAAAGGAGGAAGATCAGCAGTTACCACTACTGCCGCAACATTTTTGGATTTAACTTCTTTTTTCGGATCCAGTCCAAGCTTTATAAGAAGGCTTTTTAAAGAGGTTCGGGTGATTTCGGTACTGCCATCACCTGTTCCATTGAGTCCAACGATCAGGCCATAACCTATCACCGGGTTTTTTCGAATACCTTTGATGGTGACCAAATCCTTAATCTTGGTGGTGGAACCAAGGGATCCAAAGGAATAAAGCAAAACGGAGAGTATTAAATATTTCATAAATTACCTCAGTACCTTTACGGTAGACTCTAAGATCTGATCTGAATTAATAGTATTAAGCTCAGTAATATCTTTCCTGGCCACCAGTCCTCTAAATTCGATTAGTTTTTTCACGTTGTTAAAAAGAACAGTTTTCCTTCCCTTTAAGATGAGATGAGTCTTATTGATTGCCTCTTCTACAATGGTAGAAATATGATCTTTAGCTTCTCCTTTTTTTTCTTCTTCCTTGCTTGGAGTTGTGCCTTTTTTCTTCTTATCATCTGCCCCTTTTTCTTTTCTTTCCCATTTATCATATTGTTGAGATAGCTTTAATTCAGTGGAGATCTCTTTTTTAAGTCCCTCAAAGACATTTACTAAAATGATGTCTCCAAGTTGTTTTTCCGTCTGGTTGGTGAATAAATAAGAGTCAATGCCTCTTCCGGTCCAAAGACTTGGCCCGTTATGGTCATTTTTCTCCTCATCTAAACGCCTTTTCCTTTTCATGGCATCAGTTGATAGACCGGCAGGCCTTCGAAATTGCGCAAACTCATCATCGTCAATTGCGCTAGCTTGTTTTTCATTAAGCATTCTACGATTAGGTCTTTTTTTAATCGCACCGCAAGAGAAAAGGTTTAGGCCTAGTAAAAAGATAATAAAATAATGGATTTTCATATTCCCACCAATACGGAGTTAGGTCCGGTTACTTCCCCATAGATTAATTTTTTATTTTTAGGATTTTTTAATTTTACAAAATCACCCAGTTTCCCCGATTGAAGTGGTATGCCCATTCCCTTGATTATTAAATTCCCACTTTTATAACTAATTTTTGTCGGGGATCCGAAAGTCACAAGATTTTTTTTAATCAGGTGTGACTTTTTTAAGATTTGGCCCTCTCCAAGAGCGCGATTTAATCGATGATAGGTGAGGGTCTTCTCATCCAGAAAATAAGCGTTGGGGTTGCTGACAATTTTTTTAATTTGTTTAAAAAGGTTAGGACTGAGGTCGCTGGTAGGTGAAATATCGCTGGTTGCAATAAAAACTTCAAGGTATTTGGCCCCGACTGCCTCCACCCAAATATTAGAACTTTTTCCACCCCTTTCAATGATCTCTAGGGTAAAGGCCATTTTCCCGGTTTTAAATTCAGATGAAATCGCTAGCAGTTGATCCTCTTTTAAATTAAGCGCCTGCTTATTATTCATAAATTTTAATTTAATAAATTCCTGATTTATAGAGAGTCCCATTTTTTCTCTGAGGATCTCTTCTAAGGAAGTTAGGTGGAAATGATCAGGGTAGTAATTTATTGTAGGGTCAATGCCTTTTAAATATTTACTTTTAAGGGTTCCCGCTGAACCAATTACGAATTGGTGGAGTTTGGAACTTAAATCTTTAGAGCAGTCGGTCTTTTCTATCACTTCAGATATTTTAAGATTCTTTTTGTCCCCGGTATAAACAGTCTTTTTAAAGAAATGAATTGAACAGTCAGCGCTGGCATAACTTGTAAAGATTAAAAATAAGCCAAAAAACTTTTTCATAATTTACCGGATGTTATTTACCGTTTGTAACATTTTGTCCGCAATTCCCATTACCTTTGAATTCATCTCATAGGCCCTTTGGGCGCGGATTAGTTCTGTCATTTCCGTCATTATATTTACATTTGAATTCTCAAGGGCCCCTTGCATAATGGATCCGGCATTACTAGTTTTGGGAACTAGTTGAGCTGGTGCTCCACTGGCCACTGTCGCTTCATATAAGTTTTGTCCTAGGGATTTAAGCCCCACGGGATTAATAAAAGTAAAAAGAGAAATAATGCCGAGATTAATTGGTTCTTGCTGGCCATTTAAATAAGCATCAACCTGACCGCTGTCTGAAACGTTAACCTGTATTGTGCCTTGGGGAAAATTTAAATCGGGAAATAGGGCATACCCGTTTTTATTCACTATCCTGCCCTCGGCATTTAAGTTAAAGGCCCCATCACGAGTGTACTTTAAATTTCCATTAGGCATAACGATGCCAAAAAAACCATCACCATTAATCATTAAATCAAAAGGATTATTGGTAATATTTGGTTCTCCCTGGGTGAAATGTTTTCTAACAGCAGACACTTTTGCCCCAGACCCAATTTGCACTCCCACATTGTGAAAAGTATCTGAGTTGGTGCGTGCACCCTGCTCGATTATAGTTTGGTAATTAAGATCATCCGTTTCCGCGCGCGATTTTTTAAATCCAATGGTGCTTAAGTTGGCAATGTTATTGGCAATGGTGTTTACCACCGCCTCCTGAGCGGCCATTCCTGAGGCAGCGGTATTAAGTGCACGCATCATGGCATGAGATCTAATAGGTCCTACCAGTGAGATTAAAAAAAATATTATTAATTTGATCATTTCATCTCCTTAAAACTTAGCAATTTCATTAACCGCTTTGCCGCTGATATGGTCATAGGCCTTGATGACCTGTTGGATACTTTCAAAATGACGGCTGGCCTTAATTAGCGCGGACATCTCTTCTAAAGGATTAACGTTAGAGCCTTCTATAAACCCTTGATGAAGGGTTGATTTTCTTGTTCCTGCCAATATATTTTCAGGATAATTATTTATAAAAAGTGAGTTCCCCTCTTTTTTTAGGGCGGCAATGTCTTTAAATTCCACGATGGAGAGGTCGTGGGCCTTATTCCCATCAACAAAAATTTCACCAGAATTATTAAGAGAAATCCTCTTTCCTAAAATTTTTAAAATTCTTTTGGTGGGGTCAGAGCTCTCTCCCTCTTTTAAGGGTGCAAGCTTGGCGAGAACTGGAAAACCTCTTTCATTGACTAAGTAACCTTCGCCGGAGAGAGAAAAAGTACCTTTGCGGGTAAATCGAACTCCATTGGGAGTACTGAGCTCAAAGAAGCCGGGGCCATTTATGGCCAGATCGAGAGGATTTCCTGTGTGCCTGAGGTCACCTTGGCGGAAATCAGTATAGGAGCCATCTACTTTTACGCTGGCATTTTCTGCCCCAAAGGAGCGATAAAAATCTTCTGGGGCAAACTCTTTGTGCGGAACGTCGATATCAAGCCCTTGCAGGCCCTTCTCTAATACAGTGAGTTGCTCTTTAAAGGTTAATTTGTCTTTTTTAAAGCCAGGAGTATTAGCGTTGGCCAAATTATTGGCAATAGTCTCAACATTTCTTTGTTGAGCAATGGCCCCGGACAAGGGAACCCAGATATTTTTCAAATTATCCTCCTGTTTATCTTAAAATTTTAATTTAGGTGACAAAAATTCCACACCGGGAAAAATAATCCATGGAAAGTAAGCTTTTGATATTGTATGTTTTGCCAACTCTAATGGAGTTATAAGTGTCAAATATTTGGCATAGCGTTTAAGTCGAGGAATCATGGCAAAAAAGAAAGAGCTAGATTTTGAAAAATCTTTAGAAACCCTGGAACAAATAGTGGAAGAACTGGAAGCAGGGGATTTAGTGCTTGAGCTGAGTCTGGAAAAATTTGAAAAGGGTGTTGAACTCTACAAAAATTGCAAACAGATCCTAAGTAAGGCGGAAAAAAAGATCAATGTGCTAACGGATGGCCTAAAGGAAGAAGAACTGGATTGAGGCCGATACTTTTACTTTTAATTTTTATCTTATCCTGTTCCTCTACGTCTTCTAAAAATGAACCGCTAGGGGTTTCGCTAAATGATTTTGAGGTAGGTAAAGCAAAACCTCAAATAAAAAATGATTCCTATGGGCCAGAGTATACCGGTGTTAGGCAAAACCAGGAGGTAGGGGAAAAAGAGCCAATCATTGCTTTGGTTTTAGGCCCAGGTTTAAACAGAACCCTGGGATATACCTATTTTCTAAAAAGCTTAACAAGAAACAATATTAAAATCACCATCATTTCAGGTTCCGGTATGGGTGCAGTGGTGGCATCTCATTTTGCCGCGGGTAAATCACCGGAAAAGATAGAGTGGTTATTTTATAAGTTTTTAAATGAAGTCAAAGGAAAGAGGGCCTTTTCGAGCACATGGATTAACGAGCTGGAAAATAAACTACTCCATGATTTTAAAAACGCTTCTATTCAAGAGTTGGATATCACCCTGGTGATCCCGGTTTTTAATAAAAAGAAATTTAAGGTGACCAATCTTAAAAGGGGATCTCTGTATTCATCTCTTAGGGCGCAATTTATGTTCTATCACCCCAAGATGAAAGAAAACATTTCTACTCCGCTACAATGGGCGGTGTATAATGGGAAATACTTGAAAAAATTAGGTGCAGATATCGTTATAGGGGTGGATGTTTTGGCCGACAAAATAGAGTTGGAGGTAGAAGATGGTTTTCTTTACGGTTATTATGGCAAAATGATTAGAAAGATAAAAAAAGAAAGAAAGGATTTGGATCACTTATTTACCCTTCCTTTTTTCGATGTACCTCTTGATTCTGAAAAAAATCTGCCGAAAAATATCCAGCTGATGAAGCATGTAAGCGAGGAAATGGTGGCATCCATAAAGGATTCTATTGTAGACTGGAAGCAGCGCCAGGCCAAACTCAGGTGATACTATGAAAGCTAAAATGATAAACTTTTTCTATGTATGTGTGGGAATCTTCCTTTTTGGAGTTTTAAGTGTTGTAGGAGTTGTGACTTATTTCTCTTTTGACCTACCAAAGATTTCCACCTTATCCGACTACAAACCCCCTATCCCTTCGCAGATAATGGCCAAAGATGGAACAATTCTTGCTGAAATCGGTGAACAAAAAAGGGAAGTGGTGGCCATTAGTGATGTACCGGAATTTATCATCAATGCCTTTTTATCTGCTGAAGATGATTCTTTTTATCAACATACGGGAGTGGATTACCAAGGAGTTCTAAGAGCTCTAATCATTAATTTAAAGGCCGGTAGAGTCGTTCAGGGAGGAAGTACGATAACCCAACAGGTGGCCAAGTCACTGCTTCTTAACCGTGAAAGATCTATCAGTAGAAAGATAAAAGATGTTTTACTGGCGCAGAGAATTGAAAAGAAATTTTCCAAAGAGGAAATCTTGTTCCTTTACCTAAACCAGGTTTATCTAGGGGGAGGTTATTACGGGATTAAGGCGGCCTTTAAAGGTTATTTTGGAAAAGAGCTCTTTGAAGCGACTTTAGCAGAAGCGGCCATGGTAGCAGGACTTCTCGTGGCCCCGGGGAAATATTCGCCCTATATTAATCCTGCGTTCGCTAAAAAAAGACAGTCATATGTTTTAAAGAGGTTGCTAGTTAACCATAAAATTTCCAAGGATGAGTATCAACTCGCTTTAAGAGAAAAGATAAAATACCAGCTTAGAAAGAAAAGAGGTTTTCGTGCGGGCTATTTTACCGATTGGATCAGACAAAAGATTGTGGCCGAAGTAGGGGAGGAATCTTTCCTTCGAGATGGCTACAAAATATATACCACGCTTGATTGGCACCTACAGCAAAAGGCAGAGAAAGAAGTCTTAAAAGGTGTGAAGAGCATTGATAGAAGACAAGGTTACAAAGGCCCATTAAGACACTTGATGACAGAAATTGAAATAGCTGAGCTGGAAATTGGTCTTAGAAAGCAGTTATATAGGAATAGATCAGAGTATTTCACCCTGGACCATGAAAATAAAAGAGATTATGAAATTTCTTTTAATGAAGACAATTTCCAGGAGGTAAAAGATAAGTTTGGAGAAAAATATAAGGAGATCACACCTTCTATTTTCTACCCTGGAACGATTCCGGACGATCCCTTCCTAAATTATTTGGAGGAGGGCAAATCTTATGAAGCAGTGGTGAGCAAAGTTAGTGACAGTTCCCGAGTAATCTATGTTTCAATAGGTGGGCAAACGGCCATTATTCCCTACAATCATTACCGTTGGGCCCATGAAAGGAAAATTAGTGGAGACAAGAACCTTTATCCCTACGTAACGCGTCCTTCGACCATTGTTGCCCCAGGGGATGTGATCTTAGTTGAAATTGTTAAAAAGAAAACAAAGCTTTTTCGCCATCTTCATGCGAGCTATCTTGAAAAATATCTGGATACTCAGAGCAAAAAACGGTTGGAGCGAATAGAGCTGGCCAAAAAAGAACATTATATTTTGGCCAAATTAGACCAAGTTCCCGATGCTCAGGGCGCCCTAGTTTCAATTTCTCTAGCTAGTGGTGAAATTGTTGCCATGGTAGGTGGAACGGACTTTGCCAAATCGCAATTTAACCGTGCTCTACAATCTAAAAGACAACCTGGTTCTTGTTTTAAACCATTCCTTTATGCGGCAGGACTTGAAGAGGGAATGACTCCTGCCTCCATTATTATAGATTCACCAGAGGCCCTGGCCGGGGTTGATGAAACACTAAAATGGAAACCACGAAACTATGATGGGAAATTTAAAGGGCCGATTACTTTTCGTCACGCACTAGAGCATAGCCGCAACGTTCCCACCATTAAGCTTGCCAATAAATTAGGAATTAGGAAAATCTTAGAATTTATTAAAAGAATTGATCTCAATGCTGAAGTTGATCAGGACTTAAGTATTGCCCTCGGTTCATTTGGCATAAGCTTAATAGATATTGTTAAGGCATATGGAATTTTCCCCAATAAAGGTAAATTAATAAGGACTAAGGCCATTATCTCTGTGATGGATAGAGATGGTAATCCGGTGGAAATAAACTTCTTTAAAAGGGAAGTGCCACAAATTACTGAGGTGGAACCAGAAATATTAGAGGAAGAAAATCCCTACCTTGAAAATCTAGCGGGTGATTATGTCTACGATGCCCGTTTATCTTACCTTATGACCAACCTTTTAAGAGGAGTTATTCTGTATGGAACAGGTCGGGGAGCAAGAAGGATTTCTCCTTTTATTGGAGGGAAAACGGGTACCACTAATAATTATGTTGATGCTTGGTTTTTAGGGTTTAGCGCAAATTTAGTAACCGGTGTTTGGACTGGTTTTGATAATAATCAAACGCTAGGTTGGGGTGAAACGGGTGCTAAGGCGGCACTTCCAATTTGGCGTGAGTTTATGAAAGAAGGCCTAAAAAAGTTTGGAGAAAGAGATTTTGTCCCGCCTAAAGGGATTGTAAATGTCTTGGTGGACAAGGAAACAGGTGAGTTGGCCAAGGATTCTGCCAAGGTTGCTTTCATGGAGTCATTTGTCGAGGGAACCCAGCCAGGTACCATTAAAGCGCCAAAAGAAGAAGATAAAGAACCCGGAGAAGAGAGCAAAATCATTCTTGAAGACGATGAATACTACAACGCTCAAAACTAACGGGCAAAGCCTTTCAATTAAAATCTATAAGGAAAACCTCCATTAAGAGATTAGCGACATTAGGGTCTTGGCCTAGAAATAATTTAATTAGCTTTGCCCTTAATGATGCTAATTAAAGGCGCGATCAATTAATTCATCTTAGACAGGTATTTTGCATTGTAGTCACCGTTCCGCATCCTAATAGCGCAATTAAAAAAAGTTGATTTATTTGTTTTTTTTGTTAGAGTTTTTTAATCAGAGTCGCATTTTGATAAGGAGCGTTAAAATGGGCAGGCAGGCTAGATTTTTTTTATTTTTATTTTTATTTTTTTCATCTTCTTTAAGTTTT
>SMWT01000070.1 GCA_004356615.1 Deltaproteobacteria bacterium | reverse complement strand
TCGCCCACTTTACAAAGGTGGGATAGCCTTGTCTCACGGCGATAATCTGAGACTACACACGTAGTGGGTTATTCTGAGGATGCTTTGGACGTGGGTTCGATTCCCACCACCTCCACCATAATTTCATAAATGAAAAATATTAAATAGTCTTATGACTTTTGATTTTGTTTTTTGATATTTCCCTTTTATGGAAAAAATCACCCCAAAAATGATTGAATCAATGATCTATATAATTAGAGGTCAAAAGGTAATGTTTGATGGCGATTTGGCAGAATTATATGAAGTAGAAACAAAAGTGCTTAAAAGGGCAGTGCGAAGAAATATTGAACGTTTCCCTCATGACTTTATGTTCGAATTAACTAAAGCCGAGTTGGAAAATTGGAGGTACCAATTTGGCACCTCCAATAAAGAGAAAATGGGGCTTAGAATTCCACCTTTCGTCTTTACGGAACAAGGTGTAACGATGCTTTCTAGCGTTCTTAAGAGTCCCAAGGCAATACAACTTAATATCTCTATTGTGAGGATATTCATAAAGATGAGAAAGCTATTACTTTCAGAAGAGTCATTAACGGATAGAGTTG
Source organism: Deltaproteobacteria bacterium (assembly GCA_004356615.1). Lineage (GTDB taxonomy): Bacteria > Bdellovibrionota > Bacteriovoracia > Bacteriovoracales > Bacteriovoracaceae > SMWT01. The sequence continues at coordinate 13,883 of SMWT01000070.1, read as the reverse complement.
AAAAATTAGAAAAAGGTACGGACAAGTTATTTAGGGTAGTATTTGATAGGTTGGATAAGATTGAGGATGAGGCCCCAATCCTTCCGAAAAGACGAAAAAGAATTGGCCTGAAAAAATAGAATTGTAGTTACTTGTAGTTTTAAAAATTTGTAAATTTAAGGATTACGGGTTCTTATGAAATCCTCACCACCTCCACCACCATCTGCTGGGAAGTCGGAGTTACTTACTTTTATTTCAATAGAGTTGATGCCACTTTTTTCTGTTAGGTGACATCGTAGTTACAATTACACTTTATTTAAATACCTTTATTTTTTGCAAGCTCTTTCTCTTTTTTTAACTTTCGTTTTTCTTTAATTCCCAATTTTTTCTTATCCTTGTTTTGGGCCTTATCTTTGCCACCTTTGTCTCGTCCTTTTGCCATGCTTTGTTTCCTGGTTATATTTTTTAGAGTAAAAAAAATAGAAATATTTTGTAATAGCTAAGATCGATGACAGAATTAAAGGAAAACTTTCTGTAACGAAGCGTAGTTGATGAACCTTAGGCCTTATATTTTGTAAGTACAAGCGAATAACAGGTTAATTGGAATACACTCGAAGGCAAGGGAAGAGATAATTTGTAGTTTTTAATATTTGAAAAAATAAGAATTTCGGGTTCTTAGGAGCATTTTACCACCCACTCCAAGCTGCTTTTTTAAATCTTTGGCCAGCTGTTTACACCATTTGGTATTTTGTGGCAGGGCAGTGATCTCTATAATAGTTCTGCCTTTTCCTGAGGTAAGTCGTCTTAATTTTAGTTGTAAGTTTTTTTCGTCTACCGGGAGATCCAAAGATCTTTTATCTTTTTTTCTCATATCACCATTTTGATCAGACCAGACTATTCGATCGGCCATTATATGCTCCATAGATTAACATTTATAAAATCTAGGTGAACTTTCTTTTCAGAATTTTTCCGGGTTTTATTTCCTCTGTATAGGCCAGGGCGTACCAACCGATAGAAAATTTGGGTATTTGATAATCTTGATGAAGCTGAATATTACCCATGACATTAATAATACAAAATAGACTTTATTTTTTCTAACGGGAAAAAAGGGCCCTCGATAGGGCCCCTATTAGATGTGAATTTTTATTTTTTGGAAGCTTTGAACTTAATGGTTTTTAAATAGCCTTTTACCAATTTTCCATTGCGTCTATAAGACTTAATCCTAATTCTTTTCTTTGGCATGATATTCCTCCTCGTGTGGATTAATAAAACCTTAGACAGTTCATTATATCATATATAACCAATTGATTTTTGATTTTAAACTGTTCAATCAATTTACTTTATAAATAAAAAATGTTTACCGGGGTAATTGCTTGTTTTTAAAGAGTAAGTTATCTAGATAAGAATTTTCTGATATCGGATTTAACTTCTTTTAATTCCTTGTCTAGCTTGTGATGGATATCCTTTCCTTTTTTTAAAAGGTGTTCTTCACTGGATTTTAAGAAATGCTCAATATGTTCTAAGCTTTTACTTAGCTTTTTAAGAAAAGCTTCTATTTTCTTTTCAATTTTTTCATCTAGCCAGATTCCCATGGAAGTTAGCTTATTCTTGGCGGAGAGCAGGTTGGATTTGGCCTTTTCAATAACTTTTGTCTGTTTGAAATGGTTTAATTTCTTGATCATCATTTTTTTATCTTTTTGGAAAAGAGAGATAAATTCACTTATCTCATCGCAGGTGGCATTTTCTCTCTCGAGGAGATCCTTTAAATCTTCTTTGGTAAGTGAAGACCAATTAGGAGGATTTGTGATTATTTGATAGAACTCACTGCTGGCCAGGAGTGCCAGTTCCAACATTTCAAATAGATCAGAATATTTTTTGAAATGTTCCTCTAGGATGACTTTGTGCTGAAAAACCTTTTTAATGAATTTTACTTTGAAATTTTCTAGTTCTCTTTTAAAAAAACGATGAATCCAGAATCTGGCAATTAACAAAAACAGCACCATCACCAGAATTGTACCAAGGGTATTGGCCAGTACGCTTACTATAAAATATTCGAATTCTGTTTCCATAGATCTTGAATAAATTGTAGTCCTCAAAGCAATAGGAAGAAACCGGGTCTTTTTTGATCATTTTTGCTATATATCCTAGAATGCATAGCGTCTTTTGGCCATATAAATTGATAAATCGGGACATAAGGCCTAAGTTACCAAAATGAAAAATTGCCTATTTACCCTGATTCTCCTTGCCGTCTCCTTTAGTGTTTATCCCTCACAGCTTCGTTCTATTAAGTGGAAGGAAATATCTAATAAAGATGGAATCATCGTTTTCAATCCCGTTGAATATAAGCATGATTCAGGTCTAGTACCTATTAAATTTAGAGCAGTTATAAATCATGACATTGTAAAAGTGCTGAGTGTGCTGGCCGATGAGAATAGAAAAACTGAATGGATGCCCAATTTAAACGGTATCAAGGTATTAGATAAAAAATCAGTTGAGGATATCACGGTATATTATCGCTATCATGCCCCATGGCCTTTTAAAGACCGAGACTTCATTATTAATAACTTGGGGACTTTTGATTCTAAAGCTTTAATTGTTTCTGTAGATATTAAGTCAATTAAACATAAAACTGATCCAGCAAATGGTTCAACAGTTCGAGGCACCACCTATGATGGATATTCAATTATCCGTCCAGAGGGCAGAGGTAAAACAATTGTTGAAATGGCCTTTTTAAATGACTTTGGTGGGTATATTCCTAAATTCATTGTCAACTTTATTCAAAAAAGGTGGCCTTATGATTTTATGCTCCAGTTGCGTGAGCAGCTTGAAAAAACCGATATTACGCTGTTTCCTGAATTCCAACGTAGGGCAGAGGAAGTGTTCGGTGAAAAATCTAAGGCGGAAGATCTGAAAGTCTAATAACCGAGTTGGTCGGTTAATCTAAGGCAGTCATTCTGTTCCGTATAAAAAAATTAATGAATTTTTAACCAATTAATATTATCCTAAATAAGCAAGCTAGGTTGTTTCAGGATGATTAAGTACCTATTAGTAATATTTTGTGTCCCGCTATCATTTGCTACAGAAGTAGATAGCTTCACTGACCGTAATATCCAACTGACCGATTCCTCTGGCCGGATAAATCAAATCACCAATGAACTATTTAGGGAGGCCGTAAAGGCCGCTAATGATAATGACGAGGTATGTGAGAAATCCATTCTTTATCAAGAAATTTATAATAAAATGGGGGGATTTCTCTGGGCCGAACTTGAAACGAGAATTCTTGAAGATACCACCATTGATAAGAGGTATTTTACACGGGAAAATTCAATTTATGGGGACCTCGGTTTTTTTCAATTCCTTCCCCATTACCTAGTTGAAATGGGATCATTGATAAATATTAAGGGGCATCTCGTTGGAGTGGATAAAATAGGCCACTTTATCGGTATTGGTTATCATTATTTCGAAATTGCTTACTTAGAAGGATTAGGAGTCGAAGAGGCCTTGAAATATGGAGAGTCATATGAGAGAGGATTTTTTGGACTAGTAACAACGGGAGTTTATTCTTATGGAGATCTGGCGGCCAATTATTTGGGAATGAAGTTTTGGCTCCAGGTTATTGGAAATGATCCTGCCAAATCTTTTGTTTCTTGTGAAGGAACAAAGTGGGTTTTAAACAAGACCTTTTATTGGGAAGACTATATTGATTCTTCTGTAGATGAGGCCATCAACTGCAATAAATATCGAGATGAACAATTTGAGAAGGCGATAACCTCCAAGATGAAATATCTGAACAATAATGGAACTAAAAGCAGGGCATTAGAATGTCCCATAAGGACAGATGAGTGTAAGATTCTAAGAGTCAAGTATGGCCCTCTAGCAGATCGAATAATAAATCCTGATTGTTAAAATATCTCGGAACATCTTATTTTTTTTGATATTGTTTCTTGTGACATTTATTTGCAATTTTAGGAGAAACTTATTTGTTTTATTCCTAGGTTTCACTTTTTCCTTATCTATCCAAGCTTCCGTGCAAAGTTTAGTGAGAGAATTCTTAGAGCAAAACTATTTTCTTAAGGCCAATATTCAAAATGTTAAAGAGGCCCATCAAATTTATGAAAATATTTGGGCCTCGAAAACCTGGTGGTTTGATGTTGAAGGTGGATATCAGAACAATCTACAAAATGATCTTTTCTTACAAACGGCCATAGATAGACTTAAAGGAACTTTTTCAAGGTTTGATTTAGGTTTTAGAAAAGATTTTACTTGGGGTGGAACCGTTTCCTTTGATAATAAATTTTTTCTACATAAATGGTTGATGCAGCTAAACCAAGGGGTGTCATTTACTCAAGATTTGGGGCGGAACTTCTTTGGCCAGACTTTCCATCAGGGCCTAAAAATGGCAAGGATTAGGGAAAGTGAAGCTCGGGCCATGGTAAACAAGAATAATCAAAAGCTTCTTTTTAAATTTTTTCAGTTATATAATTTGGCCAGACTTGATAAAACCCGGTTCAGCTTACATAAGAAGGCACAAATTAGGGCAATCAAAAGAGAAAAACATGTGAAAAAAAGGGTGGATGCTGGTCTTTTGGAAAATGTCGATTTGTATAAATCCAAAATGAACGTTATCACTCAGCAGAATGCCATGCGACGGGCAGAAATATCCTTGGCCAACAACATAGAGGGGTTATCTGGTTTATTAAACCGGCCGGTTAGGGAAGATGAGATCAATTCATTTAAATTTGATAATTTGCATGTGGAAAGGGATATGCCCGGAGACACAGAAGATAACTTTGCCTTAGAGCAGTTAAACCAGGAAAGATTTAAAATTGTCGAAAAATTAAAAAAGATTGACTACAGTTTTATCCCGCAAATTAAGTTGGATCTTTCTTATAAAAGTATTGGTGAAATATCTCGAGAATCACAGGACATTTTCCAGGGGATAATTGGCACCCCATCCTACGTCTATGGGGCCAGTATTAAATTATTAATGCCTCTTGGGTTTGAGCCTGAGAAGGTCAACCGGACAACTACTAGGATACAACAAAATAAAAATTTATATTTGCTTAAAGGCCTAAAATACGAACTCAAATACCGGGAAATTGCCCAGAAAAAGAAGTTAAACATTCTTCGCAAAAATATCAAGGCCGGTGTGGACAAGAGAAAACTTTCCTATAAGGCCTTGGCATTTCAAAACAACCTCTACTTTCATGGTCGGACTGAATTAGATATTGTTCTGATTTCAGAGCGTGATATTGTGGTAACAGAAATAGGGTTAGCAGAATATTTAACCCGATTAGAGAGTAATTTAGCAGAGCTAGCTAAGGTTTATGCTAAATTAAAAGAGTGGCTCATAAATAAAAAAGATTAAAGATGAAAAATGTTCTAAGATATTTTGCCAAAAACCTGACTCTCTCCAATCTAATTGCTATTTTATTGGTCATGATGGGGGTTTTTGCCTATTACACCATCAATAGGGATATCAATCCCAAAGTCGACTTTGGACGTATTGAAGTGACCACCTTTTTTCCTGGGGCCTCTCCTGAAGATGTAGAAATTAACGTCACCAACAAAATTGAAAAAGAAATAATGACCGTCACCGGGATTAAGAAATTTCGTTCTACTTCAAGAGAGAATCAATCTTATATCCAAATATGGATCGATCCCGATATTTCAAATCAAGAAAAAGTTAAAAGTGATATCCGGCGTGCCGTGGATGGTATTACTGACCTCCCTGATGAGTTAGAAAAAAAACCTTATATTCATGAGGAAAATTCAGCAATGTTCCCCATTATTGAAGTGGGACTTTATGGGGATATTCCCTATAAACAGTTGAGAGCGCTGGCCAAGGGGTTTGAGAAAAAATTAAAAAGGATCAAGGGTGTTTCGAGGCTACGCAGTTTTGGTATGAGAGACCGCGAAATAAAAATAGAAGTAAGCCCGGAAAAGATAAAGCAATATTATATCCCCCTTGAGTCAATTGTCGGTGCCATAAGAACGAGAAACGTTAGATCTAGTGGGGGGCATTTTGCTTCTTATATGGATAAAAAAAATGTGGTCACCCTGTCACAATTTAAAAATCCAATGGATGTAAAAGAGGTCTTGGTCAAGGCCAATCTAGAAGGATTTGACCTAAGAGTTAAAAATCTCGCTGAGGTAAAAGATGGTTTTAAGGAGGAAAAAATCCGCTCTAGGATGAATGGTAAACCCGCCATTTCTTTTGTCGTACAAAAAGCGGAGAATGCCGACATTATCTACACCGTTGATAGAATTCGTAAGCTAGTCGCCGAAGAAGAGCAATATCTTCCCCCTAAAGTTAAGTTTACCTTTTCCGATGATTTGTCCCGGACGGTAAAAAACAGATTCAATATCGTTAGAAATAACGGGATTATGGGGTTAATCCTTGTTGTTATTGTCTTAAGCTTTTTCCTGAATTTTCGCAGTTCTATTTGGGTGGCCATGGGAATACCCATTACGGTTTTTGGCGTGGTCTTTTTGCTGAAAGTCTTTGGTTATTCATTGGATGCCATAGGGTTGACCTCCCTAGTGGTAGTTATTGGGATTATTGTTGATGATGCCATTATTATTACGGAAAATATTTATCGTCATTTTGAGGAGTTGGGGAAATCGCCTTTGGATGCGGCGGTGGATGGACTGAGCGAAGTGGCAGCACCAGTTCTTACAACAATTCTAACTACCCTCGTGGCCTTTGCACCCATATTTTTTATGAAAGGTCTGATGGGGAAGTTTATGTTTGTTATCCCCTTGGTGATCACCTTTGCTCTTATAATTTCTCTTTTGGAAGCATTTTTTGTTTTACCGGCACATTTAGTTCCCGGACTTAAAGTGAAAGATGGTAAATCTAAATCAGAGATAAATTTTAAAAAATACCGGAAAAGATTTTCTACCTTTTTATTGAAGGTGCTAAATTATAGATATAGGGCGATTGGCCTTTTTATGGCAATCTTTTTTGCTACTATGTTTTTTGCTTATAGGTATATGGATGTAATCCTATTTCCCACCACAACTGCTGAGAGGATTTTCATAATTATAGAACTACCTGTTGGAACATCTCTTCAGGCCAATAGTGACAAAGTCAAAGAGGTTGAAAAAATTGTTGAAACAATGTCTAAAAGAGATATTGACTCCTACGTTACCAGAATTGGTCTGCATACCTCTCAAAGAGGTAAATACACTTCAGGAGAAAATTTTGCCTCAGTGGAATTAAATCTTGTGCCTTTTGGTGAGAGAGCTCACTCGGTAGAAGAAATTATTGCAGAACTCAGGAAAAAGACCGGCAAATTATTAGGTTTTGAAAAAATTATCTATCGCATCGCCGAGGGCGGGCCACCAACCGGTAAACCGATTGCTATTAGGGCCATTGGTTCTGATGATGAGTCGAGAAATAGATTGGCAAATGATATTGAGAAAACTTTAAAGGCCATTCCTGGGGTAGTTGATCTAGCTCGTGATGATAAGATGGGAAAAAAGCAGATCCGAATTGTTCTTGATCACTACCGGGTTTCTCAATTTGGTTTAAATGTTTCACAAATCGCTGATACCATTCGTATGGCCTACGATGGGTTGGTGGTCACAGACGTTCGTTATGAAGATGAAGACGTGGATTTTAGAGTGCTTTTAGAAGAAGGCGCTAGAGCTAAGGAGGGCTATTTAAATAATTTATTAGTCACCAATAGAAGAGGCAAATTAATACCACTTGGAAAAGTTGCCAAATTTGAAGAAGGCGTTGGAACCAAAGAGATTAAACACTTTGATGGAGAAAGGGCGCTCACCATAACCGGTGGTATTGATAAAACTCTTACCACTCCACTTAAAGTCATGGAGATCATTGAGAAAAAGTTTAAAGGCAATAGGAACTATCCGGGTGTGAGGTTATATGTAGGGGGAGAGGCGGAAGAAACCACTGAATCTTTAAAATCCCTGGGTGTTACTTTTGCTATTAGTGCGGTAGCGATTTATTTTCTTTTGATCCTGCTTTTTGGCTCCTTTACCCAACCCTTTTATGTATTAGTGGCCATACCTTTTGGGATGGTTGGTGTAATTATTTCTTTCGCTCTACACGGCGAACCTTTAGGCTTTCTTGCTATTTTAGGAGTGGTGGGGCTCGCGGGTGTGGTGGTCAATGATTCCTTGGTACTAGTGGATCATTTAAATAAACTTAGAGCAGAGCACCCTGAAAAGGATCTGATTGAGATTATCGCTGAAGGAAGTTCTAACCGACTACGGGCCATACTAATTACCACCGTAACCACCGTGGCAGGACTTCTTCCCCTGGCCTATGGTATTGGAGGGCTGGATCCCATTATGGTTCCCATGGCCTTGGCCCTAGGTTATGGACTGATGTTTTCCACCGTCTTGGTTTTAATTTTAGTTCCCTGTATCTATATGGTGGGTGAGGACTTTAAAATTAGATTTTCCAAAAAGAAATGATCATGGAGCAGTAACTCGATGGAGCTCCCAGACTTTATAACTTGATGGTTCAACAAGAGCTCGTTTATTAGGGGAGAGTCTAAATTTCATTTTAGGGCCCATATCTCCGGGGCCTTCAGATTTAACTTGAATGGTTCTCTTCTCTAAATCTAGATCGTAGGTTGCTCGGTTGGCGATGTCGGTTAGAACTAAGGTTGCGGTTCCATCAGGTCTAAATTCTACGTATTGAAAACAGTTAAACCATTGTCCTGTGCTCTCTTGATGCTTTTTGCACAGCTGCTCAGTTTCGAAAAGGGAGTAGCGATATACTCTGATTTTTTCAAAGGTGGCAGCAGTGGATGATATGGAGAGTAAAAAAGAAAATAGAATTAGAGTTAGCTTCACTTTGTTTCCTTTAACACAGCTCATAAAGACTCCTGCAAACCTTACAGTGAATTGCCCCTATTGTGAAGAAAAAGGGGGGCAATTTTGGGCCATATCACCTATTATGTCGGTGTATGAAAACTTTAAAAGTATTTACCGCCTTCGATCAAAAACCTCTAGCAGAGCTGGATTACGATAGTGAAAAGCAAGCTTTCGCTAAAATTGCCAGGGCCCATGAAGCCTTTTTAGATAAGGCCAACTGGCCAAAGGCCCACGCAAGGATTGCTATTTTAGAAAAGGCCTTGGAGATCATTAAAGATCGAAAAAATGATTTGATTATGGATGCGGCAAAAGAGGGGGGGAAACCCTTAATAGATTCTAAAATAGAAATTGAAAGAGGGATGGAGGGCATAAAGATCGCTATTAGTGAGCTCTCTCACATGCATGGCACAGAAATTCCCATGAATCTCACACCTGCATCTATGGGAAGAAGGGCCTGGACAAGAATTGAACCAAGAGGTGTGGCCTTGGGTATTTCTGCTTTTAACCATCCCTTTAATTTAATTATCCATCAGGTTATTCCCGCCATAGCTGTGGGCTGCCCGGTTATTATAAAACCAAGCAGCAGTACCCCAATTTCCTGTAAAAACTTAGTTGAAATACTCTATGAGGCGGGACTGAATAGGGATTGGTGTCAGATGGTTATTTGTACCAACGAAGTTGCGGAAAAAATGGTCTCCCATCCTAATGTTACTTTTTTATCTTTTATCGGATCAGCAAAAGTTGGATGGTACTTAAGATCAAAACTGGCCCCCGGTGCAATCTGCGCTCTTGAGCACGGAGGAGTGGCGCCGGTAATTGTCGATAGAACCGCAAATCTTGAAATAGCTATTCCATCCCTTATAAAGGGTGGGTTTTATCATGCCGGTCAGGTCTGTGTTTCCGTTCAGCGAATTTTTGTTCACGAAGATATCCAACAGGAATTTATAAAAGATTTTGTAGAAGGAGTTAAAAAATTAAAAGTAGGAGATCCCACCAGTGAAGCAACAGAAGTTGGGCCTTTAATTTCTACCAAGGAAGTGGATAGAGTCGATAACTGGGTGAGAGCGGCGGTTGATGATGATGGAGAGCTTCTCTGCGGCGGAAATAAAATTTCTGATACCTGTTTTGAACCTACAGTTATATTAAATCCCAGTATGCACTCAACGGTTTCAACCAGCGAAATATTTGGGCCGGTAGTTTGTATTTATCCCTACAATGATATTGAAGATGCTGTTGCGAGAGCTAATTCACTAGACTTTGCTTTTCAAGGTTCTATTTTTACCAATGATCTTACCATCACTGAATATGTCACCAAATTCATGGAAGGATTAACTGTTATGGTAAACGATCACTGCGCTTTTAGAGTAGATTGGATGCCTTTTGGTGGTTATAAACACTCCGGCATGGGAGTAGGTGGCATAGGTCATACCATGCGTGATATGACCATTGAGAAAATGACGGTTATAAAATTCTAGTTCTTAAAATATTTTCTTCTCCACTAGGTCTACTGGTGACAAAAAGACCTGCAAAAAACAAGGTGAGGGTTATAAGAGCTTTTATAAAAATAGTGAACTTAGTTAAAAAATAAATATAGAAAGCAACAAGGATTAACATCAGCACGCAAAGAACTTTGGACTTGTTGCTAACCACGCCATTTTCATTCCAATCATTTATTGATTTACCGAAACGTGGTATTTGGGTTAGCCATTTATACAGTTTATCTGAGCTTTTAGAGAATAGATAAGCGGCCAAGAGGATAAAGGGAGTTGTAGGTAGCAAGGGTAAAATAGTGCCTAGAATACCGAGTCCTAAACTAATAAGGCCTAGGGCCAAAAGGAGGTAGCGTTGCATAGAAAAGAGGTACTAGTTTTTAGCGGAAAATGAAAGAAATTTCTCACTTTCCAGTCCGTTTTCCAGCAATTCCCATAGCTGGTTATCGCCCTTGTGACATCTAAACTGGATAATTCTCGCCCCTTCATTTTCATCATTGTCGTAAACATCTATACATTTACCAGAATGTCTGGACTCTAAGGTATGCAGTCTTCCTGAGCTTAAATCTTCCAGAAAGAATCGCTGATGATTTTTAAAATGACAGGGTTTAAATATAAGGTCTCTTCTATTTCTTTTACTTCCCCTAACTATATCAAGGCACAGTTTGGAGTGAATATCCATTAGGGCAATGGAGTAGTCTTTCGTGGGAATAACTTCTAGTTTTACCTTATCTGCGCAATTTACCTGAATGGCCTTATTATTTGGCCCTTTTCCAAGACATAGTCCGCTGTGGAAGGCCTTAAGAGAAATTTCTCTTTTAGGTTCCACATTTTTTTCCCAGCTAAATCTTACCGATATTGGTGGGTGATCAGAGAGACCATTTCCCTTTTCATCTTTAAAAAGTTCATTGTCATTTGTCCATTCAAAGGCCTTAAGATCAATTCCATGACCTGATCGGTAAAAAATCCTATCGATATGTTGATAGTTGCCGCATTCAAGCTCTTTGCAGGCATCCTTTAAACCAAGTCGGTATAAAATTCTGGTAAGGTGTTTTTTATCGATGGTATTTTTTTCGTGTAAGTTAAAATCTCCAGCGAGAATAACCGCCCGGCCGTCAGAATGTTGGTCTACAAAATTAATAAATTGTTTAATATTTTTTCTTCTGGCCGATACATCACCCCTGGTATGTCCAGCTTCGCCGTGGTGATTATAGATGTCGATAAAAACTCCAGGTTCCACTTCATGGGTGGCCACGGTAAATCCTTTAGGTGTTAGGCAGTCACTGGCAGAATTTCTTCTAAAAACTCCAAAGCACTTACTCCATTTCTTCCTGGTAAAACCATTAAAGGTAAATTGGGACAAACGATTTAGGCCATCGCCCATTCTTAAAAAACCACTCTTTTTTTGCTTGCTAAAGAAGGGATGCAAAATATCTCGGACTAGTAAGTCATGGTAAGCAAAGTCTTCTTGAAATAATACAATGTCATAATCATTTAAAAGAGGGCTTATTAGAGGATGTTTATATTCCCCATTCTGGCCATTTTTCTTGCCGACAATTTTAGGTAGACCTGCGACGTTATAAGTCAGGAGATTAAATTCTCCAGCATAGGCAGAGAAGGAAAAGGTAAAGATTAAGAGTAGTTTCAAAGTTTTCATAAGGTATCCATTATAGCGGTAAGAATGTGTTAACGGTGGTAAACTTAGCAGGTATGAAAAGTTTTTAGAAGTTTCTAAGTATCTGAAAATTGGTTAATTTTCCTTTTTAGAGCTTTTTCTTGTCCGTCTTATTCATGATTTGCGCCATTCGGTCGTAGGCAAATGCGGAGAAAAAGGTGGTGGGGAACTTGGTGGTGAGCTCTGTATAGATCTTTCTGGCCTCGCTATAGCGACCTAAAAAATCAAGACTTAACCCTTTTAGATAAAGTGGCTCGGGGTTTAGGTAGCAGGGATGATCCAGGGATTTGGTGAAATGAGTCAGGGCCCTTTTATAATTTTTAAGTTCTAGATCAATCTTTCCAATCTTGGTGTGGATGATACAATTATCCTTATTATTATTTGCCAGTACTGTAAGGTATTTCCTTGCCTCAAGGCCCTTGTCTTCTCTGGAATAGATATAGGCCAAATTGGTGTTGGCCTGAAAATGTTTTTTATACCTAGGATTTTCAATAAGTTTTAGATAATGAATTTTTGCCTTGGCATAATCTTCTCTGCCAAAATAAATTGAGGCCAGGTTTCCCCTTGCTTCACTATTGTTTTCATCAAGGGTAACTGCTTGGTTTAAATATTTAAGGGCGGTTTTAATATCTTTTTTAAAGATGTAGGTCATTCCTAAATTTTGAATGATTCTAGCATCGTTTGGTCTAAGCTTTGCCGCCTTGGAAAAAAGGTCTCTGGCGGTTTCAAAATCTTTTTCCAAAATTTTATCCATTCCCAAATTATAAAATTGCTCCGCTTTTACTTCCTCAGGAGACTTATTGCTCAAAAGACTACAGGAAAAAAGAAAGACGAGACTTATAAGAACTAATTTCATGGATTACCCCCAGGCCAAAATAGTATCCAAAGATCCTCCAAAGCATCAATAAAAAACATTAATTTATCCCTAGATACATTATAAAAAACCTCGGGTTCTCCGATAAATACTCTGCAATGAGTAATTTATTTTCCAAACTAAGAATATTTATAGGGCCTGCACTATTTGCTATCGTGTTACTTCTGTAATCATGGGAGTCATTGACGCTAAAGCGGCCTTTGGGCCTTTTGCTAACCCCATCATCTTTCTTTTTATGGGGGGATTCTTTTTGGCCAAGGCGAATGAATATTGTTTCGGCCCTAATACTTTCAGGGGTCTATCTGCTTTTGCTTAATCTTTTTGGTTAGGATTTATTCCATCAACACCTTTATGGGAGAGTTTAAATAGCGCCTCAACGATAGGTGCCGCTACTTCACCATATAAAGACGATTTTATCGCCACGTCGGCCCAGGACTTTGGAACTAATTCTTTTTCCGGATTCCAGGTTCCTTTGATCTCATCATCGTATGGGCCTTTGGCCTTGGTTCCAGCTTGGGTCACCCAAAGAAAATCAGGGTGGTGTCCATGATACCATTCACCACCGATGACCTTTCCTTCCTTATCTAACTCAAGGTCGTAGCGATAGATAACTAGACCTGGTTGATTATGCTTATCAGTTTCCACATCTTTGAAGGTAGCGATTCTATCTTTTAGAAAAGTTATGTCGGCCTGAACTCCAAGAATCTTGGCAACTTTTTTGGAACGATATTTCCGGAATTTATCTTTGGTAAAATCCTCAAAAGGAATGATCCCATTTTCCATTTTCTCCACTTCTTCAAGAGTTTCTGGATTAAAGTATTTAAAGCTGTAACCAACAACGGGGTAGTTCCAGACCTCAGCTGAGGAGACACTATCCATAACAAATGCTCTTTTAGCACGACCGATTTGATTTACAAGCGTTAAATGAAATGCCCCAGGATTAATGTTAAAACATTCCCTAGCAAGGAAACGCCCATTTTCATCAATCTCTGGAAGCCGATTATCACATCTA
>SMWT01000069.1 GCA_004356615.1 Deltaproteobacteria bacterium | reverse complement strand
TCAACAGATGAGGAAAACGGAGTTTATAACATTCAGGTTAACCTCGAAGTTATACCTATGATTAATATTCTTGGAGACATAACTGCAAAAGTGACCACTAGGGGACTGGTTGATGTCTTCAAAGGAATGTTTGACCTTAGAGATTAATAAAAGGCCTGTTCACAGGCCTTTTCCCTTCACAATTAAAATGGCCTGTACTACACTGCAGGCCATTCATGAACGAGAATAAATACACCCATTATTTAAAGTTATTTCGTGGAAAAAGACTTCCTGCATTAGTGCTGGACTATGATCTGTTACAAGATAATATCAAGTCCATTATAAAAAGAGCTGATGGAAAAAAAATAAGACTGGCCTCTAAATCTATTAGGTCGGTTCCCATTTTAAAGCGTCTTTTAGCGGATCATCCTGAGTTTGAGGGGATGCTTTGCTTTAGTATGGAAGAGGCGACTTTTCTCGCTGAGAAGGGATTAGATAACCTTCTGGTGGCCTACCCAAGTGTCCAGGCAGATGCCATAGACCGGGTTTGTGATTTAACTAAAGATGGCAAGTTCATCACTTTGATGGTGGATAGCTCCCAGCAGGTTAAAGCAATTCAAGATCGGGCGGTGCTAAAAAACACCGTAGTAAACCTTTGCTTTGATATCGATATGTCCATGCATCTTCCGGGTTTAAACTTTGGAGTCTACAGGTCTCCTCTTAGATCTCTAGATAAGGTCTTGGAGCTATTTGATAAGATCAAAGATTTTGAAAATGTAAAAGTCGTGGGGATCATGGGATATGAGGCTCAGATAGCAGGTCTGGGCGATAAAATTCCTGGTAATCCTCTTAAGGCCTTTATTGTAAGGCTGTTAAAAAAGATATCTGTTCCAAGACTTAGAAAACTTCGAAAGCAGGTAGTGGACTCACTTACCGAAAGAGGTGTCTCTCTCTCTATTGTAAACGGTGGAGGAACAGGGAGTTTGGTTTCAACCTCTAAAGATAGTTCAGTAAATGAAATAGCGATGGGCTCTGGTCTTTTTTCTCCCACACAATTTGATCATTACCAGGGTTTTAAATTTAATCCCGCCATGTTTTTCGCCCTTGAAGTGACAAGAAATAGTGAAGGTAGAATATTTACTGCTAATGGCGGCGGCTATATTGCCTCAGGCCCGGTGGGAAAAGAAAAACTTCCTACTCCTTATTTGCCCGAAGGAATGTCTTTAACCGCCAACGAAGGAGCAGGAGAAGTTCAAACTCCAATTCATATTCCCAAGGGAGATATAAAAATTGGGGATCCGGTTTTTTTCCGTCACAGTAAGGCGGGAGAAGTTTGTGAAAGATTTAATGAGATAACCCTAATATCCCAAGGCCAGGTGATGGAACAAGTTCTTACTTACCGTGGTGAAGGGAAATGCTTTTTTTAAACTATGGAAAATAAAATCTACGATGTCATTATTGTGGGTGCTGGAGTTTCCGGTTCCTTTATTGCTGACCAACTTACCAAAGAGGGAATGAAGTGCCTGATGCTTGAGGCAGGGCCTTTTTTAGACAAGGACACCTACCCAACCTATGAGGTCCTGACTTCTTCAAAAATGTATTGGTCAGGAGGCATTGAGCTCAATAAAAATGCCTCGCTTGCCTTTCTTCGGCCTAAAGTAGTTGGCGGTGGTTCCATTGTTAACCAAGCGCTGCTTGATCGTTTTGATGAAGAGGCATTTGGTGATTGGCGGTCTAAAAGTTCCATAGACTATTTAAATACCAGGGATATGGCCCCTTGGTATGACAAGGCCGAAGCAAAAATCGCGATTCAAACCATTCCAGATTCTGCTCGTAATCGAAATGCGGAAATATTTTTAAAGGGAATGGAAAAAAATGGTTTTAGCGCGAAAGCTCTAACTCGCGCTCAGAGCGGATGTGAATATGAAAAAGGCAACGATTGTATTGAGTGTCTCTCTGGTTGTCGTATCGATAGTAAGCAGAGTATGCCGGTAACCACTTTAAAAAGTGCTCTTGCTCAAGGACTTAAATTAATTCCCCTCTTTGAAGTTGAAAATATAAAAATGAATCAGGATGGAGTCGAGATCTCAGGCATAAGAGGAAAAAAAGATGCCCAAAAATTTAAGGCAAAAAAATTAGTCATGGCGGCGGGGGCCATAGGGAATTCTCTGCTCTTTCTAAGATCGGGATTAGATAAAGCTAACCCGGCCATTGGAGAGAATTTTTATACCCATCCCCAATTTATGAGCCTAGGTGTCTATAAAGACCCAGTGAACTCTTTCAAAAGTGCCTTTCAATCCGTGAAATCTGACGATCCAAAGTTTAGAAAATGGGGATTTAAGCTGGAAAATGTTTTTGCTCCACCGGCGGGACTTTCCATGCTGGTACCAGGTCATGGTAAAGCTCACGCAGATGATATGAGAAAAATTCCTCATATGGCCTGTATTGAAGTGGCGGTTAGAGATACAAATCCAGGAAAAATATCCATCGATAGCAAGGGAAGAACGGTTATCGATAAAAAATTAAACTCAGAAGATAAAAAGAGAAGGGATAAGGGAATTGAAATTATAAATAATATCTTTTCCTCCACTGGTGCTGAGAAAATTATTCAGGGGAACACCGCCATTGGACTTCATCTAATGGGTGGTTGTGTTTTAGGGACTGATGGTAAAAACTCTGTAACCAATCCTGAGTTTAATCTTCACAGCAATAAAAATGTTTATATTGCCGATTCATCGGTGTTTCCATCAGCACCTGGGATTAATCCTTCCTTAACCATTATGGCCTTATCAACTATGGCCTCAAAAAATATAATTAGTGGGTTTTAAGTTATGACTTCAACATATTTAAATCAAAGAGAGCTTAAAGGATTTTTAAAACTGGCCGATGTTTTGATTCCTGGTGAGGGAGATCTTCCCCGATTTTCCAGCACCAATTTTATAAATTTCATCGATTTGGTATTAGAGGAAGTTAGTGTTGCCGATCTCGGAGATCTTAAGCTTTTATTTGGACTGCTGGCCTATGTGCCAAATTTCCTAATTCATTGGTTTATGCTTTTTGTGGAAAACTTCCAGGTAGGCCCTGATTTTCTAAAAGGCAATTTAGCTAAAATTGAGCTAGGGCTAAAAGGAATTATCTATTCGCTCTATTACTCACGTCTTCCAGGCCCTAACTCAGATGGGGATAAAATCTTTAAAGTTCTTGGCTGGGAGACTAATATTCCAGGGCTTTCCAAGCAAAACAACACTCAAAGAGAAAGAGAGTTGTGTAATGGTGGTAGAAGACCTGCACAATTTCTTTAAATAAAATCTTTACTATCTAAAAACGGGAGGCCTTAATTTAACCTATGAAGGCCTTAATATTAATATCATTTTTAATTTCTTGTTCCCATCTTAGAACTGTGGATTTAGCGCGTGGTGAAAAAGAAAGCGATCACTACGCTCGTGGTAAAAAAATTATGATTACCACTCAAGGCCCTGCCTCCACTATGGCGGGAAAGAAAATTTATGAGTTGGGGGGGAATATCTACGACGTGGCGGTAGCAATCTCTTTTGCCCTTTCTGTCGAACGGCCACAATCAACCGGACTAGGTGGTGGGGGATTTTTACTTCACAGGAGGGGTAAGATTCTCGAAGCAGTGGATTTTAGAGAGAGGGCCCCACTAAAAGCACGTGAGAAAATGTATTTAGATATTTCGGGAGAGGAAATTAAAGGACTATCTCGAACCGGAATGAAAGCTGCTGCGGTTCCGGGACTAGTGGCCGGACTTTTAAGGGTTCATGGGAGCTATGGCAAGCTTCCACTTAAGGTTGTTATGAAACCGGCGATAGAACTGGCAAGAAATGGTTTTAAAATTTATCCAGCACTGGCACGGGCCTTAAAATATAAAGCGCCAGTGCTTAAAAAATATCCTGCTAATTTAAAAGTTTTCTTTAATGAGAGAGTGGTTAAAAAAGAGGGTGATTTATTAATCCAAAAAGATCTAGCGCAAACTTTAGAAATTATTGTCAAGAAGGGAGTTAAGGGGTTTTACCGGGGAGAGGTGGCCAGGGCGATTATTAATCAGTCAAAAAAACTCGGTGGATTAATTACCCAAAGAGATTTAGAAAGTTACGTGGTTAAATTTAGAAAACCTGTCGTGGGCACTTTTAGAGGATATAAAATTGCTTCCATGCCTCCTCCAAGCTCTGGAGGAGTTCACATCCTGCAGATATTAAATATTTTGGAAGGATATGATCTTAAAGCTATGGGAGCGCAAAATCCAGAGGCCATTCATTTGGTATCCCAGGCCATGCAAGCGGCCTTTTATGATCGGGCCATGTATCTAGGTGATAGCGATTTTGTGAAAGTTCCGGTGCGGGGACTGATCTCAAAAAAATATGCAAACAGTATTAGAGAAAAAATTAGTTTAGATAAATTTAAAGAGATTAAAGGGGAGGATCCGGGTATTTATGAGTCCCCCGAGACGACCCATTTTAGTGTCATGGACGGTGGTGGAAATGTGGTGGTATCCACCCAAACCATCAATGGGTGGTTTGGATCCGGTGTGATGGTTCCCGGTACGGGAATTATTTTAAATAATGAAATGGATGACTTTGCCACTAAAGTTGGAAGTTTAAATATATATGGTGCTGTTGGGGGATCGAAAAATTTGATTAAAGCTAAAAAAACACCACTTTCTAGCATGTCACCCACCATCGTCTTTAAAGGAGATAAACCTATCTTGGCCCTAGGTTCTCCTTCAGGTACGAAGATACTTACTTGTGTGATGAGCACTATTTTAAATTATCTGGAATATGATCTCTCTTTAAAGGAATCCATGAGGGTAGTTCGCTATCATCATCAATGGAGACCAGCATTTTTAACTATTGAAAGTCCTGGGTTTGATGGAGCTGTGATGGAGAAGCTAAAATCTTTTGGTTATACAACCAAGACTAAATCTCTTGGTTGTAAGGTTCAGGCAATTGCTCGCGAGGGTGATGATCTTCTTGGAGTATCAGATCCCAGAGGACGAGGCATGGCCTGGGGAATTTAGTGCTCTAAGGAAGAGAGATAGAGCCTAAAAGACTTATCTTTTGACCTTCTAATAATGCATTTCCCATTTAATTTTTTTTCACAGAGAAACTCATAAAAATCAGGTAGGGTATCGGCAACTTCTAAGATGGATTTCCCCTCATGTTCGCCAAAGTCGATATAGACCTTATCTTCCTCTAGAATACCGGTTAGGGGACTTTGTGGTATCGCCATTATTCCCTCCTTAGAATAAATGAAGCATTTCCTATGCAATGTGTTTATTTTCTAATAACGCACATGCTTTGAAAAGAAATTTAAACTTAACAAAAGTTCTTTGCTTTACCTTCGCTTTAATTTGGGATCAAAATAGTCGCGAAGTCCGTCTCCCATTAGGTTAAAACCAAGAAGGACAGAAAAAATGCAAAGACCTGGCAGAGTTACCATCCAGGGATTGGACTCAATAAAAGGCCTAGAATCGGAAAGCATTATTCCCCATTCTGGTAGTGGTGGTTGTGCTCCCAGGCCTAAAAATCCTAGTGCCGCCACACTTAAAATGGCCTCACTAAAACCAAGCGTACCTTGCACTATAAGGGGGGCGAGAATATTGGGAAAAATTTCTTTAAAGATAATTCTCCCGGGGCCGGCCCCGCAGGAGACGGCGGCCAGGTGGTAGTCCTTGTTTTTTTCTACCATTACTGAAGAGCGAATGATTCGAGTGAAATTGGGAATACCCACTACCGCGACTGCCAGTACTGCATTATTTAGTCCAGGCCCTAAAATGGAGATT
>SMWT01000068.1 GCA_004356615.1 Deltaproteobacteria bacterium | reverse complement strand
TGATAGATGAGGCGATTACAATGTGCTCAAATTCATGAGTATTCATCCGCTCTAAAAGTTGCCGGGTAGCAGGGGATTCAATGTAGAACACTCCCATTGTCTGCCCACTTTTTATTAACTGCTTAGTTTTAAGATCTTCTAGTGGGTCTAGCGTTTGATAGAGATAATTTTTGTTACAGTTTTCGTTAACCGCCTTAATAGCATCGCGAATAACCGCTAAGGATCTGTTTCCCAGGAGATCTATTTTAACAAGCCCTGCGCTTTTTGTTTGTCTTTTCTCCCATTGAATAACGGGGACTCCCTTGGGAGTAAGTTGTAGAGGGACATAATTTTCAATTTTTTTGGGTGTTATTACGACTCCTCCAGGGTGAACGGAAAGCGTCTTAAAAAGATTTTGCAAACGATCTGCGTGCTTAACAATTCCTTGCCAGGTAAGATTAAGCTCCACGCGGGGAAATCTTTTTATTATATAGTTGATCTCATCAACGGGAATTCCCATAACCTTGGCCACTTCACGCAAGGAAGACCTTCCCTGCATGGTATTGTGGTTGGCCACCATCGCCGAATGACCGGGATATTTTAAAAAAACATAGTCTAGGATATGATCTCGCTCGTCCCAGGGAAAATCGATATCGATATCCGGGGGATCAACTCTTTCGGGATTTAAAAAGCGATCAAAAAAGAGATTGTGTTTGATGGGATCCACGTGAGTTATTCCTAAAAGAAAGCTTACCAAACTTGAAGCACCAGATCCTCTCCCACAGGTTCTCGGCGAGTTTTTCACAATATCTTCCACTACTAAAAAATAAGAACTAAACCCTTTTCCTGATATAACTTTAAGCTCATGCTCTAATCTTTTAATAACCTTATAATGGGCACCATTTGGGTACCTCCAGGCAATGCCAGTAAAAGATTTTTGTCTTAAGAGCTGATCGCACTCACCTGTATCCATCCCCTCAAATTTTGGAAAGATAATGGGAAAATATTTTGGTGGAGACCAGCACATGCGAGCGAGTTTATAAGTATTTTTAATAGAATCGAGATAGGGAGTAAAAAGTCGCGAGGACTCTAGGGACGAGTAGAGTCTGCAGTATTGGTTGTAACCAGTAATCTCAAGCGAAGATAGGGTTTTATTTTCCTTGATCGCCTGAATGAGCAGAAAATAAAAATGATCCTTGGGATCGATATATCTTGCTCTGGTGGTGGGTAAGAGAGGTATCTTTAAATTTCTCGCCCATAATACGTCTTGGTGATTAAAAAAACCCGGGCTGATCTCAAAGTAGAGATGAGGGAGTTCGCGAAGCTCAAGCAGGGTATCCTTTTGATCAGTGAAAACTGCAGCATCTGCCCCTAGATTTTTCAGTGAAGATAAAAAGATATCGCTATCGATTTTTCCTAGCTGAATTTTAGAAATGAGTGAGCATAGTTTTTCATAACCTCTCTCTGTTAAACATAGAGCAACTAAACGGTAGTTTTCAAAGATAAGTTCTAGGCCGATTATAGGCCTTATATTATGCTCCTTGGCCGCTTGAAGGAAGAAGTGCAGCCCGTAAAATCCGTTAGTATCGGTGATCGCTAATGCCTCTAAGGCGTTCTCAAAGGCCCACTGGCATAGCTCTTTTGGATGGCATAGTCCTGCCAGGGGTGAATAGCTGGAGTGGACATGAAGAGGAATCACGAGACCTCCCTGCCAAGAAAGATCAGGTCATCGCCAAAACGAGATTTGATACTATCAAGGGTTTTATCGATTTTTTTAACCTCACTTTCAAAAAGGTTGAGTTGAATTTCGGTATTGGTGATCTCCAGAAATTCCAGTGAGAGAAACTGCACCCGGGTTCTTCTATTAAAAAGCTTTTGAAAGAGCTCAAAGATGGTGGGGGCAAAATCTTCAGATTTAGCGCTTAGATTTTTTATTTTTCTCGCTTTAGTAACAAATTTAAAATCGCTATATCTTAGAGAGACTCTTATCGATCTAGCATAGAGTCCCTCTTTTCTCATGCGATAAGTGGCCTTCTCGAGCAGGTGATTGAGGGTATTTCTAAGTATGATCAGATCGTTGGTGTCCTCTTTTAAATAACTCTCTTCAAAAAGGATTGCCTCTCTAGCGGGAGGCAGGATGGGAGAAAAGTCTATCCCCTGGGCCATTTGTAAAACAAGGTTTGCATTTTTCCCGAAAGCGACTTCCATGGCGTAGTTTCCCAGATTTAAGATATCGGCAACCGTATGCAGATTTAGATCTTCAAAAACATTATTGCTGTTTTTCTTCACCATATCTCTAATAATCGGTAAAACCGTCACGGGAAGGGGGGAGAGAAAATTTGACTCCAGGCCTTTTTCCACTAGACAGATATCCTTACTGACACTTTTCGCGGCAACTTTAGAGACCATCTTATTATTAGAGCTCCCAACGGAAGGACTTAAGTTAAAGGAGTCGCTAATCTCACTTTGTAGTTTGGAGGCGATATCGCTCACTGGGCCATAGAGTTTTTCAAAACCAGTCATGTCCAAATAGATATGTCCTGGTTTTTCTATTTCATAGAGTGGTGTGAGTTTGGAGATCACGCGGGACTCTATCTTTTGATTCACCCTTTTATAAAAATCAGGACGAGGTGGTAGGACTATGAGTTCCTTACAGTTTTTCTTCGCTTCAGCGAGAGACATTCCCTTGCGGAGACCAAATTCACGGGCCTCGTGGGAGACTTCCCAAAGAAGACTCCTATCACTATGAGGGGGTGCTATGGCCACTGGATGGCATTTTAGTTTAGGCCTTAGCACCCGCTCAATAGCGACGGGGAATGCAGTGATATTAAGATACAAGATCTCTCTCATAGAGATTACTCACATACAGGAAATGTTAGGGCAGGGTGACGATCAGTTTGCCAGGGACTTGGCCCACTCTTTGCTCTTAAGATATGCGGCCTTACGTCTCTTGGATTGTTCCTTTTTCACTTTCTCTTTAAACTCTTGATGTTCTTTAGAGAGACTACTGAGCTCTTTTTGTTTCTTACGGTATTCTTTTAAAAGATCTCTCTGCTCTCTATATATTTTTTTTCGCTGTTCTTTAATATTTCTTTGTAGTTCTATAACTGCCTCCGTGGGAACTTTTCCCTTCTTAAACTCTTTTGCCTTAGCGGCCATTTCCTTGTTGCTTTTATCCTTCAAGGCCTTGAGCTTTAAGGCAGCTTTGGTGTTTTCTCCAAATTTTTTGGACTTTCTAAATACTGCTCTTTTTCTCTCTTCCCTTAGCTTTTCAGCTTCTATTTCTTTAATAGTTCTCAGTGATTCAATTTTTTCTTCAAAAAGAGGAATGAGTTCCCTAACCGCCAATCCTTGGGGAAAGGAAAACTGCACTCCCTGGACCTCCTCTAAGTAATCCTTAAGTAGAGTTAAAATGGCCTGATCCGGGTCGATCTTGAATCTTACGTAAAAGGAAAGAGAACCCATGCGGTGGACGGCGTACCTTCCAGTTGTGTGGTAGGAGTGAAGTAGAGGCAAGACCCGATAATCTGAAGGTCTAAGCCCAACTCCGGAAGAGTTATCCTTGGAACGCACATGGTGAGCGACTTCCGCTTTTTTACCTGACACCAAACATCTCCTGGATTTGGCCCATTCTAAATATTTTTGATTTCGATAGTTCATAAATACCGTCCTAGTATTTGTAGCTGCGGATGAGTCCGACAACTATTCCTTGTATTTTAAAATCTCCTCCCCGAACCACGATAGGCTTCAATGCCTCATTGGCGGGGTGAAGTTCAATTCTGTTATTTTTTTTGTGATATCTTTTGACTGTAGCGCCACCATCGACGAGGGCCACTACCGTCTCTCCTGATTTGGCCACTTTTTGTGACCGAACGACAATGATATCTCCATCCATGATGCAATCTTCGATCATGGAATTTCCTTTTACATTAAGAGCAAAGCATTTACCTTTAAAGGCCATGGACTCGGGAACAGCGATTAAGTCCTGGCCTTGATCGTCACCTACATCGAGAGGTTGTCCTGCTGCAACCTCACCGAGTACGGGAATTTGAATCATTGGTTCTGGCAGCGATGCCAGTTCAAATCCCCTTGAGCTTTTTGATTCTTTTAAAAAACCTGCTTGTTTTATGTAGCGGATATAGTCTTGTACTGAGCCTTTGGATTTTAGTCCAAAGTATTTTTGAATTTCGCTATAAGAAGGTGAAACTGATTCTTTTTCTATATAGTCGGTAATATAATCCAAAACTTCTTTTTGCTTTTTAGTCAGATTCATTCTATATCCTCTCTATCGCTATCCGTACGATTTCCATACTCAAACTTTATCCGTACCTTTTCCGTACGTAAAGAGAAAAATCAATTTTTTAAAGTTTTTTTTAAAAAGCTTAGTAAT
Source organism: Deltaproteobacteria bacterium (assembly GCA_004356615.1). Lineage (GTDB taxonomy): Bacteria > Bdellovibrionota > Bacteriovoracia > Bacteriovoracales > Bacteriovoracaceae > SMWT01. Next base: position 865 of record SMWT01000068.1, on the reverse strand, counting down.
TTCGATAATTTGAAATAGAAAAGAACCTGGAGCACAGGTTAGATTCCCACCACCTCCACCACTATAAACAATACAAGTGTTTGATTCCAGGTTATTTATTCCCATCAATGAAAATAAGAATGCAAAATTTTGGGGCGACGGGGACCAATTGGTTGCTGATAAGGATGTTTTTTAGGAACTTGGATATGAGGAAATAGCTTTTCTTTTTCCTATTCACTTTCAGGTAAAGGTAAAAGTGCCTGTCAGGGGCTTAATTGAGGTCAAGAGAAATGGCCGTGGCCAAGGAAAGTAATAAAGTAGTTCGAGGAAAAGGACTTATTTCACCAGTTTGATTAGGATAAAAATTAGTTAGGGCCAATCCCCAATGATCAGTTCCAAGGATTCCTAAATCAGTTGTTTTTAAGGGGTTTTTTATATAGTAAGGGTTTAAAAGTTGATTTAGTTTTGGCCAAAATTTTGATTTTTGATAAGTAACTTGGCTATCGTTTAAATTACAATTTGAGGCCCTTACCAATCCTCGGTAAGTGTCCCTTAAAAAATCAAATTCAAAAGTGTTTTTATTATAGGAATATGGATTATTCATCAATTCACTTTCTAACACTCCATTGGCGGGATTAGACATGGTGCCGGAAATAGAGTAATACCGAATTCCTTGATTGGGAAGATTTCTAGTTCTCCACCACTGTAATCTGGCCTTCGTTGTTAGTTGATAAACGGAAGTAATTAGTTTTTCAGTTAATATTTTTAATTTTTTTAAATTAAGGTCATATTCGCTGGTCATGGCATTTAAATCGAAAATCTTAAGTCCAAAATATAGCGCCGTATATAGTGCCTTATTAGGATCTAGAGATCTTATTTTAGGCCC
>SMWT01000067.1 GCA_004356615.1 Deltaproteobacteria bacterium | reverse complement strand
TGAAAATTTCTGAGAAAGAAAAAAAATCGATAGCTGAAGTGATTAAAGAAGTTGAAACAAAAACTTCTGGTGAAATTGTTCCAGTCATATTAAGTCAATCCGATTTTTATCCTGCTGCCCATTTCAGGTTGGCCTTAATTATGGGAATTGTGTTTTCAATTATCTGCTATTACAACTACGACTTTGATGATCCTATCGTTCTCATTTGGGGACAATTCCCCGGTATGCTATTGGGTTATGCTCTGGCCTATATACCTTTTGTAAAGCGACTTCTAACGACAGCTACTGAGATGCAGGAAGAAGTCTATCAAAGGGCCTTAGAAGTTTTTTATGAAAATAAAGTTTCTATGACTAGAGATCGCACAGGCATAATGATTTTTATTTCGCTGCTGGAAAGAAAAGTTGAAGTTTTGGCGGATTGTGGGATAAATGAAAAGGTGGATAAAAATTATTGGAATGAATTGGTTCAAGATCTTGCCATGGATATTTCAAAAGGGAATAGGGTTGAGGGGCTGATTAAGGCCATTGAAAAATGCGGAAAAAGCTTGGCTGACTTTTTTCCTATTAAAGAAGATGATACCAATGAAATTTCAGATCAATTGATTACAGATTTAAAAGAAAAATAGGATTGTGATAATCTGTAGGGTAGTGGTTGAATTCCAGGCAATTTAAAGTCAATGATCAATATTGGCAAATCATCCGTATTTTTTTGATTCTTAATAATCTCAATGGCCTCTTCGTCCCTTCAAATTGAGGCCATGTTTTCCATAGGTATTCAGTACTTCGCCGGTCTTGACGCTCATGCTAAATGTGTGATACTTATGATTTGAATTTAGGTTCATAGAAAATTATTTAAATGATTACCTAAAAGGAGTTTCCCTTGGCAAATATTCAAGTATCCCAAAGCCTCGATCATGATGTTCACCTATTAAAAGAAATGGTGAATGTCGATTCTCAAACAAATAATGTTAGTGGAGTTAATCATATTCAAAAAATGATTGCAAAATCACTTAATCAGATTGGATTTAAAAATAATTTCATTGAAAATAAAGAATATGCCACAGGTGACTTACTTATCTCAAATAGAAATGGAAACAGCAATTATAATGTTACTTTAGTTGCCCATGGTGATACTGTCTCAGGGCCATGTGAAAAATACTCTTTTTCTGGGTCTACCACACAAGATTATCTTTTCGGACCAGGAATAGCCGATAATAAAGCGGGAATTTTGATTGCTCTCAGGGGATTAAGAAACTTTTTAGAACATAAGAAATATCCAAAATTCAATATCCAATTAATTATATCACCGAGTGAAGAATTGGGGTCACAAGGTTTTCATCAAGCATTCAAAAAAATTGGTAGGGCCTCCGACATAGTACTAGGGTTTGAACCTGCACTTAATGAAGGATCAATTATTACTTCTAGAAAAGGGAATCGGTGGTACAAAATATCAGTTTACGGCCAAAGTGGGCATTCCGGCAGAGTTGGCAAAAATGCATTAAACGCGGCCCATGAGCTTTCACTAATTATTTCACAATTACACCAACTTAATAATTTATTTTCTGATGTAAGTGTCAATGTAGGGAGTATTAAAACCAATCATGACAAATTTAATATAATTTGTGGCGAAGCTACTGCAAAAGTAGATGTAAGGTTTAGCACTAAAAAAAATAGAGATATTATTCATCAAATGATTATTGATATACTCAATTCTCCTACCATCGTTAAAAAAAATACTGGTGAAAGATGCCGTACACTATTTTCCATTGAAGACGATTGCCCACCATTTGAACGGTGTAATAAAACTAATAATTTTTCAAATTATTATAATAATTTAATAAAAAACATTGAGGGAATATCCCACAAGCGAGAACAATCTGGCGGCGCTGCGGATATAAATTATTTAGCAGACAGCAATACAATTGCCTTTGATGGATTAGGTCCTATCGCTGGAAATATTCATCGTAAAGATGAGTATATTAAGACAACTTCACTTGATTCTCGCTCCAAAGCATTGACTCAGTTCTTAATTCATCTCGACGAAGAATTTTTTTCAAACCAGATAACTACATAATCATAGCTTAAAGGAAACATTTCTCTACAAATGGTGATGTCATTGCAGCAAGCAACGCTCCATAATTAAGACGGAATCTCACCTGCTCTCCTACTGTAAGCGGGCCCTTGGTTGCAATAACCATATGATCACTACTAGCACCTAGTAGCTCAAGCTGATTGGGTTCATCTAATAAGGAGGTGAGCCCTGAAACCAGGACATCCTGACGCCCAATTCCTAAAATAGCGTGATGAATTTTGCCTCTTTCTTGCCAACTTTGGAAGTCTGGCCTTTTCCCGAAGGCATCCTGGCAAATTTCACCCGATGGAACCGAGGGCTTGGTTTTTGATTCTATCACTTCGGTCACGAGTGTGAAGGCATCCGTATGCAGGCCTTCGATGGGGCCGCGATTCAAGGTCTCAAGCCCTAAAAAAATGGATTCGCCTAACCGCAAATTATTTATTCGGCCTATATCACCGGACTCACCGAGGCCAAAAAGCCATTCCAGATTTGCTGAATTTCCCCCCGAGACGTATTCAAGTGTTAGATTAAATTTCTTTTCTACTCGTTGGGCCAGATCTGAAAGCTGTTTCATCTTTTGGTGGTCGGGTTTGATACCGCCGAGACAAGCGAGGTTTGTTCCAATTCCAATCAGTTTTATTCGGGGAAGACCAAGAACCTGCTCTACCGTCTCATTCAATTCCTCTGGAGGGATTCCCTCTCTCAAATCGCCGAGTTCAATCATCAGCAAAATCTGGTGAGTTTTGTTCTGTCTAACGGCCACTTGGGAAAGTTTTTCTATTACTGCAAGCTCCGTATTAAAGCTGACGTCAGCGTGCTCAACCACCAGGTCAGCTTTAGTGATTAAAGGCGTTCGAATCAATATGAACCGGGCCTTGATCCCTGCTTGGCGCATTCTTTGGATATTCTCAATTCTAGAATCACCAATGGTGTTTACTCCAGCGCGAAGCAGTGTCCTGGTAATTTCCGGATTGCCAAGTGTGACTTTTGTCACTCCTGTGAGGGTGATGCCCTTTAAACTCAGTCGTTCCATCAGGCAGCGAGTATTTTGTTGAATTTTTTTTAGGTCAATCTCCAACCTGGGAGTTGACATCATAGGTGGTGCTTTAACTTTTCTTCAAGCCCAGGAAAAAGAGTACAAATCCTGCCCACTAGCTTGTCGGATCCTCTCAGTAACACATCTGTTGTTGGCAGCTTGAACTTTTCCTCATAATCCACGATGGTACGATCTAGCTCATCTTCACTCATATTTTCATGGTTGATGGCAATAGCTATAACCTTGCTCTTTGAAAATGTTTCTAAAAGTTCGATTTCGCTTTCTATGCTTGGCATCGGAATATTTGGATAATCACCCAGCATTTTCCGGGCCGGCGCATGTTGTATAATGATGGCATCAGGACGGCTCCCTCGAATAATAAAGCATGAACTAAGGTAGGCCGGATGACTTAAGGACCCCTGGCCCTCGATGATAATTACATCTGGTGATTCAGTTTCGTATGCTTCAACCACAGCTGCTTCCATCTCACCCGAGATAAACTGTTCTGGAATGGCATCCAATGCGACCCCATAACGTGCGCCTTGAATGAGAGCTGTTTGGCCGGTTCCCACCAATACTGCTTTTAACCCAGATTTGCACAATTTCTGAGTAAGTATTCTTGCAGTGGTTCGCTTGCCAATTGCACTATCGGTTCCAAGTACTGCAATCTTTGGACATTTGACATCAAAAATGCGTCCTGAAAAAAGTTTGAGTTCCTTTTTCTCTTTAGGCTTTCGAATGTCAATGATTCTGACATTACAGGTCTTGGCCTTTTGGATAAAGGCCTCATCATCGGTTAAAAACTCATGGAGGCCGTTAATGATGTGCATTCCCTTTTCCATAGCATGAAAAAATACCCCGCGCTCTTGCTGTGAAAGCATGCCTTCTAGGGGGGCCATGCCATAGATGAAGTATTTGGGCGGGACCTTTAGTTCTTCAAGTGCTTGGGATAAATCTTGAAATATGGGAATATCATTATTTTTCCCTTCCAGGATCTCGCCGGCATCCTGACCGGCCAAGGTGCTGTCAATCACTGCAAGGATGGAATATTCCTCAGAGTAACGAACAAGACCATTTGCGGTTTTACCGTCCATTTTTCCAAAATTCTTTTCACAATAAACAATGGCAGTTTTTAGATGATTATCCATTTCGCTTGAGTATCAAGCATGACGTCAAAAGTCAATGTTTTCCATTTCAAGTTAATTAGTTAGCAGTGAGTGAAGTGGTGCAAATTTCTCAGAGGGGGCAATTTCTTCTTCTATAAATTCACCATTTTTCCAATACACACGATAGGCCTTGTGGTCTTTTATCGAAGCGACTATCCGATACTCCTTATCCACCACGACAAAGGCACAACATTCCTCTAAGGCAATGGCAACACCCTTGGTGTTTTTCATCATTTCCTTAAGCGATGCTCGGCGATGTTTCTCTGTGTCGTAGTGGGGACAAATCAGTGCATCAAGAAGGCCTAATCCGGTGACTCGAATCAGTTTTTTCGGATTTTTCTTGGTTTTCATTGAATCGCTATTTCCCCAGTTAAACCACGCAATTGAGCCAGCGCTTGATCCACACAAAACAGCACCTCTGCGCATTGCGTCTATAATAACCTGATCCACTCCATATTTCTGCCAATACCTCATCATCTTTAGCGTATTTCCCTCGCCAACATAAATGATATCCGCCTTTGCCATCCTTTCCTTAATGATCTTTTGTTCAGGATCAGTGTTGACGAGAAGAAGAATATCTACCTTGCATCCCAATTTCTTACTGAATTGGCGGTAAATTGCAGCGCAATATTCATCGCATCCAGCACTTGCAGTTGGGACGAACAATAATCGTGGAGTCTTTTTCCCAGAAAGTCTGACAATTTCTCGGTCAATGATTGTGGTATTCACGGTGGTTTTAAATCGGCCTATTTCTCCGCCACCAATGGCGACAATTTTCATAATGAACCAGTTTTTACCGTATTACCAAAAAACACGGCCCTTTCATTTCTTACCATTAAATCAAATGGTAACGTTCAAGCAAAAAAAAGAGTAGTTTTTTTTCATATTAGAAAGATTTAAGATGAAGAATTTCTGATAATTGATCTGAACCTCCAATATAACTCCCGTCTGGCCAAATTTGGGGGACAGTAAGGGTGTGTGGGGACTTACAATTTCTTTCACTTTTTCAAATATTTCATCGCGTGCACTCGGGTCATTTTCAACATTATGATAGATAAAATTAATATTGGCCTCTTCAAGTTTATTTTTGGCCCTAAAGGTATAGGAAGGACAGTTGCTATGAAGTATCTCTGCCTGGAGATATTTGCCTAATAAAAAAATTGGCAACAGAAACTCCGAAAATTGAAAATCCTATTTTTCTTTTAAATCTGTAATCAATTGATCTGAAATTTCATTGGTATCATCTTCTTTAATAGGAAAAAAGTCGGCCAAGCTTTTTCCGCATTTTTCAATGGCCTTAATCAGCCCCTCAATCCTATTCCCTTTTGAAATATCCATGGCAAGATTTTGAACCAGTTCATTCCAATAATTTTTATCCACTTTTTACTCATTTTTTTTAAGCTGGCAATTGCCGTTTTGTGGGAAGTACCTTTTCCTTCTTTGATTTGGGCAAGGCCTATGGACATTTTTTTCAGCGCCTCTTTTTCATCGAGTAGTTTATTAAATCTTTCCTGGGAGATGAGGACGACGGGTTCTCCCTGTTTGTGGGTGATGATTTGGGTTTTTTCTTCTGAAGCTTCTTTTAAACTCTCATAAAGGTCATTTCGTAAAGTGGTGGCGGTTTTGGTTTTTGGCAGTCCCATGATTTTTTCTCCTGGGCTAAACGTACGCAATGTCAAGGTAGTCTATTGGTAATTAGTTGGGCCCGTGAAGTTACAGGCGCTTGAGGGGACTGTAATGATGGATTGCTAGGATAAGTAGAATAGTCTATCTATTTCAAATTAGTGCCAGCTTGGCGCTGAAGTGTCTTAGGAAGGGCGGCTCTTCTACAATCTTTACTCCGCGGATTTTGTCTTTTTGAGTATGAACCCTTTGGAAAACTTCAATGACAAAATCAATGTGACTTTGGGTGTAGACTCTACGAGGAATCGCTAATCTTAAAAGCTCCATTGGGGACGCGATAAATTTCCCATTCTCTGTTTTACCAAACATCAGTGAGCCGATTTCCACCGAGCGAATGCCACCCACTAAATAGAGTTCACAGGCCAAGGCCTGGGCGGGAAATTGTTCTGGTGGAATATGGGGAAGATAACTTTTGGCATCGATATAAACAGCATGGCCGCCAATGGGAGTTAAAAGAGGGACGCCTATTTCGATAAGTTTTTTCCCCAGATATGCGGTAGATTTAATTCGATATTCTAAATAGTCTTCTTCCACCACTTCGCGCAGTCCCTGGGCCATGGCCGCAAGGTCTCTGCCCGCGAGTCCACCATAGGTGGGATAGCCTTCAGTGAGAATTTCAATGTTTTGAATTTTTCCCGCTAACTCATCATCATTTACGACAAGCAGGCCACCGATATTTACGATGGCATCTTTTTTACCACTAAAAGTGAACCCATCTGCAAAGGAGAAAACCTCCTGGCAGATTTCTTTTACACTTCTATTTCCCTGTCCCTTTTCACGGAGTTTAATGAAATAAGCATTTTCGGCAAATCTACAGGCATCTAAAAAAAAGGGAATATTGTATTCCTTGCAAAGAGTACTGGTGGCCTTAATATTTTCCAGGGAAACTGGTTGGCCACCACCTGAGTTGTTGGTAATGGTTAAAAGACAGAGGGGAATATTATTTTTCCCCTCATTTTCCTTAAAAAGTTTTTCCAGCTTATCTAGATCCATGTTCCCTTTGAAGGGATGATCGGACTGGGGTTTTTTCCCTTCTTCAATTACTAAATCTAGCGCTTCAGCTTTTGTGAACTCAATGTTGGCGCGAGTAGTATCAAAGTGGGTGTTATTGGGAATAATAATTCCCTCCCCCCCTAAGATTTGAAATAAGATGCGCTCCGATGCCCTTCCTTGATGGGTGGGGAAAACGTGCTTCATTCCGGTTAGGTCTTTTACCACTTCTTCTAATTCATAATAAGATTCGCAACCGGCGTAGGATTCATCACCCTCGATCATTTTGGCCCACTGACGGGCAGACATGGCACCAGTTCCTGAATCGGTTAACAAATCGATGAGAATATCACGGGCCCTGATTAAAAAGAGATTGTAATGGGCCTTTTTTAAAATTTCCACGCGCTCTCTGGCGGATGTCATTCTAAGTGGCTCGACCATCTTGATACGAAAGGGTTCAATGATTGTTTTAAATTGCACTACCGACCTTTATTTTCAGGATCAATAATATCTGTAAGACGAAGGCCATATTTTTCATTTAAGACAACCACTTCGCCTTTAGCGGCCAAGCGATGTCCAATGTAAAATTCTAGTGGTTCTCCGGCCAGTTTATCAATGCCTATGATAGATCCCTTACTTAGTTTTAGGATATCTTCCATTTTAAGTTGGCACTGGCCTAATTGAACAGAAATTCTCAGGGGAACATCATCAAGGTCATCCATAGAAACGATCCCGTCAGTGTTTATATCATCTTCCCCAAAGATCCCCTCTTCCTCAGTTTCTGCTGATTCCTCAGGGGCGGTTTCTTCTGCAATTTTTTCTTCTTCTACATCTTCCACTATTTTAGGTTAGCGTCTATAGGATATTTTTCAAGGACTTTTTTATTTAACCTGACTTAATAGGTTCTCAAACTCCTCTTTATGATCCATATTATTTAACCATCTTGCTGGGATGGAATCGGCGCCATAATAGGCGCCACATAAGGCCCCAGTCAAGGCGCTACAGGCACGGGAATCATCACCTTTGCTGGCGATGCTTACCAGCGCCGCTTCAAAACTATCAGTATTAAGGAGGCCCCAAAAGGCCGAGGAAAATGTATCTACTACAAAAGAGCTGGTTTCTAGCTGTTCCCACGTTAGATCAGGCAGTTTGTTAAGGGCATCATAGACCTTCAGATTGAGCTTTTTCGCCTCCTCCAAAACCCTGTCATAGATGAGGCCTTTTTCAAGTCCCTCAAGTGCCATATGTAAGGCCATCAAAAATAAAAAATCACAGGCCTTGCAAAATTCGCTTGAATGGGTGAGGGAGGTTTGTAGGTATGAGACCTCTTTTAAGGCCTTAGCAGAATAAAAAATTGCCAGAGGTGAGCATCTTAGAAGTGATCCATTACCACCGCTTGAGACCCCACATTCGCGTGGATCAAGACCTATTTTCATACTATAAAAGGCGCTCGATTCCGTATTGCCCAAGGAGCTTGGGCCACTGTCAAAAAATTCCACAAATTTTTTGCCTAAATTATCTACATTTAAACCCCGGCACTCAATTAAGGACTTTAAAAGGCACAGGCCCAAGGCAGTGACATCACTGCCCTCGATTTTAGAGGGAATATCTGATTGAAATTCAACGGGAATTTGGGGTTCATCCCCTTCAGGTGTGGCCCCCAGGCAGTCTCCAATGCTTAGGCCGAAAAATAATCCTTTGATTCTATCCATCTAATAAAACCTTAATCTTAAATATAAACTGTTTACCATGGTATAATGTATTACATGGAAAAGACTAGCTATTACCATCGGCAAAAGGCCTTGAATGAATGGATTTTAGAGGCCGTTATCCAGGATATGCCTGTCAGTCAAATCCAAAGAGTGGAGAGGGATTTTTTTGAGCTAGACACCAAAATCCGACGTTGGGAGGAAGAGGCCAATTACTTTTTGTCCAAGGGAGAATCTGAGGAGCAAAACTTAGCACTAGATGAGGCCCATGAACTCCATAATGAATTAGTCAGTTCACTGCAGATTTCCAAATTTGCCGCCTAAGAATTTTTTACCTAAAATTAAGGAGAGATCTCTCCCCTAAGGAATTGGTATGTCAAAAATGATCATTTTTTCGCTCCTGTTTGTTTTTTCTGCCTTCTCGGCCGAGAAATACTTCATCATGAAAAAAGATGAACTTTATATGATCGATGGAAAGCAGAGGATTTTTGTTACCCGGAATGTAACCTCTATCTGTTTTCCCTACCTTTTAAAGAATAAAGATCTCTACTATATGGTTAAAGATGATTTAGCTAGGGTCTTGTTGGTTATAAGAGATATCGATGAGCTGTTTGCCGGCAGCTTTGTTAAAAAAGGAAAGCTATATATTTTAAATGAGACTAAATATGACTTTGTAACCAGCGGGGTGACCAAAGTTTTCAATGCCTGCCCATCAGCGAATTATCCAGAGATTTATCTGCCCCAGAGCTAGCCCTTAATTTCCCCCGTCATAGGCACAAATAAAACAGGTAATAGCTCATTAATTTCTAGATGGTATCCGGGAGGATCTACTTGCGCCACTTTGGTATAAATTCTAAGGGATTGACTCGCAGTACCCAGTTCCATGGGGATAATCATTTTCCCTCCAATCTTTAATTGCTTGATTAAATCCTCCGGAAGCTTTTCCGGTGCGGCGGTGACGATGATCTTATCAAAGGGGGCCTCCTCTGGCATGCCCAGGGATCCATCAGAAATTTTTGTATGAACATTTGTAAGTTCCAGTTCTTTTAAAACCTTTTTTGCCCTAAGGCCTAGAGTCTCGATAATTTCCACTGAAAAAACTTCATCCACTAGCTGAGATAATATCGCTGCTTGATAACCTGAGCCGGTGCCGACTTCTAAAACCCTATCACCGGCATTTAAATCCAGCGCCTGGGTCATATAGGCCACCACATAGGGTTGGGAAATCGTCTGGTGCTCACCAATCGGTAGCGGCCCATCATAATAGGCCAGCTCTTTTTCAGCGGCGGGTATAAATAGATGACGGGGAATTTTTAAAAAGGCACCAAGAATACGGGGGTCACTGATCCCTCTTTTTTTAAGCTGCTCACTTACCATTTCTTTTCTTTGCGCAGATAAGTCCATTAGTGGCGGTGGATGTCTGCCCTAATGGGGTCAACTAATTGTTCAAAATCGCTGTAAGACATTAGACATAACTCATGATGGTTTCCAGCATTAAAAGCAATCCTTTCGTCCTTGGCAAGATCCACATCAACCCAAACCTTCATGTTGTAAAGGTTGCCAAAAGGTGGCATGGCACCTAACTCACAATCT
>SMWT01000066.1 GCA_004356615.1 Deltaproteobacteria bacterium | reverse complement strand
TAACCGTATAGGTAGCGCCCTCTTCATAAGTAAGAACTTCCCCATCCACCACTTGAAAACTAGTTGTCATATCTCCACCAGGAACTTTGATAAAGGATAAAATACTTTCTATATCACTTGGGCTTGTTCCTATGGCGATTTCAAAATACTTTATCCCACTGCAATTATCGGTCCCAGGAGACCAAGTTGTAGTGGGTGCTCTGGTAATATCATCCATGTCATCTGTTAGAGATGAATCTTGAGCTGAGACATCAATATTAGTTACAGGAGTTGGAGAAGTATTATCATATCTGAATCCATCAAAAAAAAGGTTAGGCTCGGATTGAATTCCCTGATCTGTTACAGAACTTACCATGGGGAAATAAAGGTTGCGACATTCTTTGAGAGGGAAATTTATAAAGATATGATTATTATCTCCAGGTCCAAGAGATTCACTTCCAAGAAAAGTAGTGGTACCATTTTCCTCATCAATAATTCCAAGATTTACTACTGCGTGGGAAAATTCATTTTCTCCGGGATTTACCCAGGTAAAAAGTGGACTTGAAACAAGGTCGTACCCCCTAACCCATTTTGATGATAAGGCCAATTCAGTTGGAGGGTCTAAGGGTTTACCGGAGCCAGGCGTATCCCAGACCTCACTGGTAAAAACTAGAGAAGATAATCCTGCCCCATCGAAAATTTTAATACTAGTAAAATATTTTTTTCCACTTTCTAGAGTAAAATTAAATCCATCTTCTCCACTTTCTGCCTGGTATCTTGTTATATCATTCCCACCCGGAATTACTTGAAAGGGTTGAACATCATCGATTTGTTCACCTGGATCTAAAACACCATTTGAATTAGCATCCAATCCAATCGCCATTTCATATTTAGCTATTCCACAGTTATCGCTTCCAGGACCTGTTGACCAATCCACTGTATTGGCCTTGAATACTGTTTCATTTACAATGCCATCTATTTTTGAAACATCAATAAATGTGACAGGTGTAGGGTTAGTGTTATCATATCTAAAACCATCAAAGTATACGACTGATCTGGATTTATTACCAAGAGAATTTACGCTTATTGCTTTGGGGACATAAAAACCAGAACATTGTATTAACAAAAATTTGGTAAAAATGTGACTTTGAGGATTTAGTGCTTTTTCATAATCAGTATTAAAAATTAATTCATTTTCTATATAAACCCCAAGACTAACCTCCACATGGCTGAAATTACCTGAGGGATTAGTCCATGAAAACTCAGGACTAGGAACAGGAGGGTTTCCCGTTATCCAGGAAGAACTTAAGCTTAAATTAGTTGGTGGATCAGGAGGAAATCCAATAGTTGGCCCTGGTAAAGCGATCCATCTTAAACTAGGCGAGCTATCAATAAAAAAACCGGCCCCATCAACAACCCTAATAGTTGTGAAATAATCAACATCTTCTTGTAATGGCTCTTTAAAAAGAAACGTATGAGTTGCTCCTTTCTCATCAGTAAAGGTATATCCGTCCACGGCCTGAAAGCTTTTCACTCCCCCCTTTTCTCCTGGAATTCTCGTAAAATTAAGTACATTTTTAATCTCAATTGGATCTAATTCATTATTAGAATCTGCATCATATCCAATGGCGATTTCATAATGATCAATTCCACAATTGTCACTGCCAGGCCCTCCTGACCAATCTGCCGTCACTGCCTTTCCTGGTGTCTCGCCATCATTTTCAAAAACATTAATCTTGGTAACTGGTTGCGGATTCGTATTGTCATATCTAATATTTTGTGGAGAATACTCCGGTTCAGAGACCGCTCCTTGTGGACCAACCGCTCTAACCGTAGGAAAATATGTCCTTACACATTCCTCTAGCATAATAGAAGTAAAGGTATGGCTTTCAGGTTCATTAGGAAGAATATAATCCCTTCTCTCTATTGAACCATTCGAGTCTCTCCAAGACATTGTCACTTCCGCGTGATCAAAGTTTTCTGTAGGGTTTTTCCATTTAAAGACAAAAGTGGAAAAAGCTTCTGCTCCATGGACCCAACTTAAATTGAGTACCCCTTCTTCAGGATCTGAGAGATTTAAGTCGGTGGGTTTGGGAGGGATAGGGCCTGTGGCACCATCTCCTCCTGTGAGGCCATCAAAGGTGGCGGTGCCAATCTTACAGCCTGTTAAAAGTATTCCAAGTAAAAGAAGTGTTTTCATAACTGCTCATTTTTGGATTTAAAATCCATATTTTAATGAAATAAATAAATCCGTTTTAAAAAGGTTTATTTTGGTTGTCCCACTATGTTTTTCAAAGTCTGCTTTAAAGGATTGGTATTGATAATGAATGCCAAGTCCTAGGGAAAATAAAAGCTCACTGGATTTCCAAGAGGCGATTGCTCTATCAATTTCCCCTTCTGCGTCTAATTTGAAACCCACTTGATCACTTAAATTTTCAGCTGAAGCTGCAATATTTGTGGATAGGGGGATTCCTACTAAGAAGGAATATCTATAAAAAGTTAGCTTATTGGATTTGATCTCATTTTTATCGGTTACCCCAACCATAAACCAGGAAGTGGTTTGTTTGGATAAGTTTATAAAGTTATCTCCTCCTAGGGAGAAAATAGGTTCTTGATTGAATTCAAACCTGGCGGTGAAGAGTTTGTAGTTCCCGCCAAACTGAAACCGGAAAAGCTGATCAGAACCGCTTTCCGTTCGATCCACATATTTAAATTTTAACGTTTGAAATCTGGCATTAAATCCAAAGTTTTTAAAATCGGTGTTAAAAGTGGCCCCTAAAAGATTGGGGAGAACTAAATCAGTTCTATAGGTTCCAATATCTGTTTGTTGCTTAAATTTTAAGTATTCAAACCCGTAATCAAAAGAAATGATGAATCTATCTTGGGTAGTTTCTATACTTTGCGGAGTTCTAGTGTATGCTATTTTTTTTGGAATTTCTTTTTGGGGTTTTAGATAGATCTTCTGCCCTGGGTAAATAAGATCGATGTTTGGAATATGAGGGTTGAGCTGGGTGATTTCTTTTAATTTTCCATTGTAGAGTTTATGAGAAGGAAGAGGAGTATAACTATAAATAATTTCAGAGAGGGTCTCACCCTTTTCAACTATGTGAACCTCTTGAGCGATTACTGGAAACAGCATGCCCATAAAGATTATCAAAAATAGTTTGCTCTGATTTGTCATCAACTACCTTTTCGAAGGTAAGTGGTTAGAAATTAAAGAATATTTTTTTGTCCGGAAAAGTCTTCTCATTAGGATTTTGAGCTTATCCGTGTTAGAAACTCGGGAACTTTAAATAATGGATAAAATCATGCCTTATGAAACTTATAAATTACTCCACATTGCCTTTATATTTCTAGGACTTATCACTCTCGGACTTGCTCTTTTGGCAGATAGTAAAAAGAAATGGGTCAAGATTGTTAATGGGATCTCTTTTCTGATGATTTTGGTTTCCGGTATGGGACTAATGGCGAGAATTGGCATCTCTCATGGTGAGCCGTTCCCTTTTTGGATTAAAGGAAAATTTGCTTTCTGGGGAATTTTGGCGATTGGTGGGCCTATTTCTGTGAAGAGATTTGAGAGTAAAAAACCCCTAATCTTTTTTATCTTTTTTGCGGTTGCTGTAATGGCCGTCCATTTTGCCATTAACAAGTTTTAAATAGGCCATCCCAAAAAGCGGCCACACCATCAAGCATTTCGTTTCCGCTTCTAATAAAGAGCTCTTCATCGAAATTTTCGTCTTTCATATAGATTTCTTTTAACTCCTCATCTGTATGGGCGGCGTGTTGGTCTTCAACCAGGTCGTGCCAAATGAAAAATCCCAGCGGAATTTTGATGCCGGACTTTTCTTTGAAGTTTGTTAGTCCCTGAATCAAATCTTTCCAAAACCCCAAATGGGCCCAGTGTTCAACGGCGTAGCTAGCTCCTACGGAGGTAGTAAAATCTTCTGAGCCATATATTCGGTCTAGCTCATCGACAAAAAAGAGCGTGGACTCGGTTCCATGTTTTCTATGGCCGAGATCTTTAAATCCAAGACCTAGGGGTTTGGCAAATTTTAAAAGCCACTCAAAATGGCCGGCAGTGAAATGAAAGGTGCCACCGTCCACGGATCCTTCTGAGGGATAGTCTAGTCCCTCGACTGGTTTAGATCCCTTTTTGTGATAGAGCACTCCGATTTCGTTAGCGAGAATTTCCTTGGCCGCTCTCATAGATTCTAAGTCTGGAGCATTAATGGTCTTTTTAAGTTGGGCCACAAGAAACCAGTTGGAAAAGACAGAGAATTGGACAGTGAGATCTTTTACCTGTTTGAGGGTGAGGTCCGCTTCTCTAAACCACTTACAATAGGAGTTATTCTGGATAATCCTGTGGGTTAGAAGTCTTTCATTTATTTTTTTAAGAAATTCTTTGTATTTTTCTTCTCTCATAAGCATTCTTATCGGAATTTAATTTAATTTAATTGATACAGAGTTTTTTATTCTTTAAACTTATATTTATGAGAATTTTAATCCTTACTATTTTGCTTATAAAACCTGTCTATGCTCAATCTTTTCTGGTATTTGGAGATAGTGGCTATCATGAAGACTTTCAAAAAAAGAAAGAAATTGACGGTGTAAGCTTGGAGGACTGGAAAGCAGAGGCCATTGAAGATGGAGATGTCTTGGGTGGAAAAGCTATACTTCCTCCGCTAGCAAAAGGGAATATACCTGGTCTCTTTATCGAAAAAAGTGGTGCACCCTATGTAGGTAGGGCCATGGCCAATTATTGTAAAAGAACAAAGTGTGATTTTGCCATTGTACTTGGAGATAATATCTACCCGAATGGTGCAGAACCGGATAATAGAAATAAAGAACGGTTTCACAAGATGCTATATCTTCCATGGAAAAACATTCAAAGAAATAATAGGGACTTTCGTTTTTATGCAGCTCTTGGAAACCACGACTGGAAAATTTCAAAAGAGCTGGAATATGCCGAGGCCATGGTAAGAAAAAGAAATTCTCTGCGGGGAGCGAGAGATCAGATTACTTATATGGCCCGAAAAGATAACCGCTGGGTATTTAATCCCAGTTCTGATAACCAAAAACGTAAAACCTATTATAAATTTACTAGAGGTGAGGCCGATTTTTTTGTTATCGATACAGATAGAATTCTCGCGGCCATGCTAGTGCAAGATGACGATGAACCTAAAAAATATAAACCACCTGAAGCACCTGAGACTATTAGAGAGCTCTACTATCAAATGAGATGGCTTAAGAAATCCCTGGAAGACTCTAAGGCCAAATGGAAAATCGTTTATGGGCATCATACCCTTTGGTCTGTTGGCGGAACTAAGCACTATCAAGCAATGGCCCTTAGAAATGCTATATTAAAAAGACTATGCCAGTACGCTGATATGTACATCGCAGGCCATGAGCACGATTTGGAATTCCATATGGAGCCATGTGGCAAAGGACCTGTTCTGCCTCTTATAGTTTCTGGAGCGGCATCAAAGATGCGCTCAGTGGGACTAAGTAACACCTCGAAAATGCTGATAAAAACCCAAAGAGAAACCTTTAGGTTCGCTAAGGGAATGACCTGGGGGTTTGCTCATATCTCATTTATAAATAATAAGGCGCAGGTAAATTTTCTTTCTGTGGACAAAAAAGGAAGATCCAAATTGGTCTATAAGGCCACTTTAAAAAAGCGCCTCCCTTAGTGACATCGTTCCCAGTTTGTGCCAACATACGTCAAATTTAACTGGAAAAGCATTTGAAGTATTTTAAGAAGAACCCTCTGCTGTGGATACTACCCTTTAATTTATTAAACCTATTCCTTATTCCTCTTACCGATAATGAGGCCTATTACTGGCTGTGGTCTAGAAACCCTGACTTTTCATATTTTGACCACCCACCTCTTCAGGCCTGGCTCACAACTATTTCAAGTTACCTAATCGGGATGAATCCCCTCTCCATCAGGATATGGGCCATTGGCTCTTCTATCGCTTCTTTATTTTTACTTTTCTTTTATCTTAGAAAAAAATCAGAAGAGGCCGCCTGGTTTGCTTGCGCTCTTTTAGTTTCAAGCCCCATGTTTATCGCATTTTCCATCTTTGCCGTACCTGATATCCTATTTGGTCTTCTAGGTATCGGTGTTTTAATAAGTGTAAACTCCAAAAAATATACCCTCACCGGATTCTTATTAGGCCTTGCCGCTTTAGCAAAATGGCATTCCATTATTTTAGTTCCGGGAATAATTTATATATGCTGGCGAGAAGAGGAATTTAAGGACGCAGTAAAATACATTCTCTGGATCGGGTTAATTTGTTTAATTATGCAAACGCCTATCGTTTACTGGAATTACATCCATGATTGGGCATCATTTAAATTTCAAATTCTTGAAAGACATTCAGGACGATCCTTTCTTTGGGCCAAGTTTCCTCGCAGATTTTCTTATTATGCTGGGGCGCTTATAGGTTTGGCCGGGCCGCTGCTTATCTGGGCGACCTTCAAATTTAAGAGAGAAAAAAATAAAAAATATTTCTGGGAGATGATCTGGTGGAGCGTTCCCTGTATGCTTTTATTTCTCAAACCGGCCATGATGGGACTATATCGTTTTTACTGGCTTAGCTGGACCATTATTCCCTTTGTTATCTATCTCTCAAGAGTTGTAACACCAACACCAAATATTTTAAAAAAGGCCATTGGGTTTAATATTGGAATCCAAGTCATTTGGCTTGTTTTGATCTTAACTCCTATTGCAGAGTTTACTAGAGATAAGTTTGTTGATTTTAGTGATAGAAAAAGACCTGATTGGTTTCTTCTT
>SMWT01000065.1 GCA_004356615.1 Deltaproteobacteria bacterium | reverse complement strand
TTAGGGGATGAAGTTGTCTATCTCGTCCAAGTAAAACCTTATTCGTTCTTGTGTGATATCTAGCAGTTCCAACTGTTGTCGCACCAATTCAAGCTTATGCTCAATAATGCTAAATTGCGCTGTCACCTCTTTAGTGAACTCCCTATCTTCTACTGGATAGTTCTTTGAGGCCGGAAACGTTACTAGGTTTAAATCTTGTTTGTTCATAATTACTCCTAAATCTACCCTTTTATATGCAAATGAAAGGCCAACTTTAAGTGGTTGATATTGCGTAATTCTAGGTAGTTAAGTGTCTAATTCTTGGGCATTTCTGAACACTTTTTTTACACCTAAAAAAATTTGTACATTTTGGCTATAATTGAAATTAGGGAGGATTTTTATGAGTGATCAACGGATTGATTGTCTAAAATGCAAACACTACTTCACCAGTTGGGATCCGGAAAGGCCTAGGGGATGCCGGTTGTATGGATTTAAATCCAAGGACTATCCCAATTCTGCAGTGATTAGGGAAACCGGAGAGGATTGTCTATCATTTGAAGAAAAGTTTTGTCCTAAATTGAATCCTGAGGAATAGAAACCTCTTTCTTTAACTCAAAATAACTAGGCCCTCTAGTGGTAATTTTGGCCCCGCCTAAACAGATATTTCCCTTATAAAATACGATTGATTGTCCGGGAGTAACTGCTCTTTGAGGGGTGTTAAATGTTACTAGCAACTCTCCATCTTCATTTTTTTCAATAGTGCAAACTTGGTCTTTTTGCCTATAGCGAATCTTGGCCTGACAGGTGAAGGGGGTTTTAATTTCTTGCTCTGGATTTATCCAAGTGATATCTCTCGCTTTTAGATAGTCACTATAGAGGGCCGGGTGCTCTGATCCTCTTTCCACAGTAACGGTATTAGAAGAGACGTCTTTATCCACCACATACCAGCGCTCTCCCGGGCCACCGAGTCCTAGTCCCCGCCTCTGTCCAAGGGTGTAGAAAACTGCTCCTGAGTGGATGCCCTGAACCTCTCCCTTAAGGTTTATAAAGTTACCGGGTTTGGTTTTTAGGTATTGTTGTAGAAAAGGTTTGAAATTCCTCTCACCTATAAAGCAGATTCCTGTGGAGTCTTTTTTATGCTTGGTTTTAAGGTTGTATTTTTCTGCCAGTTCACGGACCTTGGTCTTTGGCAGGTCTCCTATGGGAAATAGTACTTTTTCGAGCACTGAAGATTTAATTGCGTGGAGAAAATAGGATTGATCCTTACCTGAATCCTCACCTTTTATGAGTGTTGCTTCGTGGTTTCTACAATAATGTCCGGTGGCCACGTAGTCGGCACCTAGCTTGAGTGCCTTCTTAAAGAAGACGTCAAATTTGATCTCACGGTTACAGAGGATATCCGGATTGGGGGTAAGGCCTTTTTCAAAGTCGTGGAGGAATTCAGTGAAGACTCGTTCTTTGTACTCTTTAACAAAGTTCACACTATAGTAGGGAATATCGATTTTTTCACAGACTGCTTTAACATCTTCGAACTCTTTAGCGGACTGGCAATTACCGGAGCTATCCAGCTCTTCCCAGTTCTTCATAAAAAGACCTATGACCTTGGCACCTTGTTCTTTTAAAAGAACAGCACAAACAGAGGAATCAACTCCTCCAGACATACCAAGTACTACTGTTTTTCCCTTTAAATCCATGGAGGATATGTAGCATAAATCCTTGGTAAATCAAGCAGATGTGGCCATTTCTTCAATGAAGATGGGAAGCAGTTTGGACAGATAAGGAAAAAATACGGGGGGACATTTCACTAATTTCAGCTTTTTACCCCGCTTGATATTTTCCAGGGTAAAAGTGAATGAATCCTCCACTTTCTCCCAGGCCAGGACATAATCAGATCTTTTATGGCCATGATTTCCCATCTCTGGATCAGAGTTGTCTCCAAGTTTAGCAGACAATTGGTGCAGGGGTATCTTGAATTCTTTTTCCACTTTGGCCTTTAGCAGTTCGCCTTCATAGTATAGAATATCACGATAATCTTTCTGCCCTGAGAGGTTACTTTTAAAGCTTCCTTCTATTTTTTCTATTTGTTTTTTTAATTGCTCAATTTCCATAAAAATTCCTATAGTCTAAAAGTATCAGTTATTGGAGGAGCATCTTTGTAGCTTTCCTCAACCAGGGCGTGACCTATTATTTTGCTTCTAATATAGAACACTAAAGGCGCTCCCCGCTCAAGAGCAGAGGTGATGGGTTTTTCCAGTTCAAAATAGGCCATCCCATTATTACTGAAATATAAAATACCGGGTAGTTTTTCTTTTGCAAATGGGTCTAGCGCCACCTGAGTGTGGATAGGTTTAGATACGTCTAATTCCGTGTAGGATTCAAACTTTTTTAGAATTAAAATTTTTTGTTCATGCTTCCAATTCCTAGCAACCTTGATCTCATTTTTATTGGGATCCATGGACACGATTTCATAGCTTGGATCAACTTCATTAAAAGTACACCTGATATCTTTTTGCCCCAATTTATAACGGTATATTCCATCGTGTTCACCAAGGGGTAGATCCTCAAAATACTCTATTAGGCTTCCTCTAGGCCTTAAACTCTCCGGGGTGTGGGACTCAATATAGCTTGGTAAAAAGGCCTCATCCATGAGGCAGATTTTCGGGGCAGTTCCCTCTGCCTTTTTTCCTAGTAATGATTTTGCAATTTTAACTATTTCTGCCAGTGCCAGTTTTCCAAGCGGTAATAATAAACGCTCCAAATAAACATTTGTGAGCCCCGTAAGGAAAAAAGATTGATCATTTTCCAGATCAAGGGCCTGTGAAAGATAAAAACTATTGGTTGTTAAACTTTTGGATACCTGTGCCAAGTGACCTGTTGCCACGAAATTAATCTTTAACTCATCTGCTTTTTGGGCCAGCAGGTCCATTCTTACCTGATTGCAATAGACACAAGGAATAAGGGCCTCACCTGATAATTTGGCGGCCACTAATCTATCAATGACAAATTGTTTGTAATAATCCTTGCCATCAATTTTAACTAAGGGAATTTCTAAAAGGTCACAGTACTTTTGAACTATTTCCTCATCATTTTGATGACAGCTACTTCTCATTGAGTAGGACTCTCCATCTAAACTTGGAATTTGTATCAAGGCCCCGGTTACCTGATCCCCTTGCTTTTTTAAAATATATGCAGCAACCAGAGATTTTATTCCACCTGAGAAAGATACTAGTACCGTTTTATTTTTTTTCATTAGAGAAATTATATCCTGAGTGAAATGAAATTAGAAACATTAAAGTTGACATGAAAGGACATCTAAAATGATAATGCTTCCATGGATTTTAAAAAGCGAACCACAAAATTAAACTTCATTGATGTTTTCTCTGGTGCGGGTGGATTATCCTGTGGCCTTGAGATGGCGGGGCTTAATTGTTTACTCGGAATTGACTATGATAAGCATGCTATGGCGACCTTTGCTAGAAATCATCAAAAAGCAAAAATTTTCTGTGGTGACATTCGTGAAATAACGCCCGAATTACTCTTAGCATTAACTGGAAACAAACAAATTCATGCCGTAGTTGGTGGGCCACCTTGTCAGGGGTTTTCTACCGTAGGCAACGGTGATCCAGGAGATAAAAGAAACTCGCTTTTCATGCAGTTTCTTCGAATTACCAAAGAAGTAAATCCTTATTTTATAATTATTGAAAATGTAACAGGACTTTTGGCCAAGAAAAATGAAAAGAGTCTAAAGGCCATTATTAAAAAGTTTTCCTCCATGGGATACAATCTAGATGTTCGTGTTTTATCATCCCAAAACTATGGCGTTCCCGAAATAAGAAGAAGGACTATCTTTGTTGGGACTAGAATAAATAACCAGTCACAGTTTCCTAAACTTGATTTTGATACCTATCGGGGAAAAAAATATATTCCACCAGTCACAATTGGTGACGCCTTTAAAAACTTAAAAGACAAAAACGGAAATGTTTATAATCATGATTTAGACTGTGCACAGATACCTAATAAACTAGACCTCTCTAGATTAAAATTAATTCCCGAGGGCAAGGGTATCAGATATCAAAGAGATGAAGAAAAATACTTCCCTAAAAGGTTACGGCTAGATGTGGACTGGAAAAATATAAGAGAAAATCGTTTCCGCCAAACCAAATATCAGCGTTTAGATCGAAAACTACCCTCTCCAACAATTATGACCCATCGACATAGCTACTACCATCCAACGGAGGATCGCTATCTCACCCAAAGAGAAGCGGCACTCTGTCAAAGTTTTCCCAACGATTTTGTCTTTTGCGGCCCTGTATCCGCACAGTGGAGACAGATTGGAAATGCCGTTCCGCCACTACTTGGTAAGGCCATCGGTAGAACCTTAAAAAAAATGTTCAAAGAAGCAGATCCTCAACTTTTGGAAAAAAAGACTACTGGAATAGTTCCTAAGAAACAAAATATTTTAAATAACAGAAGTCAGGCCTTTAACTATCGATAGATTATTTAAATAGACTTAACTTCATTTCCAAGTCTTTTTTCATTAGATCGTAAGTGGCATTATCCGTGAAGTTTTTCTGAGTCAAAGAACCGGCATTTTCCACTAAGGTTGCAGGACACCCTCCCTTTTTCACTTTATCCAACATTTTTTCTGCTTGGTTTATATTGGCCATGGCCACTTTTATCCATTCCAAGGATTTTTCATAGAGCGCTTTATGGGTTTTTCTCTGATCAGATTCCTTGCCTCTTCGCAAATAATTTTGAGCGGTAATATAGGAGCCGTTGGCGTTATTTCGCTCTTTAACCGCCTCATTGTAATCCCTCACACATCTTGCTACGTCCCCGTGGACGGAAAAAGTGAACAGAAATAGTAGGATACATTTTACCAGTATTTTCATAAGGGCCTCCCTCTTATAGAATTAATTATATACTTAATTGGTAGGCGAACCTATGAAAATTATCTTTTGGGCCATCCTCTTTAGCTTTTCCTTTAAAGTTTGGGGTAACAAATGTCTGGAGAATCGAGCGGCGATAAATATGGGGGCCTATAATACCAAACTCGTCGTGGGCCAGATTGATTTTTGCAAAATTAAAATAGTTAAGTTTCTACTAGAAAAAGAGGTTGTATTAAACTTTGCAGACCCCCTGAAAGGAAAATCTGAAGTTTCCCTTGCCTTGCAAATAAGTGCCATGGAAAAGCTAAAAAAGATGGTCGATTTGGCCAATAGATTTAATCCCGTACATATAGCCTTTATTCCCTCCAAATTTTTTAAAACCACGACTAACTATATGTCTTTTTTTAAAAAAATCAGGGAAGACCTTAAGGTAAAAATCTTTCTTCCCGACCTTGAAACTGAGGCCATCTTGGGTTTTCTGGGAGTTAAGATAAAATATCCCCAAGCACCCAATAAGCTTTTAGTATGGGACATGGGGGCCAATGGTTCGAACTGGACCATGCTGGATAAAAACCTGGATTTCAAAGTCTATTTTGAAAAAATGAATCCCAAAACCTTTAAAAATATGGTGATCGAGGGTGTGCTTAAAAAAGATTATAAACAAGTGAATAGTCCAAATCCCTTGGGGGACAAAAATGCTAAAAAGGCCTTGGATTTAATAAAACTCTACACCTCCTACAATACCCCTGAAATGCTTAAAAAAAGGGCGAAGGAATTTAAAGTGGTGGGAATAGGTGGTTTCCACAACAAAAGTATCATGAACCAGTTAGGTGTAGGTGGTTCTAGCTATAATCTAAAACAACTAGAAAGTGCCCTCGGCAAAGTATCTTCTTTAAGCGACAAGGAGATCAAGGGCCCCTTCCCCTCCTATCAGGTCACCAATTTGATCCTGGCAATGGGCCTTTTAAACACCCTGGGGTTGGACCAAATTTACACCACGAACGTCAATGAGGCGCATGGCGCCTTAATGTATCCAAAATACTGGAAAATAACATCTAAATAGCTGTTTTTATGTAAAAGTTCATAAGCACAGCTTATGATGACCTGTTATGACAAATAATTATATATTTTTGCATATATGACCTATAACTAGGCCATGAAAAAAATAGTTATAGCTTTAAGTTTGATTTTTACCGGCCAGGCCTTCGCCCAGGGAAGCATTACTTTCCATGGAGAGAGCGCTTTTAAACTTGCACGGGAAATTACTGAAAGTGCTAACTTTTCATGTGACCTAAATCCAGTTAATCCCACCTGTATAATTAAGGTCAAAGTCATAGAGGGTAAGGGTGGAAGATTGATTTTTTCCGGAGAGGTTGCGGCAGATTTACTACAGCTAGAAGGGTTCGACGGACTTAGATGTGGTACCTTTGCCAACCAGGACGCTTTCTGCCAACTAGAACCAGGACCTGAGATCTCTTATGATCAAGGTACCTTTGGGGATGAAGAGCAAAAGATTAGACCTTTTGGATTTAAAGTTTCTGTTAAGTAGAAGCCTTAAGGTAATTTAATATTTCGACATAAGTTTTAAATACTGGCGCTTGGGCCTTACTCAGATCACTTCCCCTGGTAATATGAATCGGCCTAAGACCCGGTATAAAAAGTTCATCCGTCACCTTATCCCCAATCATAAAACTCTTATCAAGATCAATTGGATATTTCTCACAAGCTTTTAAGGCCATTCCCGGATAAGGCTTTCGCATAAACGAATACTTTTTATACTCTCCTACTCCATGAGCGTGGTGATAAGGACAAAAAAACCAATCATCAACAATAGCGCCTTTTTTCTTAAGTTCCGCGGACATATAGGAGTGCAAATTTTTGACCTCATCCTCGCTAAACATGCCCCGACCGACACCGGATTGATTGGTTAAAACCACTACATACCAATCTTTCTCGTTAGCAAATTTGATAATATCCACGATACCCTCATAGAAGGTTACCTGTTCTGCCTTATGCACATAGTTTTTATCATCATTAATCACCCCATCACGGTCTAAAAAAAGTGCCGGTCTTTTTTCTCCCTCATTTTTTTTTGGCAGGGGAATGCCTGTTAGCTTTTCAAGCGGAAGTACTCCAGTATCAAGATATTTAAGAAGTATATCCTTTTCCAAAAAGAAGGCCCCGGCCAATTCATAACCATCAGCATAGTCACCTGTAGTGATTTCTTCAATAGCTCCATTTCGCTTTAAAAGGTATGGACCCTTATTAAATGTAAGACCCACCAAGTTTGGTTTTAAGTGATTTAAAAAGAAGTCTTCGTCTACCGGAGCGGTTATATAGACAAACTGCTTTAAAGAAGATCTCTCCACTTGTTTTATAACTTCAAGAGGATCTCCCCTTAGAATTTCAAAGTCCTCCATTAAACGTTCTCCTTTATGGAGCAGTTTATCTTTACCGCCGGAGTGGTAAAAATATTCATCGGCTTAACTCTTATTTGTAGCGTGAGTTCACCCGCCTTAATTTCAAAGGAACTTAAATTTTTCTTTATCTTCTCAATCTTAAAATCTTTTAAATTATGCACCAAACTACTTCCCGTAAAAATTTTTATTCCCTTCAGGTGATACTTTTGCCCATTTTCGATTCCATGGAAGCAGGTTGCCTGAATCATTTCCTTACTGCCAAATCCCATTATGGGATAAAGGCAGGCCTTTAACTTCTCTGGAGAAATAGCATACATTTCTAAAAAGATTTCATAAATTTCGCCAATAACCTCGGAATAGAATTTCAAAATTTTAGGTCTCATCTCGGCGGGCACTTTACCAGGCAAATGAGAGTGATCCCACCTATCGTCGAACTCACCTCTAAAATCCATTCCCTCCAGCTCATAGAGCTCATGGCCCATATTCTTAAAAGACAATTTAAGCGCCTCATTTAACTGAGTTTGCCATAAAGGGGCCTGATAAAAGGTTTGAAAGTATTTAACCAGAAAGCTTTTGACCCCTCCACTTTTGGTATTTACAAAGGCCTTGGTTTTACACAATTTTACACTTATCGGAACCGGTCTTTTCCCTTTAAAAACCAAAAGATCGGCCTCATTTAAACTATGACGATGTCCCCCGGCCTTCCCGATAACTAGTAGATTGTCCGGTTTATCAGGTAAATGGGGAATTAACTCTCTAGCAAGAGAGTCTGCCAGTTGTGGTAGCTTGCTAAACAAGGTTGGATCATTTTTACGCAGCCAATTTTCGTATTCCACCAGTTGATTTTTGATCTGCCCGCCAAAATTTTTATAAAACTGGGGTAAAATGCCCTTTTTAAACGCCAAGCTTTGACCTACCAGGTATTCAAAAAGGTTTCCTTTCAATTCATTTAAGAGTGCCTCTTTTTGGGAGGGTGTATTGTATTCCATAAATTGCTAAACATAGAGGGTTGAATGTCATGAAATTTATATGATAATTGCAGAAAAATCGCAAGATTATCAGGCGTATCAAAAATAATAGTATAGAGTGGGCCTCATGTTAGATTATTTTTTAGGCCATTTTATTTATCTAGTTATGATCTCTCTCCGCTCCACTTACCGTTTTCGATATACAGGTCTAGAAAATTTTGAGGAGGCCAAAAAAATTAGTAAAAATCAAGGACTAATATTTGGCTTTTGGCACCAAAACCTAATTCACAGTATTCTCGCTCAAAGGGGGAAATACCATCAAATATCAGGCATGGCCTCTCATTCAAGAGATGCCAACGCGATGGCCATAGCGACCGCCAAACTTGGCATTCATGTGGTTCGTGGATCTAGTGCAAAAAATGGTGTGAATAAGGGTGGAAAGGCCGCCCGAGACCAAATGCTTGAGCATATGAAAAATGGCATTATCGGAACCCTCACGATTGATGGGCCCAAGGGACCAGCAAAAGAAGTAAAACCAGGAGTTATTGATATTGCTAAAAAATCGGGCTGCGCTATCATTCCTTATTTAGTTATTCCCAAGTCTTACTGGGCCTTTAAAAGTTGGGATCGTTTCAGATTACCAAAACCCTTTTCTAAAATTATTGTTCATTATGGTAGGCCTATTGTCGTCTCTAAAGATTTAGAGGGAGAAGAGTTTTCCAAAGTCTGTGGAAACTTAAAAAATACTCTTTTGTGCGATGAAAAATTGATTGATGGTTACTTTGAGAAGTTTGCTGAGCTTTCCAAATCTAATTTCTGCCCTAAGGGGACAAATAATTAAAATTTAAGGTTTTCAAAGAAGGTTCTGTGAACTAAATTGGTGGGAAAAATAAATTTCACGCGGAGGATTGATGAGTGGTTTTCCAAAAGTCCTAGAATCCACACAAGACCTATCAAAAGGTCAAATTAGCACGCTTCTCTCTATGGCCAAATCGTTAAAAGAAGGCCAAAACACCCCCTTTTTTTTTGACCAGGAACAGCGACCATTTCTTGCCACATTATTTTTAGAAAACTCCACTAGAACCAAAACCTCATTTGCCATTGCCGCTTTAAAATTGGGTGCGCATTATATTGATTTCAACGTTTCTACTTCTAGTCTTTCAAAGGGTGAAAACCTTGAAGAAACTCTCCTTACCTTGAAATATCAGGGGGTTGATGCCTGTGTCATCAGAACTCCCAACTCTAACGAGCTAGATAAGTTTAAAAAAGATCCCCCACTGTGTCTTATTAATGGTGGAGATGGCACTAACCAACACCCCACCCAGGCGCTTTTAGATCTATTTACCTTATTTGAATTGGGTCTAGATCCCCAGGGAAAAACCGTGGCCATCGTGGGAGATATTGCCCACTCTCGGGTGGCCAATAGTTTGGTGGATTTATTGCAAAGATTTGGCGCAAAAGTGATCTTTTGCGGCCCAGAAGAATGTCTGCCCAAGTCAACTACCGGCGCGGTGATGGTTACTGAATCCTTGGATGAGGCCTTAGAACTAAGCGATGTGATTTATACCCTAAGAATACAAAAAGAACGACATACGGGGCCTACCGCCTACTATGACAGCTACCATAAATTATTCGGGCTCAATTTGAACAAGATAATGGGACTTAAAAAAGGACCTGTCATTCTCCACCCAGGACCAGTGAATATTGGAGTGGAGCTTTCCGCCGATGTCTTAAAATCCCCATTTTATAAGGGATACGAGCAAGTAATAAATTCAATCTATATGAGAATGGCAATTATCTCTGCTATGTTAGGAAATTAAGATGATAAATGAAATTAAATTTCAAAAATCCTTAAAACAATCAAAGGTTTACCTCCATTTTGAGGACGGAAAGACTTTTCCTGGTTTTGTGAACCGGCCTGCATATGACTCTCAGTTAAATGAAGGAATCTGGGGTGAAGCTGCTTTCACTACGGGAATGACGGGATATGAAGAAACCATTACCGACCCTTCTTTTCTCGGCCAACACATCCTTTTCACCAATTCCCATACTGGAAACTACGCATCAGATGAAAGGGTAAGACAATCAAATAAGGCCCACTGCACTTCCATTATTTCAAGAAACTTTTCGCCTAATATATTTTTACAAGCAGTTGAAGTTCCTCTGATAAGTGGAATGGATACCCGTGGACTTACCAAATATTTAGTCAACTCAGGCACCTCTCACAAATCCGTATTATCTTTATCTGAGCACTCTCCCTCCAAAGAGGAGTTTAAAGCGGCAAGACTTGTTTGCAGTGAACTAAGCAGAGTAAGCCAAGACGGCCCTGAAGTATTAGTGCCTGGAGATAACCCTATTGTGGTTATCAACTATGGGATTAAAAATGCCATCTTAGAAAATATCAAATCCATGGGATACCCTGTTGTCACCTTAGGATATAATACCTCGGCCGAGCAGGTGATGAGTTATAATCCCCGCCTAATATTTTTATCTAACGGCCCTGGGGATCCAAGGGACTACCAAAAAGAAATGGAAGTCGTCCGGGAGCTATTTAAGTTTAATATTCCCGTGCGTGGAATTTGTCTAGGCCATCAGTTGATCTCTCTGGCCATTGGTGCTGAGATAGAAAAGCTGTCTTTTGGCCAAAGGGGCGCCAACCATCCCTGTCTAGACAGGGTAAGTGGCCAGATTGTCATTACTTCACAAAACCATGGCTATGCCACCAATGAAGCGTCGCTTGAGAGAATTTTAAATGATAATATTTTAAATCGAGAACTCTTTATCAGTTTCAAATCGCTATTTGATAGATCAGTGGAAGGAATCGCTACCACTGATCATTTTTTAAAATCTGTTCAGTTCCACCCTGAAGCAAATCCTGGGCCTTTAGATGCAGGACCTTTTTTCACCGAGATTAAGACCTTTTTAGAAAACTTAGATAACCCAAAAATTGAAACAAAAAGTTTATTTCCACTGTTAGATGTA
Organism: Deltaproteobacteria bacterium; assembly: GCA_004356615.1. Classification (GTDB taxonomy): domain Bacteria; phylum Bdellovibrionota; class Bacteriovoracia; order Bacteriovoracales; family Bacteriovoracaceae; genus SMWT01. The sequence goes on along the minus strand of SMWT01000065.1, from coordinate 9,470 downwards.
AGCACTAATATAAAAAAAGAAATTCCCTATAAGAAAATCCTTTTAATTGGCTCAGGGCCGATTAAAATTGGTCAGGCCTCCGAGTTTGACTACTCCGGAACTCAGGCCTGTAAAGCTTTAAAAGAGCTGGGAATTGATGTCGTGCTTTTAAACTCCAATCCGGCCACTATCATGACTGACCCGGAGATGGCCTTTCGAACCTATATTGAGCCCATCACCAAAGAAGTAATCAAAAAAATCATTATAAAAGAAAAAGTTGATGCGGTTTTATCCACCATGGGTGGGCAGACTGCTCTTAATATGTGTATTGATCTGGAAAAAGAACACTTCCTAAAAGAACATGATGTTGCTCTACTCGGGGCGAATGCCTGGACTATTGAAAGAACCGAAGATCGATCACTTTTTGCCCAAGAGCTTAATACCTTAGGATATCAAACGGGAAAAAGGTTTACCGGCGACTCACCAGATGCATCGCTCAAACTTGCCAAAGAAGAAGTTGGCTACCCCTTAATTATTCGCAGAGATTTTGCTTTAGGTGGGAGAGGATCTGCTCTTTGTAAAAATGAAGCAGAGTTAAAAGAAGTATTTACTAGCACAGATCTTAAATTCCCCATAACGATGGAAAAATCTTTGGTGGGTTGGAAAGAGATTGAACTTGAGGTCATGGTCGATAAGGATAAAAATGGTGTTATCATTTGTTCCATTGAAAATGTAGACCCTTGTGGCATTCACACTGGTGATAGTATCACCGTTGCTCCTGCACAAACTATTAGTGATCGCTGCTACCAAAACCTAAGATCCATGTCACTGCATATTGCAAAGCACATGGGTGTTGTGGCCGGTGGGGCCAATGTACAATTTGCCATCAATCCAAGCGATGAAGATGAAATTATCGTAATTGAGATGAATCCACGAGTTTCTCGGTCATCCGCTCTAGCTTCTAAGGCCACAGGATATCCCATCGCCAAAATCTCAGCTCTTTTAGCGGTTGGCTATACCTTAAAAGAAATTTTAAATGATATCACCAAAGCATCACCTGTCGCCTTTGAACCGACCCTTGATTATGTGGCGATAAAAATACCAATTTTTCCTTTTAATAAGTTTCCCACTTCCTCAAGAGAGCTTGGGCCGCAGATGAGATCTGTGGGAGAAGTACTGGCGCTTGGTGGAAGTTTTAATGAGGCCCTTTTAAAGGCATTTAGATCCTTAGAAATGGGACTTGAGATTCCCTCCATATCTCAACTTAAAAATATACCCATTCCTCTTACTAAAGATTATGTGGGAGCAAGGCTCTCTAAGTTTTGGGAACTCTCCATTTTAACTTGTCTAGATGGCCTGCGGCTTGGCATGAGCGTTGATGAGATTAATCAAATGACCGCTATCACACCATGGTTTATCAACCAACTCTTACAAGTGGTGGAGGCAGAAAAAGAAATTGAACACGATAAGGTTAATGGGGATATTTTAAATGATGTAGAAAAATTTAGATCCTATAAGGCCTTGGGGATGAGTGATAAACATCTGGCCATGCTAAAGGGTAAAACCCAAAAAGAGGTTTTGGCCTACAGAATGGAAAATGATATCTTTCCTGTCTATAAAGCGGTGGATACCTGCTCGGGTGAATTTAACGCCCAAACACCTTATTTTTACTCCACTTATACTACTGGTAACGAGGCCCATTCATTAAGTGTGAATGATAGATCCATAATAGTGCTTGGTTCCGGCCCAAATAGAATCGGTCAGGGGATTGAATTTGATTATTCTTGTGTAAAATCTTGTCAAAGATTATCCGAGAAAAACATCAAGGCAATTATGGTTAACTCTAACCCAGAGACCGTCTCCACTGATTATGATAGCAGTGACCGGTTATACCTCACACCCCTATACTCTGAGGATTTGCTGGATATTTTCTTAAATGAAAAACCAGAAGGAATTATCGCCTCTTTTAGCGGTCAAACCGGAATTGGGATTAGAAAGCATATCGAAAATACTTTTATTAAAGATTTCGCCACCTTTAATTTTCTAGGGCCCACGCTTACAACCTTGAACCTAACTGAAGATAGAAAACTTTTCGCCCGAGAAATTGAAAAAGTGGATCTCGCTCAGACCAACTCCGTGGAGGTACGTGGTTATAAAAATATGGTAAATGCCATGATTGAAATTGGCTTTCCCGTTATTATCCGTCCAAGTTACGTTATTGGCGGGGAATCAATGTATATCTTTTACTCTTTTGACGACATAGCTGAGCTTCCTCCAGAGCACTTACATAGTCTGCAAAACTCAGATACCACTTATCAAATAGAAAATTACCTGGAAAATTCTTTTGAATACGATGTGGATTTAATCAGAGATAATTTTGGAAATTGTGTCTTTACTGTCTGTGAGCATATTGAACATGCTGGAGTTCACTCTGGTGACTCGGGAATGATCTCCCCTCCAGTTGCCTTAACTGAGCACCTCTATAAAAAAATGAAAGAGATCACCATCGCTCTTGCCAAGCAGCTGGAAATCATAGGCCCCATCAATATTCAATACGCGGTTAAAGATGAAAAAATTTATTGTGTAGAGGCCAATCCTCGTGGTTCAAGAACCCTGCCTTTTTTATCCAAGGCCTATAATGTATCACTACCAAGTATCGCTACTGATGCCATGCTAGGAGAGAAAATTGAGTCTTGGGACCGAGAGGTTGCAGACTTTTTCTGTGTTAAACAATCGACCTTCCCCTTTGATAGATTTATCCAAGATAATATTATCTTAGGGCCTAAAATGCGCTCCACCGGGGAAACATTTGGCGTTGATTATGATAAGGAAATTGCGATTTTAAAATCCTACCTTGGGAATTATCCAAACCTTATAGGTCCGGGAAAAATCCTTCTCTCCCTGGCCGATAAAAATAAAAAGATGATTCTACCCTACCTAAAGATTCTCCATCAAAGTGGTTATCAATTTGCCGCCACTCCAGGAACCTGGAAGTATATTAAAAAACAAGGTATTCCCTGTGAGTTGGTCTCTAAAATCAACGGCCCTGAGCAAAGTGGAACACCACTGCTTGAAATTCTCAAAGATGAAAATTTGAAAATGGTGCTAAATACGCCACTCAATCAAGGAAGCTCAAAATCCGATGGTGAATGTATTAGAAATACCGCCATCGCCTACGGAGTCCCTTGCTTTACTCGGGTGGAAAACATTTGTGCTGTTATTGAATCACTAATGAACTACTCTGAATCAAGAATGTCTCCCATCTCGTTACAAGAGCTACCAAATTTTGGAAACAAGAGATGAAAAAGATCATCGTGGCCCTTGATAACTTATCAGAAGAAGAGATTTTCACCTTTTTAAATAAGTGGCCTGCAGACTCAAAACCTACCATTAAGATAGGTCTTGAGATGTTTTGTTTAAAAGGCCCTGAGTTTGTAAAAAAAGTCTACAATCGCTGTGGCGCAGACATCTTCTTGGACCTAAAGCTTCATGATATCCCGCAAACGGTAAAAAAAGCGGTTAAATCCCTCGCAGGACTTCCCATAACTCTGCTCACCGTTCACCTGAGCGGTGGACAGAAAATGCTGGAGATGGCGCAGCAGCAAGCTGAGATTTCTTTACCCGGCGTTTCCATTCTTGGCGTCAGCTATTTAACCTCCCTGGGAGAAGATGATTTTTCTCAGATTTGGGGAATAAAACCCGAGGACATTAATACCGCCTTTCAAAGGCTTTTTAATTTGGCCTATAGCTCTGGGATCGGCGGAGTTGTCTGCTCACCTCAAGAATTAGAACTGCTGAGCTCCTTAGGAGAAAAACACGGACGAAAATTAATAAAAGTGACTCCCGGTATTAGATTTTCAGATGAAATTTCTGGGGGAAAGACTCAAGATCAAAAGCGTGTTGAAACACCTGATTCCGCACTTGGTAAAGGTGCTGACTTTTTAGTCATTGGTAGATCATTAACTAAGGCCGAAAATTTAAACGATCGCATCGAAACCCTTAAAAAACTTCTTTAAACATTTTTGACGGCAGGGGTTCCCCTCGTTATCATTTAGCCCATGATCCGTTTACTACCATTAATGCTATTACTTTTTTCTGCCATATCCTATGGCGCTCAAACCGCTTACGTAAAAACGGCACGGGCGGTTATCTATTCCGACAAAGAACTAAGCTCACCAATTGGTTATGTTAGAATGGGCAGAAAGCTTCGGGTTGGTGACGTTAAAAGACAACAAGGAAGTGTACTTCCAGTTATTATAAGCGGTCGAATCGCCTATATTGAAATTAAAAATCTCGCCCTTCCAGAATCAAAATCCTTGGAAGAGAAAGGACATATTTCCCATATAGAAGAAGAAGAAAGGCCATGGGAAGAAATTTGGCTGAGTGATTCCCATCTCCGAGTTGATGTGGCCTTTGTGGCCCCTGGCAGTGAATGGGACCAACTCACTGCCAGCATAGGCAATTCATCAGGCCTTATGGTAACCATTCCCGTGATGTGGGAGCTTAGACCTCTAGATTGGCGCTGGAATTTTGATATCGGCATGTCGGTTAACACCTTAAGCTCCGGCCAAGACATTAGTATGCTTGCTCTAGGGGGAGAATTTTGGGCGCAATACTTGCTCATTAAATCTAAAAAATTCTCCCTTGACCTAAGAGGTGGTTACCTACTCTCCCTAGGGGGAGTCAAAATTCGTTATTCCTGGACCGGTGAGACCAATAATGGAAGTTATTGGGGTTATGTACTAGGGGCCCAAGCAAGATTTTTTAAAGGCAGTAGGTGGGAGCTCAACTTAGGTTTTGATTGGCGCAGAATGATCATGCAGGACCTAAATAATCTCACTCTTCCTAACGGTAGTGTTTACGCTTTAAGGCATATGGGTGGGATTTCTCTTTTTATAGGAACTAATTTAACCCTTTAATCCATTTCTAGGACGCCTTCTTCTGATTCTAATCCTTGGTCTTGCTTAGACTCTTTCAGGTAAAAGTCTATTTTTTCTTCTTTGGTCAAACTATCCTCATCCAATTCGGTATTTTCCACTTCTTTTGTGGCCTCTTTTATAATTTGTTTATCCCTTTCATCTAGTCCAGTCGGTTGTGCCGACTCTTCATCTCTTTCGTACGCTTTCTTCTCTTCAATTTTAAATTTTCTTTTCCCGTACTGGTACAAGGGAGTTAAAAGCCTTGCATTGTCAGGTCTTTTTTCCAAATCTCTTATCATTGCCAGGTAGTAGGTAAGATCATCTGGTACGTGGGTGAAACCAGCATATAGATAAGTAAAACCCACTGAGCTTATTTTCTGTGCATAGGTGAGAGCACGAAAATCGTTATAGGCCTCAATCCTTTTGTCTTCATAGCTTTTTTGCAGCTTTAAAATACGCAAAAACCTGGTGCGGATAGCATCGGCCATCAAGCTACCTTTTTTAACCCGGTATTTAAAAGTGTAGATGTCATCACCTTTTAAGATGAAAATTATTTCGTTATAATAATTGGGGTTTTTATCTGCGGTCTCCACCACTCCCATTTCCTTTTCCGGATAAAATGAAAAACCTGTCATCTTTTCAGGAAAAAATTGCGCCCTGGCATTAATTACAAACAAATTAAAAACCAAATCACTATAGGGGATATTCCACAGAGATCTCATATAACTTAACTTGGTTTTTTTATCTATTTTTTTCAAATGGACATCGTGGGTAAAAAGGATTTTAAAAAACTTATTTTTTGGAATGCCCTCTAAATCTTCCTTAAAGACAGGAAGCTCAAAAAGCTTTTGCTTTTCCAACTGATAATCCATTTCCAAAATATCACCAGCGACAAATTTAAATATATGAGAGTTTTTTAGGTCTATAATATTCCCACCAAAATAAATCTGCCCCTTCCTTTCAACTATAACCGGCAAAAGACTTAAAGTGGGGTGCTGCAATGGAAGGGGGATCCTATAATTGCCAAAATGAAAAGACTTCCACCTTCTTTCATTTTGCGCCAAAAATTCATCAATTTTTTTTATTTTAAATTCCTGGGGTTTGAGCATAAACTTTTCACTGGCCCCTAAGGTTAAAAAAGAGGAGGAATATCCTTGGTTTATCGCCTTAAGGTAAATAAAATAAGGTGAGAAAATAAGAAACAAGAAGGCAGAGGTGATAAGGATTATGATGCCAAAGAATATGAGCGTGTACTTCATAGACCTACTAATCGGTATTTAAACGAGGATATGTGAGTATTTTAATACCTAAATTAATCTTATTACTGCTATTATTTTCATGCCTTAAGGGGCCAGCAGGCGCCAAAGTGTGTGAGTTTTCAAAAAAGAGTTTTTCCCATTATTCAAAATTTTTAAACCATTACAATATTTGCCAGGATCCGGGTAATGATAAGATTGTCCGTATCCAACTCGAAAAGGGCAACGACCAGGTTAAGTATTGTTTTATTCCTACCTATTCCCAGGATGGAGGTGATAAATCCATTTTCATAGGCGAGCCAAGATGTCTCCTTATCTCGGATTCAAGAAAAATTCATGAAATTGAGTTCTTAAAAAATCGTCCCAGTCCAAAAGGTTCCCTTCCCTTTAGCAAATTTCCTATAAAAGGAGTGCTCATTATAAAAGATGAGGTGCTAGACTTTTTAGCGCCCTTTAAGGCCCCTCTCCCGGCCCCTAATGCTTATTTAAAATGTGCTGAAGTGCTAGATTTAACCGGTGATGATTCTTACTGCCTGGCCTTTAAAGAGATGGGAAGGTATTCCCTGCATAGTTTTTAGCTTTTTAGATTACCGGAAACCAAGCTACCTTGGGAAAATTTTCGATAAATCTTTCCATCCCTAGAGGGAAAGGAAAAGATGGGAATCAACCCCTTATCTGATTTTTTACCTGTTTTAAGACACAGGACGTAGTAATAAAAGGCGCCCTGATCGCTGTGGAAAGCTTTTATATAGGTCCTTATCTTATCTCCTGCCTCATCGATAAAGGAGTAGACCTCGTCAGGCCCATCTATGGTGGGATCGACAAAAGACTCAAACTCGGAAAATTCATAAAAAGAAATATCGTTGTTATCCCTTAGCTTTAAAAGCTCCGTGAGTAAAAATGTTTTTTTCCTTTCAACCATCCCTAAGAGCTCGGCCTCTTTTGCATCTCTCGTAGCAGGTAACATGGGGAGATTTTTATTTAATTTCACTCCCGCTCTAAACTCAGCGATAAACTCTTCAGAGTAAGTGGCGGTAACAAGAAATAAAAAGGATGGCCGATTTTGATAAAAAAGGCAGATGGAGACGAGATAAAAATCTTTTCCTTTTCGATCTTTAAATGAGGAAAAGATGAAATAGTATTTTTCCTGTAAATTATTTTCCAGCGCCCAAATTTCCTGGGGTTTTTTAAGCAGCTCATCTAGAAAGTTTGGAAACTCAAGATACTTTAAGGATTCTTCTTCTTGTAAGTTATACTTTGCTCTTAGATTTTCCTCAATTTTTTCAAAGAGGCGAACCATCGGTCTAAAAAAGGTTTCAATACAGGACTCACTACAAAATCCTCGGGGAGAATCATCTTCAACAAATAAAATATCCTCTGAATTATCAAAGATTTTTCCGCATTTATTACAGTAATAATAATCTTTATTAAAGGTTAAGAATTTTTTCATAAATCATAAGGCGTACTTAATTTCGGTAAATAAGGAATTACCATAAATTCCTTTTAGATCGAATAACCTGGCACCGGCCAGGGAGTCATCGTACCCTTCATCATTTATTTTAAAGGCTGCGCCGAGTTCTACCCAGAGCTGTGAAAAAATGCCTAATTGAAGTAACGGCGATAAGTAGGTATATTTCATTTTTTGCTTTAGGTAATTACCCGAACCATTAGCTTTACCAGGAGCAATGGAAACCAGCCCTCCCTCAATAAAAATGTTGATATCTTTTGATATCTCTAGGCCGAGCATGACAAAATAAGTCCCAATATTTCCAATACTTGTAACTTCTTCCAACTTGGAATCACTGGTCACTCTCCACTGTGTACCAAGCCCAAAGATGAAGCTAGAAAATCTTTTAGTGCTAAAAAGTGAATAAATTTGGTCCACTCTCCCGCTGGCATAGTGGGAATCCCAAGTAGAGAAGTTCACTCCGGCAACCAGGTCCAACGTGGCATTTCCAACGCCTGACAGGCCATAACCGAGTGCTAACTGCAGGTTTCCAGGCCCAAATGTATCACCACCCACCTTACCCGCCCAAAAGGAAGTATCCACATATAGATTAAAATCAGTTTGGTATTTCATCCCAACTTTTACCAGGTTAAACTCTAGATCTTTGGTTTTTATGGTCTCATAACCGACTCCCATACTTGCTCCCTTGTACCAGCTTTTTCCGGTGGTGATCCTAGCAGCTTTAGTCTTAGAAGTTTCCCCGTAATCAACTAAAGCAAAGGCATGTGAAATGAAAAAAAATAGCGGGAGGTATTTAAACATATTGAAAATCCTGTTTCTTTTTTAATAGTTTAATATGATAGGGAATTTAATGCCACTTTGAAATGGAAATTCATACCCGCTAAAAATAAATGGTTAATTAAGGCAATATATTACTCATGAATAATTTTAGAAAACAGATTATTCTTTTGCTCTTCCTATTTGGTATTGTTTTATGGCCTAGAGCAGGGAAAAGTGAATACCGGGTTTTTCAATACCTGGTAAAATCTAGATACTTTATCCCAAGAGATAATAGGCCCTACATAGTGACCAGCACTTTTAATCCCGTGACTTATCTTGCCTATCATGGAGGAGAATCCTCGCTTAAAATTGAGCTTTTAAGATCCTGGATGTGCCTCGGGAATACGGCAGGAAAAAAATATTGTAACCCACCCCGCAAAATACAACAGTTATCACCCCAAAATCTTTAGGAGTTTTAATGAAAATTCCCAGTAAAAAACAACAAAATTTAAAAAAGATGGATTTAAGTTATCAAAAGGAATTAAACAAGCGGGAGAATAAATTAAAAGATCTCGAATATGTTTATTCCAAAAAAATGAGAGATATTAAATCCCAGGCCAACCACCAGATTGAAAACCACAAAAACACCCAACGACAAAGGATGATAAAAGAAATTAATGAAGACCATAAAAGATGGGATCACATCAGAGACAGACTGACGGACAAAAAGGGAATGTGGGAAAGGGAACTGGATTTTCTTGCAACCAAGCAGAAAGGAAAGTTGGATCTACTATTAGAAAAGCATGAAGACCGTTTAGATCAAGAAGTGTATGGACATAGGAAAAGCTTAAGCGAGTTAGACCAACATGCTCGGGAGTCCATGCACTTGTTAAAAGAAGAAAACCGACAGGTAATGGCCAATGAGAAGCAGGATTCTAGACTTAGATTGGCATCCCTCAAAAGGCATGATGAAACTTTGGAGGACCAGGCGATAAGAAGTTATTCAAGTTTTAATAGCAGACAGCAAAATGATATCGAAAAGGCGCTTAGAGAGAAGAAAAAGCTGCAAAAAGAAATACTTCGCGACCA
>SMWT01000064.1 GCA_004356615.1 Deltaproteobacteria bacterium | reverse complement strand
TTTTTTCTTCTTCGCTTGGTTGTTTTTTGCCCCCGGAAGAATAAGCATCAAGGGAATAAAATAAGATAAAAATTAGAAATATTTTCATGGCCTAGCTCTCTTAGTGTTCTGAGGAAATATCTCTTTCCAGGTTTTCTACAAATTCTTGGTGATTTTCATCGGTATCCATTGCTATAATTTCTTGGTCCATTACGGCGATTTCTTCCTCATACTCGTACGCATCAAACTCTTCATTGGCCTCAGATACCATTGCCTCTACGAGCTCATCGCTGTCGGCCTCTTCAATATCTCTAAGCTCTTCAGCGGAGGCCATAAAATTTTTGGGGTCATAAGGGTCAGGGTAATCAATTTTGGGATCTTCAACCGCTAAAGATTCATTTATGTTTTTATTTAAAACGAGTTCAATCTCCCCAGTTTGCGAATTGATAACCGCCTCGAAACTGCCCTCGCTACCATCAGGTTGAATAAATTCGACTAATGCCCGCTCAAGATAAAGGCCCTCATCAGCATTTAAGGCAATAAACCCTCCCATCTTGGTGATCTTTACTTTTCGATCATAAGTGCTGGCCTCATTTAAATGAGCGGCGGTCTTTTTATCCCAGTTAGGGTCAATTTTATTGATATAGTTAATTTGCTCAGGCCATTTTGAAAGGGGTGTCATCCCCTTGCCAATCACTAATCTGCCATAAAGTCTCGGCACGTTGGGATTTTCTAGATTTTTAAGAAATTTTTCTGTCTTTGCGATCTTTTTGGTTTCTGCTTTTTCAAGCTGGATGTCATAATCGGCCAGATCTTCCTGGTCACCGTTCACAAACATCCACCACACCAAAGCGGTCATAGTGATCAATGCGGTCCCGATCAATCCTTTTTTCATTTAGGCCCCCAAGTTGTATACTTTAAAGAGGCTTATCGAATTATTTGGGAAATTAATTAGATTGGGTAAATAAAATTTATTTTACACATTCGGCGAAGAATTCATTACCCAGAGATGTGGCCTTGGAGTTGTTATAGGCCCTAAAAACCCACTTAGTTCCAACGGGATAGCTCCTAACCGTTCGAACTTCCCAAGTTGAGTATTTAAAACCGCCGGAAATGGCCTTTTCATCCTCGAGACAGTTCACTTCCACATCTACAAAGCTGAAGGGAAAAATATCCACGGGCGCACTCGCTCTGGTGGTGAAATCATCTCTTGAGATGCCCTCATCTCCTCTTTCAACAGTCAGATCTATGGTGGAGGAGCGGCTGGCCGGACATCCTATCTTTTCAACCAAGATTTTATTGGCACCAGTTTTATAAAGATCACTTGGAAGTTGCGCCAGAATTTGAGTGGGATTAGAAGCGCTTACTTCAATTTCTCTTCCTGCGAAATAGACATTTAAGAATTCAGTGCAAAGAGGAAAATTCATTCCAAGTATATAGAGATTTCTCATGCCTTCTTCATTGGGAGCATCTACGTAGGCACGATTTAGTATAATCGTATCGCTACAATTGTTGGCACATGGGCCATCGTCTTCAATTCCCCAGGAATTAAAAGAGGCCATGGCAAATATCAAAACCAAGTATTTCAACTTGTTCTCCATTTTTTAAAGACCTCAATATAGACCAAAATTGCCAAGGAAAGAACAGGTTTTTATGACGCAAATAAATTTTATTGCCTTTAAATATTTTGCGTCAACTTTCCGTTAAGAGATTAATAAAAATAAGGAAAAATTATGAAATACCTAGCTATTAGCATTATGTTTTTTTCACTTCCCCTCTTTTCTCAGGGAACAAAACGAAAAAACGTTCATTGGATGCAGTGTAAAATGCAAAGGGGAACCAAGTCCCAGGTAAAAAACTTTACCGTGCATAAAAAATATGACCTCTTTGTAAACTTTAACTCCATGTATGCCTCCATCATGGCAGACCATCAAGGCATCGCAGGTGCTAAAGGCAAAGGCTTTCGTTGGACCATCTATGTTAGAGATTCAAAAATTGGCGGAATGGTGCAAGGCAAGTCCAGTCCGGTCCTTCGAGGCCCCTGGTGGAGACATGATGTCATGGTTGAGGATAAAAAAAACCAAGTTAGAATTTGGTGTAAAATGAAATAATCTAAAGGGTGACGTTTGCTAAATGCACCTTACCACTTCCCGTTTGCACTTTTCCCAGCACGTAGTATTTTTCACCCAGTCCTTTTAACGTATCGATAAGCTCATTAGGCGAGCTGGTAGCGATGACAAGGCCTACTCCCATATTGAAAGTCGTGTAGAGTTCTTTATCTCCAAGACCTGATCTCTCTTTTAAAACGGAGAAGATCTCGGGAATTTCATCCATTTTAGGAAGAGCTTCAAGCGTGTAATCGAAGTTTTTATTCATGCGGGAAATATTGGTCATGCCTCCGCCTGTAATATGGGCCATACCTTTGATGGCCTCCCCGTGGTTTTCCATAAGTTTTTCAACTACCTGGCAATAAATTTTAGTAGGGGTCAGTGCTTTTTTAAGTAGATCGGTTTCATCATTTTTAATCAGTTTTCTAACCAGAGAAAATCCATTGGAGTGAACTCCGGTGGAAGGCAGTCCTATTAAAACATCACCTACACTAATTTTTGTTCCATCAACGAGGTCCTCTTCCATCACTTCACCAACAGCAAAGCCCGCGAGGTCGTATTCACCATTTTGATACATTCCCGGCATCTCAGCAGTTTCGCCGCCAATAAGAGCAGCTGCTGATTGCTTGCAGCCTTCAATCACGCCACTGATGATTTGCTCGCCAACGCCTACATCAAGCGATCCTGTGGCCATATAATCCATAAAAAAGAGGGTTTTAGCACCGGTGCAAAGAATATCGTTCACACACATAGCAACGAGATCGATACCGATTGTGTCGTGAATACCTAAATGTTGAGCTATTTTAAGCTTTGTTCCAACGCCATCGGTTCCCGCCGCGAGAAGCTTTCCCGGGGAGATTTCATATAAACAGGCAAAACCACCGACACCAGCGCGTACTCGTGGCCCATAAGTTCCTCTTACCTTATTTTTTATTTTCTCAACCAGAGCGTCACCTTTTTCAATATCAACGCCGGAATCCTTATATGAAATTGCCATTTTTTTTCTCCTTAGTGCCTGAAGTGTCTTCTACCGGTAAACACCATGGCGGTCCCGGTATTGTTACAGGCATCGATCAATTGCTGATCTTTTATGCTGCCACCAGGTTGAACAATAAATTTAATGCCCGCTTTTGAGGTTGCCTCAATATTATCGGCAAAAGGGAAGAAAGCATCGGAGACCAAAAGTGTATCACTTAAATCTTGGGCACCATTTTCTCTTGCCTTATCAATCGCCTGGGCCACACTAATTAGCCGGTTAGGATTACCCATCCCAGCACCTACAAGGGAGAATCCATTTTCAGTTTTGGTGAATAATCCTATGGCATTACTTTTAAGATGCTTACAAACTACAGAGCCAAACTTTGCCAGCTCCACTCTAGAATCATCAAAAGGAATCTCCGTAACTACTTTATAGTCCTCATCTAATCCTTGATCTTCTTCTTGCACTACCCATCCACCGGTTATAGACCGGACCATATAACCTGATACATCTAACTCATCAAGGTCTAGAGGAATAAGTCTTAGATTTTTCTTTTTAGCAAAAATAGATTGTGCTTCTTCACTAAAACTTGGAGCGCAGACTACTTCCACAAATTTATTTGAAAGCCAGTCAGCGATCTCTCGATCCACTTCATCGTTAAAACAAATGATAGAGCCAAAGCTTGAGACAGGATCTCCGGCCCAGGCCATCTCTAAAGCATCAAGCGGTGTTTTACTCATGGCCGCTCCGCAAGGGTTACTGTGCTTAATAATAGTAACGACACTTTTAAAAGGACCGTTTTTAGCTAAGAGGTGTAAATCAAGTGCAGATCTAAGGGCGGCATCGGCATCTAAAAGATTATTGTAAGAGAGTGCTTTTCCTTGGATCGATTTGGCCTGGGCCAGTCCCTTCCCAAGTGGCCACTGATAAACGTAACCTTTTTGATGAGGGTTCTCACCATATCTCAGCTCACTTGCTCTCTCAGGTGAGAGACAAAAGGTTTTTCCATCATCATTATTTTCTCGCTCCAACTCGGAGGCAATAAGAGAATCGTAAAGGCCTGTGTGTCTAAAGGCCTTTAGGGATAATTTTTTTCTAAGAGCCAAATCTGTTGCCCCATCAAATTCGACTAAGGCATCAATTAATTCCCGGTATTCACGAGGATCAGTACTTACTGTTACGTGAGCAAAGTTTTTCGCTGCCGCCCTTACCATGGTTGGCCCGCCAATATCTATATTTTCAACTAGCTCTTCAAGCGTGCCTCCTCTTTTTGCCACTACTTCAAAGGGATAGAGGTTACAGACAACGAGATCAATAGGCACAATGCCTAGTTCCTCGGCCTGTCTTAAATCATCAAGAGAATCTCTTTTAAATAAAAGTCCTGAGGCAACTTGAAAACTTAACGTTTTCATTCTGCCACCGAAGGCCTCAGGGTTTCCTGTTACCTTTTCAATGGGAGTGACTGGAAATCCAAGATTTATGATAAATTTGGCAGTCCCCCCGGAGCTTATAATTTCAACTCCACGGTTAATCAACTCAGTGGCCAATACATCAAGACCTGATTTATCACTAACGCTTAAAATGGCCCTTTTAATTTTCACAAGCGAGTTATTCATTTATCTCCCCTCCAAAAAATTTATGATATTATCAAATAAATGTTGTCCCAGTCCCTTGGCATAAGGGTTTTCTTTTTTATTTTTATAGGTGGCCTCAAACAGATAGGCCTCCGGGTGAGGCATCATACCTAGAATTAGGCCGGTAGGGTCACAGACCCCGGCAATATTTTTATAACTGCCATTAAAATCTTCGTCATAGCAAAAAGGAATCTGGCCATTTTTTGAAAGTGCCGTAAAGAGTTCCTCTTCTCGGCCTCTGGCAAAAACGACTCTACCCTCTCCATGCCTGACCGGCAGCTCAATTGAGTTCATATCTAGGCCTTGAGTCCATTTACAAACTGAACCATCCACCAAGTTTAACTGAGTCCAACGATCTATAAATCTTCCATCCTTATTTTGCGCTAAGGCCATGACTCTATCTTTTTCGGGGTAAGGCAAAAGCCCTAGCTTGACTAATACTTGAAAACCATTACAAATCCCAATAATTGGTTTTTTATCTTTTACAAAATTTTCAAACTCTTCTTTTAGGCCATGCTTAATTTTAAGCGCCAAAACCTGACCTGAGCCCAATTCATCACCAAAAGAGAAACCACCGGGGATGGCCATGCCGTGAAATTCTTTTAAAAGCGATGGTTTTGCGAGCAGCTCATTGATGTGAATAATTACTGGTACTCCCCCCGCCTGCTTAAAGGCCAAGGCCGTTTCCCGCTCACAATTGATGCCGTCGCCACAAAGTATTAAAAACTTATAAGTGCTCATCTTAATTTTCCCTCTTCCACGCGGTAAGCATTTTATCCATTGAGGCGTTTAAAATCTTATCCCCGTCAATGCTCACTTCCACGGAATCACTTAAACTCACCTCACCTAAAAACTTATACGTTATGCCACCGAAATGTTTTTCAAAAGCTTCCTTATTTTCTTTTTTAACACTTACTAGAAATCTGCCTGGGGCCTCATTGAAAAGGAAATCTAGCTTATCCTCAACGCCTGCTATATCAAGCGCGACACCAAGTCTGGCGCCAATACAAGATTCTGCAACGGCCGTGGCCAGGCCTCCATCAGATAGGTCGTGACAAGAGCTGATAAGTCCTTGCTGACAGGCGAGGTAATAACTTTTATACAGTTTTTTATTTGCCTCCAAGTTAACACCTGGTAGTTTTTCCTCGCTTATTTTATAAAGTTCCGCGAACTCAGAACCGGCAAGTCCCTGGCCCTCTTCACCTAAAAGGTAAACCTGATCACCAGGTGCTTTAAACTCTGAAGTAACGGTGGACGCTATTTTTGACCTGGCCATGGCGGTTACTAGCAGGGTTGGCAGGATGGAAATCGTTAGCTCCTCACCCTTGTGGTTCTTGCCGCGGAAATCGTTTTTCATACTATCTTTACCACTGACTAGTGGAGTTCCATAAGTATTACAGATATCGTATAGGCCACTGCAAGTTCGCACCAACTGGGCCATTTTGTAATCACCATCAGGATTTTTTGGACTCTGTACCGGATCAGGCCAACAGAAGTTATCTAAAAGACAGAGATGATCTATATCTCCCCCACTTACCACCACGTTTCTAACTGCCTCATCAACAGCATATTGGGCCATTACATATGGGTCCCAAAGCGAAATTCTAGGAGCAATCCCACAACCTATATTAATTGCGTTTTCTTTTTCTCCACCATGTGGATAGAGCCAAATGACGCCACAATCAGATGGGCCATCAGACTTTTTTCCTACAAAAGGCTTAATATGCGTAGCACCTTGAACCTCATGGTCATATCTTCTAACCCAAGGCTCCTTGGAAGCGATATTTGGGGTATTCAAAAGTTTGTATAAAGTGTTTTCAAAAAAATCTGCTCCTGTCATGCTTGGAATAACTTCTCTGTTATCTCTTGGGATCCAAGTCTTTCGCATGACTGGCCCATTCCAATTGGCCTTTAACTGCATTGGCGGTAGAGATTCATGAAGAAAGTCTAAGTTTAAATCAGCGACTATTTCATCGCCGTAGTAGACTTCAAGTCTTCCGGAATCGTTAAAATCACCAATATTGGTGGCATCAACTCCTCGCCTTTTTGCTAGATCTAAAAAGGCGGCCAGATCTTTTTCAGGAACCGCTACTGTCATACGCTCTTGTGATTCGCTGATCATCAACTCCCATGGCATGAGCCCTGGGTATTTAACGGGACAGAGACTAAGATCCATCCTTGCTCCACCAGTCATAGTGGCCATCTCGCCAACACTAGAGCTGAGTCCGCCAGCTCCGTTATCAGTTATACTACTAAAAAGTCCATGGTCTTGGGCCTCGAGTAAAAAATCAGATACTCTTTTTTGGGTCAGAGGATCGCCAATTTGTACTGCTGTGGCCGGTGAGTTTTCATTTAACTCAAGGGAGCTAAATGTGGCCCCGTGAATTCCATCGGCACCGATGGCCCCACCAATCATGACTATTCGATCACCAAGGGAAGGTATTTTTTCACTAGAAGACCTTCCATCTTTAAGCTTAGCGGGCATGGCGCCCACGGTTCCAACAAATACTAGCGGTTTTCCCGCATAATCTTGGTCAAAATAAATGGCCCCGTTAACAGTTGGAATACCACTTTTGTTTCCACCGTCTTCAACACCTTGGTGAACCCCTTCAAAGATCCTCCTTGGATGCATAAGTCCCCTGGGCATCAATTCTTTTTCTGCGTCCGTTGGCATATCTGGTGGGGCAAAACAAAACACATCCGTATTAGCAATAGGTCTTGCTCCCATGCCACAACCTAAGATATCCCGGTTAACTCCGAGAATTCCGGTCAGGGCACCACCGTATGGATCTAGAGCTGAAGGACTATTGTGGGTTTCCGCTTTAATACAGAGATCTATATTTTTATCAAAACGAACTATTCCTGCGTTGTCGCTAAACACAGAGATGAGCCAATTCAGCTTTCTCTCTTTTTCAATTTTTTTGGTAGAGCCTTTTACAAAAGTCGGATAAAGGCCTTTAATTTTTCTATTCCCTAGTTTTTTATAACCCTCAGGTATATCCCCCTCAACGTATTCAATATCCCCGGAAAAAATTTTGTGTTTACAGTGCTCACTCCAGGTTTGCGCTAGAACTTCTAGTTCAACATCAGTTGGGTTCATGGGAAGTCCGCGTTTTTCTCTATCTTCTCTCACTTCTGTTTTTCGATAGTAATCTCTAATATAGGTCATCTCCCCCAGCGTTAAGGCGAGACAATTATCCAGATTAATTTTTTCTAACTCTTCCTTTGAACCTTCTAGCGAGACTTCGTTACAGATAGGCGGCCCTTCAATAATTACCTCGGGAAGAGCTACGTGGGAAAATCTACTTAGAGCATAGAATTCTTTAGTTTCAAATATTTCGATTTTTTGGATTAAATCGTTACCAATTAGATCACTTGCTACATGGTTGGCCTGATCTTTTGTTAGATCACCAAACATAAAATAAAGACTTCCGCTGGCGACCTCAGCATTTATATCTAAAACCGCCAAGGCCTCTTTTGCTGCATGCCCTGGATTATCGGTCACTCCAGGACGAAAGGATACAACAGCTACAAAAGATGAGTGCTTACCAAAATCATACTCAACTTCACCAAGGTAGACCTCTTGAATAAGGGGATCAAAAAATATTTCCTTGGCCCCGGCATTTAATTTTTCATTTAACTCTGAAGAGCTCATATTTCCAGGTTTAAGCAGATAAAAGTTCACCTGCTCCATCGCTTTTAGTGGTACGTGAAGAAATTCGTTTGCCTGTGAGCACCACTTTTCCAGGTGACCACAGGTTTCTAAAAATCTAACTTCAACTCTACTTCCGGCCATAATTTAACTCTCTTTAGTTACAATATATTTTTTATCCCCATCCCACCGACACTCAAACTTACCAGCGACAATTAGATCTACCACCTGGGGAAATATCTCATGCTCAACTAGGTGTCCTCGGGTTCTAAAATCATCTAGAGTATCACCATCTAAGCGGGCAAAAGCTTTTTGCTTAATAATAGGCCCGGTATCCACGTCATCTTCCACAAAGTGAATGGTGATTCCCGAATACTTCACCCCATAATCAAAAGCTTCTTTAATTCCATCTTTTCCTTTAAAGCTTGGAAGGAGAGAGGGATGGACATTGATGACCCGGTTTAAACCAAGTTCTTTGTCATGAAACTCAGTGAGCAGGTCCTGCCCCATGATCCTCAGATAGCCGGCCAACAACAGCCAGTTCACGTTATGCTCTTTTACAGCTCTAACTATTCGGACTTCATGATCCTGCTTGGCCTGGGCATAGGTTGAAAATCCCTCTCGTTTAAAAGGAATCACCAAACACTTCACTCCTAGTTCCTGCGCCTTTTCAATCACTGGCGCGCTTGGATTATCAGTCACAACGAGTTCTATGCTGTAATTTTCTGGGTGTTTTTTCCAATGCCTGATAAGTTCTCTAGCATTGGATCCAGCTCCGGAAGCTAATATGGCAAATCTTTTAAAGCCCAATGTCCGTTCTCCAATGAGCACCTTTAAAACTGACATCTTTCAGCGTTTGATAAGCAAGCTTGCGCGCCCCTTCTAACTCTGGCCCAAGGGCGGTTACACCAAGCACTCGACCACCACTGTTAACCAGTGGGCCATCAGCACTTTTTTTTGCGCCCGCCAAAAATATAAAATTATTTTTATCTTCAACTCCGGGAAGTAAATCTTGGGGATAAGTGATCTCATTGCCCAGATCCATTTTAGTCCCATCAGTGGAGGGATATCCACCCGATGCCATTACGATATGAACTGAGGTCTCTGGTTTAAGCTTGATCACCTTGCTTCCAAGCTCTGATAATTTTCCCTGGGCAGCACTTAAAAGGGTTGGAACAAGATCTCCTTCGACGAGTGGAAGGAGAATTTGTGCCTCAGGGTCACCCAGTCTAACATTAAACTCAATTACCTTGGCAACCTCACCATCAACCATCAGGCCGGCAAAAAGGATCCCTTTAAAAGGCATTCCCATTTCTTTCATGCCTCTGAGAACTGTTTTAAAAACTTTTTCATCAACAAATGATTTAATAGTATTACTTGGCCAGTTTTTAGGAGAATATCCACCCATTCCACCAGTGTTAGGCCCTGTGTCTCCATTGCCTACTCTTTTATAGTCACAAGCGTAGCCAAGAGAAATAAAATCTTCCCCATCACAAATAGCAAAGGCAGAGACCTCTTTTCCCATTAGCATTTCTTCTAAAAGAACTTTTTTAGTATTAACGGTGCAATCGGGATTTTCCATAAAATCAAAAAGCGTTTTTTCCGCCTCGGCACGATCTTTGGTAACCACAACACCTTTTCCCGCAGCAAGTTCATCTGCTTTAATAACTATTCCCTGAGTAACATCCCACCTTTCCATCGCCGCCTTGGCATCGGCAAAATTATCAAAGATTAAGGCCCTAGCGGTTGGGATATCATATTCAACCATAAAGTTTTTGGAGAAAACCTTGGAGCTCTCAAGTTGCGCTGCTTGCCTCGAAGGGCCAAATACATTTATGCCTTTTTCCTCCAAAGCATTGGCCACACCCTCAGACAGTGGGTTTTCAGGCCCTACCACCACAAGGTCAATCCCCAGATCAATTGAGGTCTCAACAATAAGAGGAACATCAGTTACAGATCCAGAAAGTTTGGAAACTTTATCAAGAGATGTCATGCCATCGTTTCCCGGTAGAACGTAAAGAGTTTCAACTAATGGAGACTGGGACATTTTCCAGGCCATTGCATGCTCTCTACCGCCACTTCCAAGTAAAAGAATTTTCATCTATTTGCTCCTATTGAAATTTTTTATAAATCTCTTCCATGGGCCAGGCACCATCAAAAGGTCCATTTCCATAAAATTTCTCAGCGATAACGTTTGCAAGACCTTTATACATCATTGAAAATTTCAAAACGATCTCTTGATCTAAATGTGGAGGAGTAAGTTTTAACTCCTCTACACAGATTTTCTTCCAATCTTTTTCGCCCCTTTCGTCTGCCAGAACCTTCGCTTTTTCCACCCCTTCATACCACTTTGAATCGCGGTAGCAGTAACGTAGACCCTCTTTAGAAAGTTGCTGACCTTTATAAGTAAGTCTCAGCTCATCAGGGCCTATGGAATCAACAAACAT
>SMWT01000063.1 GCA_004356615.1 Deltaproteobacteria bacterium | reverse complement strand
CTTATCAAGCGTTCTGATCGCACTAGTTGATAAACGAAGTTTAACTGTCGAATTCGTTTCTGGATCAAAAACTCTTTTAGTCTGTAAATTGACCTGTTGCCTCATCTTAGTTCTATTTTTGGCGTGAGAGACTTTATTACCAACTAGTCTTCTCTTACCTGTAAGATCACATGATCGTGCCATCGCTAATTCCTTTAAAAATTAAGTATTTGTATATATATCGATCTAGGGCGATGAGCAAGGGACTTCTTGAAAATTAGGGAAATTTCTACTATATCCCCCCTTAAATAAGTGAAATCAGGTAAAATTGAAACATCATAGGGGGGAGAAAATGAAAAAGTTGGCGCTAATTGGCGGATTTTTGCTGGCAGGCATTCTTTTTGCCCAAAAATATGAATACAAGGAACCTGGATTTGAATACCAAAGAAAGGAGCCACCTTCGTCCAAATTTTTAAGAATAAATGCACTGGAAATAAAAATGGGGAAGATGGATGCCAGGGTGCGAGAGCTTGAAGCAAAGGTTTCAAAATTGGAGTCTCAGGGCATTTAGTTGCCTGTCTTTTTACTAAAAAGTCCTCTTCTTTGTTTCATCTTCCTATTAAAGCTATCAATTTCCGCTTTTAGATCTTTTTGAAAGAATGCCTCTCTTTCCACTTTCGAGTTCTTTTTAAATTCTTCCTTTTTCTTTGTTATAAGGGCCATTATTTTTTTATTATTTTTCTTGTTGCCCCATTTTAGATTTTTTTGAATTTTTGCCAGCTCTTTAAGATGAGTCATCCTTTTTTTGTAATAAGTGGTTAAAAATTCCCTTTGTTTTTTATAGAGGCGAAGTTCTTGTCCCATTCTTAATTTGGAGTTTTGATTTAGAAAGGATTTATATTCCTTCATCCAATTTTGTTTATTTTCGGTCTTAACTTTTTTCGTGTTTGATAAAAGTGGAAGTGAAAAACTGACTAAAAAGATAAGTAAAACTAATTTCATGGGCCCTCCAGAGTAAATATATTTTAACCTCAGGAGCACCAGCCGGCCAAGTTAATTCTTTCTCCTGCCGTTACCGCTCCAACCTTATGTTCAAAATTATATTGGCCGGTTAAAAAGACGATCATTTCTCCATAGGGTAGTGGGGATAAGGTGACTATTTTATTTTTATCACCTTTTTTTCGCAGAAAAAGCTCTCCACCCGCAATTTCTTGAGGAGAAAAATTAAGGGATAGTGAGAAGGCGAGGTATCGAGACCCATCATCATGCCAGATCCCATCCTCATCCCCTGGGCCTTGGCGAATGTTTATCAAGTGTTCCACTTGGGTAAATTCATGAAACCTTTTAAGCTCTTTATAAATTAAACCATCCTTTCCACACACTTTAAAGGCATCTTGATCAAGGGCCTCCCAGTTTCTGGTTTCCACCGCTCTTTTAAATGCATTTGGAAGATCTAAGATGATTTTTTTAAATCCAAGGTCCAAAAGAGTGTTGTCTTTAAGAATGCTGTTTTTCATGTTACAAAATTTATATGAATAAAAATATTTGGTTCGTTGTTGTTTTTATTTTGTTGGCCATTTTGGGATATTTTTTGTTTACCAATCCCACGATCCCTCCGGAAATTACCTTTAATGAGGTAAAAGAGAGCACCAAATTACCTCCTCCGGCGCCGATCGTCAAAGATATCCAGCTAGATAACCTAATTGTTAAGGAGGCCCCACAGGAGAACCTAAAAAGGGACCTAAGAAAGTCCAAAAGAGAGGTGGAGAATCGAAAAAGTGCCTGTGAGAAAAATTCAAAAGAATTATTTTCCAAGGCGGAGTTTTATAGAAATCCTATGGCCCAGCAACTGGCCATAATATTTGAAAAGACCTTAAGTAGGAAAGAATCAAATAAGGCATTTTTAAAAATCCAAGAGCTTTTAAATTCTGACATCACAATAGATTTAAATATTTACTATTCCTTGCTTTTTAGTTTAGAGATCTGTCGACCTAAAAAGAGTATGGAGTTTTTAGATAAGACCATTGAGTCTTTAAAAGGTGTTGGAGGAGATAACGAATTAGCACGGGCGCTAATAGTGAATATTAGGGAAAACCTACTTGGGGATCAATATAGCCCCGTAAACTTAAGTTTGGTTTTTGGTAAACTTGGACGTTTGGTAGATTATAACGTAATAAAAGGGCCCTCTGCCCGAGAGATTATGGACCTTCGAGAACACTTTTTAAATTATGAAAATGAAGTGAATCGGAATTTAAAAAGAAGTGAGGGGAATGAGCAATTAAGGGACCTTACTATTGAGCATTTTGCCGAGCTAAGGGAAATCTCAGTTGAGCTTAAAAATATCTTAGAAGGTATTTAATCCTCATCTTCCATGCAAAGATAAATATTTTCAGGGTTGGCCCCATATTGGATGCAAAGATCCTTTAGCTTATTTAAAATCCAATATCTCATGGGTCTTTTATATCGAACCTTGCCATCACTTCCTTTGATGAAATCTTCCGCCAAAAGAGGGGAGTTCGGATAGTTTTTCTTCACCTGGTGGAAGACTGTTTTACTAAATCTCACCACTCCAAGGGAGATGTACTCAAGCTTTTCTAAGGGTATGGACTTACATAAATCGGTTAAAAGCAAGCTATATGAGGCCTCAAAATCCACTTCAAAAATAACAGGGTCTAAATGAAGTCCAATAGGATGTCCCTTCCCAAAAAGCTCTTTCATGGCCTTAAGACGAGTTTTTAAAGGGGGCGTTTTAAGGTCATAAGATTTTATTGCCTTTTCCGGAGAGAGAGAGAAGGAGGTGATGACATTTTTCAGGGGCGCTATTTTTAAAAGTTCTCTTATGTTTGCTGATTTAGTCCTAAGTTCTAATTTGGCGGTAGGGTGATCTTTAAAAAAATCAAAGTAAATGGGGAGTTCACCGGTAATATTTGTGAGTGCCAGGGAATCGCTATATTCACCGGCATGAAACCAGGGGGTAGAACCACAATCTGTTTCATCTATCTTTTTTTCAATTTCTTTTAAAATTTCCTCATGATTTACAAATATAACTAGATCAGGAGAGTGGAAGTAACCCTGGAGATAACAATACTGGCATTCATAGATACAATTATAAGCATGAACAAAATAGAAATGAGGATCACCCTTGGTTCCATAGGCCTCAGGGGCCTCTTTAACTAGTTCTCCCTTCTTTTTGCCGAGAAAAAGATTAAGCTCTGTTCTTTTTTGAAGATAAGGTTTTTTTACCCGGCCAAAGATATCTTCAACTTTTTCAATCTCTTCCAACTTTTTATAGGAGATCTTATTTAAGATACCCTGCGTTCGCTTTAGGTGCAGAATATCTTTTTCAACAAAGACTTTTTTAAACATCAACTCTTCCTTTTAAGACCTGGTGGATTTTATCTAAGGGAAACTCTTTAAGGTTTTCAATAAGCTTAAATAAATCATGGCCATTTTTTATCACAGAGCCGATTTCAATTTCTGTGGTTTCAAAACTTTTCGGATACTTTACTTTTATACCCAACTCTTCCATGGGAGCTATGATATCCTGTAAATCATTTTTTATCTTTTCGTTAAAGGGAAAGAGGGCCGCTTGCATTTCTTTTAGGACTCTTGCCGCTTTTTTTTTCGGTGATAGGGGAAGAGCATTGATCTCATATAAATTAACAATCTTATCTAGCGGCATGCCCTTAATTTTTAATTTTTTAATTAGGGAGTTATAAAGCCTTTTTTGGGACGCAGTGAAATGAAGTCCCTTGAATTCGGGAATAATCCTTTTGATTTTGTCTGGGGATTTTAAACGTAGAAAATAACTTAAAAGCGCCTCGCTTATTTTTTCTGCCTTGACTGAAACAACCTGACAGATCTCTTCCCCATCAGCATTATCAGAAATATATTTATAGGAATAAAAAGATTTTTTAAATAAGGAGCAGACAGATCCGATGGCCCATACTTCACGGTCAACGAGGGGGGCAAAATAAGAAAGATATTTTGCGTATCCAGTATCTAGCACTCTTTGGTGGGCCGACACGCAGTCAAGACCATCAATATTAGGGGTAGAAAAAGATTTAAACTCCATTTTAGAGTTTTTTTCCATATAACAGGTTCTTATAGGATGAATCTCCCCTTCATTAAAATTCTCATCAAGTGCTCCACAGACCCCTAAATTAAAAATACTTTCTATTTCCTTAAAGGCCCCTAAAACTGCGGAAAGTTTTTCACTAGTTGCCTGAATTCCTTCTCCCGTAATCAATAAATAATGGCCTTCACTAAGGTATAAACCTTCAAAGGCAAAATTTATTGGTTTGAATGGGAATTCTCGGAAAAAGGCCTTGGCCTCTCCTCGGTGAGCGAAGGTTAATAGATCCATAGAAGAGAAAACTAAGGCCTATTAACTACTATTGTCAAACAAGGCCTAAATAAACTAATATCTTTAGGGAGGTTTAACTCGATGCACATAGAACAGGCCTTTAAAAATCTTGCCATCGGTTTTGGTGGGGGAGCTATCAGTGGGGAAGGAAAAGGTTATGGATTTGGCCCTATTTCAGAAAATGAATCCATTACCCTATTAAATAAGGCCAGGGAAAGAGGAATTAAAGTATTTGATACTGCTCCCATCTATGGTTTTGGTACTTCAGAGATTCGCATGGGGAAGGCCTTTGCAAAGTGTAGGGAAGAGGTTTTTATTGTCTCCAAAGGTGGAATTACTTGGGATCAAAACAAAAGAGTGGATCTCGATAACTCCCCTAGAGTTATTACCAAAATGTTGGAAGACTCCCTGAAAAATCTAAGTACTGACTACCTTGATATCTATATGATTCACTGGCCAGATCCCAGGACCGATATCAGAAGACCTATGGAAGTCCTGTCACGCTTTAAAGAAAAGGGAATGATAAAACATATCGGTCTTTGTAACACTAACATGGAGGATCTTAACAAAGCACAGGAAATAGAAAAGATAGAAGTTTTGCAATCGGAATTTAATCTTTTCAACACGAGCACTAAAACTGACATTTTAGAGAAGCTTAATGAACCCGTTTATTTTATTGGCTGGGGAACGCTAGATAAAGGCATAATCTCTGGTAGGGTAACGCCGGATAGAGATTTTGAAAGCTCCGATGCCCGGTCTTGGGCCCCTTGGTGGAAAAAATCAGATAAGAATCAAAAAATGAAAAAAATGAAAAAGGTTTTAAGCTATCTTAAGGAAAGTGGGCATACCGGATTAGAAATGGCACTTGGTTTTAACAAGGCCAATAAAATTTCCCTATCTCTAATAGGCATGAGAAATCCAGATCAACTAGACTCAGTATTTAAGGCTCTGGAAAATCTGCCAGATCAAAAAATTATTGATAAAGCAGTAAGTCTCTTATGATTAGTATTATAATTCCAACTTATAATCGCTGTGCTTATCTTTTTCGCGCTATTGAATCGGTCCTAAGTCAGACCTACCAAGACTTTGAACTTTTAATTATCGATGATGGATCCACCGATGATACCGAAAAACACGTAAGAGATTTAATAAAAGAAAATAAAAAAATCAAATATATTAAAACCCCCAATCGGGGAGTAAGTGCCGCCCGAAATTTAGGCCTGAGTATTGCTACCGGGGAGTTGATCTCATTTTTAGATTCAGATGATGAATGGTTGCCAGATAAACTTAAAGTTCAAGTTGATTTTCTCCAAAATAATCAAGATTTAAGTCTAGTGCACGGAGATGAGATTTGGATCAGGAAAGGTAAAAGGGTAAATCAAAAAAAAATTCATAAAAAGAGCGGAGGAAATATCTTTTCTCAGTGCCTTGATTTATGCGCTATCAGTCCATCAACCGTCTTAATAAGAAAAGAGTTATTCCAAGAGGTTGGCCACTTTAGAGAGGATTTTCCTGTCTGTGAAGATTATGACCTATGGCTTAGAATTACCTCTCGCTATCAGGTCGGTTTCATTCCATCCCCGCTGATCTTAAAATACGGTGGCCATGATGGGCAGCTTTCAAACAAATATATCGGAATGGATTATTGGCGGATAAAGGCCATGTCCTCCCTTTTAAATTCCTCAAGTTTAAATTCCACCTATAAAGAGCTCCTGCAGGAAAAATTAAATTATAAAACTAAGATTTTAAAAGCAGGGGCGCTTAAACACAGAAATGCAGATCTTTTAAGTAAACTCGAAAAACTGTGCTAGATTTTACCTATGGCCTCAGGAAAAGTTCACGACACCATTAATCTGCTTTTGGGTGGGTTCCTATCGGGAGCAGTTTTTATGTCCCTAGATAGCTTTCTAGGCGCCATCTTTTTCCTATTGGGTTGGCTCTTTTCCACTTTTATATTTGGCCCAGACACAGATATTGTTCCCGGGAAAAGGAACTGGGTACTTAAGTTTTTTCTAACTCCCTATTCCTGGATTTTTAAACACCGGGGAATTTCCCATCATATTCTTTTTGGTACTCTGACTAGAGTCCTATATCTAATTGTCCTGGGTGCGGTAATAGTCTCCATTATCAACAGCTTTTTTTATCCTGAGCTCGGCCTTGGAAATTACGGCAAGGCCCTGCTTTCCTTTTTTCTGGATTTTGATTTGGATAGGCCCTTATATAAGGGTCTAACTTGGTTTTATATTGGTCTTTTTTTGGCCGATGCCACCCATGTTTTAGTGGATCATTTTTCTACTTTCCTTAAAAAATCATCTAGATAGACGCATTTTGTCATAAAGAAACTCTTGCCAGTGCTTTAAAAAATACTTACATTGAACCCTCTTAAATGGGGGTGTAGCTCAGTTGGGAGAGCG
>SMWT01000062.1 GCA_004356615.1 Deltaproteobacteria bacterium | reverse complement strand
GACCTAAATATTAACTTTTTAAAATTAAGATTCAATCGATTTACCGATCAATTTAAGTCCACTCAAAATAGCATCCGGCTCAATATGATAATAGATATATATGAAAAAAACGGCATGCGTTCGGTGGCCGAGGCCAGAAAAAATAAAAAATTTGTTAAATGGGAAAATCTTTACGAAAAATTAATTTTACAAGAAATGAAAAACATTTCAGAAGTTGAAGGTTTTGCCTTAATCACTCCTGAAGGAGAGCTGATTTTAGGTTTTGATAGGGATCAAAAAAATAGAGATAAAATTCTCAAAAAGGAATATTCTTTGCTACCTAAACGAAAGCTTAAGAGATATCAAAATATTAAAGCAACAATAAAAGACTCTACTAAAATGTTTCACTTTAATGATGGAATATTTTTACCTCTTCATGGTAAGACCTTCGTAAATGAAAGCTTCCTCTTTCAACAAATCGAAAGCCCTTATAACAAAAACAGAAAATTTCTTTTATCTTTATACTTAAGACCCAAAGCTGATGAATTGACTAAATTAATAGAAAGAGAAAAAAATAAAGAAAAAAGAGATTTTTACTATTTTAAAGAAATTCTCACTCCAAATGGATTAAGATATAAAAAAATTGGTTTCCACAATGCCCCGTTTATTGATATTTTTCAAGTATTACCCGACCTGCCCAAAGGATTCCTTAATCAAGACCATGGGAATTTCATCGATGACCAAGGAAGTATTTATACCATCAGAAAATTTGATGCCGAGCTTAAAAATGCTGAGAAGATTGTGCTGATAAGTTTCATTCCCGCAAAAATAATTGGAGAACCATTTGAGGATATTAGAGATATCACCATTAAAGTGCTGGCCATTTGTGGACTCTTTGTTGTTCCATTTGTCTGGCTTGCCTTTAAAGGAATTTCAAAAAACTTCAGTGATATTAGCTTAGAACTGGGAAAAACCAGTGAGAAAATTGATTCCTCCTCTAATCAAATAATGGAGGCCAGTCATGAACTTAAAAAGAGTAATGAAGATAGTATGGATGGGTTAGTTGGCATCTCAAATTCCATGACATCCTTGAAGGCCTTAGTAGATCAAATTAAAAATGAGACTGGACAGGCCAGGGAATGGTCTAAGGAAACCTCCGATGCTGCAGAAGCTGGGAAACAAGAATTAAAAGGCCTTTTAATTTCCATGGAAGCAATTGTTCAATCATCAAAAAATATTGAAAAGATTATAAAAATCATTGAAGAAATATCCTTTCAAACAAATATTCTTTCTTTAAACGCTTCAGTTGAAGCGGCCAGGGCAGGAGAACATGGAAAGGGATTTGCCGTGGTAGCAGAGTCCATTCGCGAACTAGCAGAAAAGAGTGCCAGATCAGCATCGGAAATTTCCAAACTTATCGCCAATTCAATTGAAAGAACCGAGATCGGTGCTGAAAAAGCACAGGAAAACCAGGTTAAATTTAATCATATTCTAGAAAATGTTGAAAAACTAAATTCCATCATCAAGTCTATTTCTAAATCCGTTGATATTGAGTTTGATGAATTTAATCTGCTAAATAGAGAGCTCGGAAACATCAATCAAACCATTGGATCCCTATATTTAAAGTCTGAAGAATATTCCACTGTAAGCTCTGCCCTTACCAATCAAACCAATTCTCTCAAGGCCCTTATTAGTAAAATTCGCGACTTTATCACGGGAAAATCAGAAAAATCCTCTTAGGGGTAGAGTTTTACCTGAAAATGTCCTATGTTACGCGAAAAGTTATAAAAAAAGAGAATACCATGAAGCACCTCGTAATCTTGTTCCTTTTACTACTTCCCGCATCACTCCTAGCTAAACCTGAGTGGCAAGACCATTATGTCATTGGCAAAAATAAAACCCCAGGCCATGCCAGCTTTATTCCTTATAACACTAAAAGACGCGCCCTTCGCTTTAAGCGGGAGAATAGTCGAAATTTCATTCTTTTAAATGGAACTTGGGATTTTAAGTTCTATGAAAGTCCTCTCGATGTTGAAAAAGATTTTTTTAACCAGGAAAATGGTTGGGAACAAATTGATGTCCCCTCTAACTGGCAATTGAGAGGTTTTGGAAGGCCAATATACACTAACTGGAAACACCCTTTTAAAACCCTAGGATTAAAAATTCCTGCAAAAAGTAATGAAACGGGTACTTATAGAAAAACTTTTGAAATCCCAAATAACTGGAATAAAAAGCAAGTCTTCCTTCATTTTGCCGGAGTTCAATCTGCCTTTTATCTATGGGTTAATGGATCTGAAGTCGGCTATAGTGAAGGGAGTATGACTCCTGCAGAGTTTAATATTACTAAATACCTTAAAGCAGGAAAAAACCAAATAGCTGTTAAAGTCATCCGCTGGTCAACAGGCTCTTATTTAGAAGATCAAGACTTTTGGCGCCTAAGCGGCATTTACCGCGATGTCTATCTCTACTCTACCCCTAATCTGGCCATCCGGGATTTCTTTGCCAAAACCTCGCTAACCAATTCATATAATGATGGTGTGCTTGATCTATCGGTTAAAATTAAAAACTATAATTCCACCCTTAAGGGAAATTATAAATTAGAGGCCACTCTTAGTGATGAAAAAGGAAATACCCTTTTTCAAAAAGAAAAATCTCTAGCTGGAAAAGAACTTCAGCTCAATTTTAAAAAGACCTTGATAAGTATCAAAGCTTGGAGCGCTGAAAAACCGAACCTTTATCAATTGACCCTTGCGCTTAAAAAGGATGAAAAAACCATCATGGCAACGGCCATAAAAGTTGGTTTTAGAAGTACTGAGATAAAAAATGGCCAATTTTTAGTTAATGGTGTTCCGGTAATGATTAAAGGAGTCAATCGGCACGATTTTGATCATAAAAATGGAAGAGTAGTCAGTAGAGAGACCATGCTTAAAGATATTCTCTTACTGAAAAGACATAACTTTAATGCCGTAAGACTATCTCACTACCCTACAGATCCCTACTTTTATAGGCTTTGTGATGAGTACGGAATCTACCTAATGGATGAGGCCAATATTGAATCCCATATGCTCTGGATGACTCTACGGTTTCCAGGGGTTCAGAAAAAGTTTAAAAAGGCCTTTATCGATCGCGGGGTCTCCATGGTGGAAAGAGACAAAAATCATCCATCAATTGTATTCTGGTCACTTGGTAATGAAACAGGTTCAGGAAAAAACTTCACCTACATGGCAAATGCCATGAGGGAAATTGATGATTCAAGACCTATTAACTACGAAGGGAAAACTCTCTATCTTATGTCACTTCCGCCTAAATTTGATTTCATCTCCAATATGTATGCAAGCATTGAAGATATGATCAAACTGACTAAAAAAGATCCCACAAGACCGGTAATTTTAATTGAATACGCCCACTCCATGGGTAATTCCACTGGTAACTTTGACAAATACTGGCAGGCCTTCGAAGACCCTAAATATCCCCGGCTTCAAGGTGGTTTTATCTGGGATTGGGTCGATCAGGGACTTGAGACCACTTCCAAGGATAATGAAAAATATTGGCTCTATGGAGGAGACTTCGGTGATAAACCAAATGATGGAAACTTTTGTCTAAACGGACTTGTTATGCCTGATCGAACGCCATCTCCGGCCATGTTAGAGGTTAAAAAAATCCATGAATTTATTGATGTAAAACCTAGAGATCTTTTAAGCGGTGATTTTATACTAAAAAATAAATATCATTTCTCAACACTTGATTTTGTTAAATTGGAATGGGCGCTTCTTGAAGATGGAAAAATATTAGAGCGAGGAAAAATACACAATTTAAATGTCGCTCCACTTAAATCATCTGCAATGCATATCCCCTACACTCTCCCAGAAAATAAACCTGGAAAGGAATATTGGCTAAATATAAGTTTTAAACTGAGAGAAAAAAATATCTGGGCACCAAAGAATTTTGAAGTCGCTAGAGCGCAATTTCAAATCCCGCTACCAAAAATTTCTCTTCCTTTAAAAAAGCGGGCAGGTCTCACCAGACTGACTGAAGATGAACAAGAGATTAAGATTAAAACTACCGATGGTTACGTAATATTTAACAAGAAAAGCGGCTCTCTTTCCCAGTACCAGTATAAGGGGATCGATCTTTTAAAAAGAGAGTTGAAATTAAACCTTTGGCGCGCCCCGATTGATAATGACCGTGGTTCTGTCTCAGATGGTGAGTGGGGAAAAAAGGGGATGTATGCCTATAATTGGTATAAATTCGGCCTGGATGATTTAAATCAAGTCGTTAGCTCCTACCAAATAGTTAATCTTACAAATGGCATAAAGATAGAGTTCTCTGGTGAATTAGTCGGTAAAAAGAGAGTCTTTTTTCCTTTTAAAATTACCTATTACACCTATGCAGGTGGTGAGGTCACAGTTGACGTGGAACTTTCTAATCCCAAAAGGAAGAAGTTTAAATCACTTCCCCGCATCGGTATGAACCTGGTCCTGCCCGAAGTTATGGACAACTTTAGTTGGTATGGACGAGGCCCTCATCAGTCGTACCAAGATAAAAAAGAAAGCGCATTTGTTGGTCTCTACCAAAATAAAGTCATTGATAATTTCTGGCCCTATGTAAGACCTCAGGAAAATGGCAATAAAACAGAAGTTAGATGGGCAAAACTGACCAATGCAGAGGGACTTGGACTAATGGTTAAATCCCATAAAAACCTACTAAATGTCAGCGCCCACCACTATTCTTTGAAGGGATTAACTGATGCCAAACACACTATTGATGTTAAAAATACCGGAGATGTAACTTTTAATATCGATCTTTTGCAAATGGGTGTTGGTGGTGATGATTCCTGGCATGCCAGAATTCATGAGGAATATCTACTTAAAGGCCACAAATATGAATTTGGTTTTATTTTAAAACCCATTGATTAAAGGAATTTTACACTTCGCGCAACTTATTTAATATACATAGACAGATTATGCTCTTTGTAAAAAAATTAAATAGTGTTAAAACTTACCGCTCTAATATTTATTACCCTTTTTTCCAACTCCCTTTCGGCCTGGTATTACCCGGAACATGCTATTATCGCCGATGAAGCGCTAAAGTATCTTCCTCCTCAAATCAAAAAAGTTTTGGCCAGGAAATATCGAACCTTTGCTGAATATAATCAAGTGGAAGGATATCAGTTATGCCACGACCTAAGTTCTCCTTTTTATTATAAAACTAAAAAGGAACAGAAAAAATGTATCCCCTATAGCACATTGGCCGCCATGGCGGCAGATCATTCCAATGATGTTGATGAACTTAAACAATTTTTAAAACAATCAGATAAAACGGATTCCATTGGACTGCAATTAGTTAGGGGTGCTCAAGATCATTGGCGCTTCGTCCAGGAAAGAATAGAGCAAGAAAAGAAAAAGAAAAAGATCATCTCCGATGGAGAGAGAAGAAATCTTATCAGAAGACTAGATATCTTTTTAACTCTTACCGATCCCGGATATCTCTCTCGCGCCAGGGGAGGAATTACTCACTTCAGTCCTGGTACCGATGATATTGGAAAGGTCTTAAGCGACCTGGTTGATCATGGCAAGTCAGACAATAGTCTCAATCAATTTATCATCCATCATTTAAGATCCCTGCAATATGCTGCCTTAGCTAGAAAGTCTAAAGGCAAAAGAAATGATTATCTTTGGATTGCCTTTATGGAACATGGATTTGCCATGCACTTTTTCCAAGATGCCTTTGCCTCCGGCCATATCATCATGTTTGATAACTACCTTACCAAGGAAAGTGATTACTCAAGACTGATGAGACATGATTATTTTGATCGAACTGGGGTACCTGTTACTAAAATGCTCACTCCCATTTCCTGCTCCTATTCCCGTATGATGAAAGATGCCAAATACATCCCTAATTATACTGATATCTGTTGGACTACCTACGGTGATGGCTATTTAGCAAAAACGGATGGAATGGATCTCAAAAAAGCCGCCCAGGGCATCGCTATGGTTCAGGCGCAATTTGCCATGGCCCTATCCCCTAAAAGTTTTAAAAAATATGGTGATATAGAGTATTGTAGAAAACACACAAAGACGACGCAAAAAATTCTTGATAAAGTCAACTCATTTCCCTATTGGATAACTCCAGTTGAAGCAAGCGATAATAGAGAATGGACCTGTAGAGAGCGTACCTTAGTAATTAATGGTGTTCTTGATGCCATAGAAAAACTTAGCAAAACAAATAAAATCAGATCTATTAATGCCAACT